>JAJYVX010000046.1 GCA_021791795.1 Actinomycetes bacterium | reverse complement strand
CACCCTCGGGGGCGCGACGACCCTGGCGGTCGGAATCGGCCACGAGAGGATTATCGGTGCTGGCGAGGCAAAACTTGAGGATCCCCCGCCCGGAGCCGGCGGGTGCCGACTGACGCTCGGTCAGTCCGCAGCCGAGGTCGCGACGTCGAGGAGCCGGGCGGGGTGGCGCTCCGGAACGCCCGAGCGCCCCGGGCGGCCCTCACTTCGAGACGAGCTCCGACATCGTCACCGCCACGAGACCCCGCTCGGCGAGCGCTTCGGACACCGGCCCGAGCGCCCACCGGGCACGGTCGGCCGTTCCCGGTGGGGAACCGACGTCGCTGTCGTGGAGCAGCACGATCGCTCCCGGGTTGAGACGCCCGAGCACCCGTCACGAGGCCGTAGGAGGGCCGAAAGAAGGCCGGCCGAACGCCGAGCCCCTCGAGCAGGTCGGCGCTTCGTGCGACGTCGCGTTTCACCCAGCGCCGCGAGTGCGCGACGTGCCTCTCGTGCTCGTAACCGTGGGCTGCGATCTCGTGGCCGCGGGCGCATATCTCGCGGACGAGGCCACCGTCCCGCTGCGCCGACCTGCCGAGACAGAAGAACGTCGCTCGCAGCTCCAGGCGCTCGAGCGCCCGCAGGGTCTCCACCGTGGAGCGGGGATCCGGCGCGTCGTCGAACGTGAGGGCAACCTCTCGCCTGTCGTTCACGGGACCCCGCCACCGGCAGACGCCGGGTATGTCCCTGATGTCGAGGGTGGCATCGGGCAGCCACTGCGTGAGCACGAGCGTGTTCGGCAGGAGCCGCGCCCCGACAGCAGCCGCAGTCCCGGGCACGGCCAGCGTGCGAACGGCCGCCCCGAACCCGCCCGGGTGGCCCAGCTTGCCCAAAGCTCCACGAGGATCCACGCCCGAGGTCTAGCGGTCCCTCGGGCCGTTCCAGCCTGCCGGGACGTCCCGGGCTGCTAAATACCTCGCTGTGGGGCGTGCAGCGACGACGCGATCGGCCGATCTCTCGGCCGGAGAGGCGAGGCGCATCGCCCTGCGCGCCCAGGGTCTCGTCGGGTCCCGCCCGACAGGAGGTCCCCTCGGGCTCCTCCGGCATCTGAGGGCAGTCCAGCTGGACACGATCTCGGTGCTCGCCCGCTCGCACGAGCTCGTCGCCTACTCACGCCTCGGCGCCCTGCCCCGCAAGAGAATCGAGAGCGCCTACTGGGGTACCGACGCGAAGGCAGGTCACCCCAACGCGTTCGAGTACTGGTCCCACGCCGCCTGCGTCCTTCCCATCGAGGACTGGCCCAATTTCGGCTTCAAGCGCGAGGACCGGCGCAGAAGAGGCCGGCGCTGGCACCACCTCGACGACGCCGAGCGGGTGTGCGGCGAGGTGCTGGCCAAGCTGAGAGCCGAGGGCCCGCTCACGGCGAACCAGCTCGGGGGGGCGAAGAAAGGCGGCCCTTGGTGGGACTGGTCGGACGTGAAGGTCGCCGTGGAGTGGCTGCTCGACATCGGCGACGTCGTCTGCACGAAGCGGGTGGGCTTTCAGCGTGTGTACGACCTGCCCGAGCGCTCCCTCCCGTCTCATCTGCTCGACACCGCGCCGCCCCGGGACGAGCAGATTGCCCATCTCGTCCGCAACGCGGCGCGAGCTCTCGGCATCGCCACGGTGCCCGACCTCGCCGCCTACTGCGGTCTGCTCACCAGAGTCGTCGCAGCGGCGCTGCCCGACGTCGGGCTCGAGCAAGTCACGGTGGAGGGCTGGACGCGGCCTGCCCTGCTGGACCCGACGGCGCTCGCGGCGGGCACGAGGGCTCGGCGGTCGCGAGGTGTCCTGCTCTCGCCCTTCGACTCGACGATCTGGTTCAGGCCGCGCGTGGAGCAGGTCTTCGGGTTCCGCCACCGGCTCGAGGCCTACGTGCCGAAGCCTCAACGGGTGCACGGGTACTTCTCGATGCCCGTCCTTCTCGGCGACCGGCTGGTCGCCCGGGTGGATCCCGCCCGGGACGACGGGACGCTTGTCGCCCGGAGCGTGCATGTGGAGGAGCAGGTGCCGATCGCCGAGGCCGGCGTGGGGATCGCCACCGCGCTGGCGGAGGCCGCCACATGGGTGGCGGCGACGTCGGTGGCTGTGGAGCGAGTGACACCGGCACAAGCGCGCCGGCCTCTCGAGGCCACGCTCGGCGAGCTCGGGCTCGCCTGACTCTCATTGCCGGCAGGCCGGCACGCCGAGCTTGTCAGGCGGCGAGAACCGGCAGGATCTCCCCTATCCGGCCGCTCACAACGACGTCGGCCATCGTGTCGTACGGCGTCGGTCCGCGGTTGAGGATGAGTATGCGGGCACCGCTACGTTTCGCTATCGGAACCATGCCGGCGACGGGCTGCACCTCGAGCGTCGTGCCGATCGCGAGGAGCACGTCGCAGCGCGCCGCAGCGCGCCGGGCGCGCTCGAGGTCGTCTTGGTCGAGCGACTGCCCGAAGCTCACCGTCGCCGTCTTGAGGATCCCCCCGCACAAGGCGTCACCACGGGGCTTCTCGCACCGTGGGTCCGTGTCACCTGCCCGCACCCGTTCGAGGACGGAAAGGGTCGGCTGCCTGTCACCGCAGGACCAGCAGATGGTGAGGTGCGACGTCCCGTGTATCTCGACGACCCGCTCCGGCGAGCTGCCGGCGAGCTGGTGGAGCCCGTCGGTGTTCTGGGTGACGATCGTGTGGAGCACGCCGCGGCGCTCGAGCTCCACGAGCGCCGCGTGGCCTGCCGTGGGCCTCGCCGACCAGACCGGCGCACCGAGACGGCTCGCCCAGGACCGCCTTCTCGTCTGCTCCTCCTCGAGGTAGTGCGAGAGCGTCGAGAGCCGCTCTGCCGCTGGGTCCTTGGTCCAGATGCCACTCGGCCCCCTGAAGTCCGGGATGCCCGCCTCGGTGGAGATGCCTGCACCCGTGAGCGCGACGAGCCTGCAGGCAGAGGCGATGATCCGGCGAGCGTGCTCGACGGGCTCCGCCGCCGGATCCGCCTCTCCGCTCACAGTAGGTCCGCCGGCGCGAGCGAGCCCGGCTGCGCCTTGCTGCGGGCCATCCCGCCGGCGACCCGCTGCAGGCGGGCGTTCACGGGGGTCGGCACCCCGTAGAGCCTGCCCAAGAGGACGATCTCGCCGTTCAGGTAGTCGGCCTCGATGTTGCCGGTCCCTCGCTTGAGGCTCTGCCAGGACGAACCGCCGGCACGTTCCTCGCCCGCGACCGGCTGGACCGCCCCCCGCAACCTCTGCCGCTCGGCGTCACCATTGTCCTCGCCGAGCTCGATTCCCGCGGCAGCAAAGCAGGCGAGCGCCTCGTCGCGCGCCGCCTCACCGAGCGCGCTCGCCACAGGGTCGTCGCGCACCCCGACGGCCGCCTCGACGGCGTTCCACAGGTTCGAGAGGAGCTTTCGGTACTTGTACCGCATGACGTCCGCTCGCCCCTCCGCGTCGAAACCTGCCGCCTGCAGATCCCCGACGATCTCCTCCACGATCTCGTCGCGCCCGGCAGGGTAGCCGCCGAGGTCGAGGATGCCCGAGACTGGAGCCGTGCCAATCTCCACCACACCCGGCTCGAGATGGGTGGCGGCCACGAAGACCCTCATGCCGTACACCCGCTCGAAGTGACGGAGACAGGTGCGCTCGTTCTCGACGCCGTTCTGCGCGCAGACCACGGCGACCTCGGGCGGGGCTGCGGCGGCGAGCGCCCGAAGCGCCGCCTCGGTCTCCTGGCTCTTCACGGCGAGGATCACGACGTCGTCCCGCCGGGGCCGCGCTTCGGCCGGCGAGCCGACGGCGCTCACTCGGAGGACGGCGGTGCGAACGGGATCCCGCAGCTCGAGACCACGGCGCCTCAGCGCGTCGAGGTGCGGCCCGCGGGCGATGAGCACCACGTCGTGCCCGCTCTGCTGGAGCCTCCCGCCGAGCGCCCCGCCTACCGCCCCCGCGCCGAAGACCAGGTACCGCACCGCGGTCAGTTGCCCAGTTCGAGGAGCACCGTCACCGGACCGTCGTTGGCGAGCTCGACGAGCATCTCGGCACCGAAGCGTCCCGTCGCCACCTCCGCCCCGAAACGGCGCAATTCGGCGACGAGAAGAGCGACGAGAGGCTCGGCGACGTCACCGGGAGCAGCCTTCAGCCAGGAGGGACGACGCCCCTTGCTCGTGTCGCCGTAGAGGGTGAACTGGCTGATCACGAGGAGGGGCGCGTTCGTCTCGGCCGGGGCGAGGTTCATGCGGCCCTCCCTGTCGGCCATGATGCGCAGGTTCCAGAGCCGCGCCGCGAGCTGGCAGGCGTCGTCTCTCGTGTCGTCGTGCGTCACGCCCACGAGCACACAGAGGCCCGGGCGTTCGATAGATCCCACGACGTCGCCGCCCACGGTCACCCTGGCCCAGGCGACTCGCTGAACGACGGCTCTCATCGTGGCGTCTGCGGCCCCAAGTAGCGCGGGATGGTGATCCCGGCCCCCAGGTCGGCCGCTGGCACCGGCGCGCCACGGCCGTAGAGGAGGGGCACGACCCCGGCCCAGCACTCCCTCTTCATGTCTCGGGCGTCGTCCTTCGGATCGCCAGTGCGGACTTTCGCCGACACCGTCTCGAGGGGAAGCTCCATCACCGCCGTCTGACGGAGCTCCCTGTCGTCCGGCCCACGGGCGTCCTCGCTGCGGCCGGGGACGATCTTCTCCACGAGCTGGCGCATCACCTCGCGCTTTCGCGCCTTGTCGTCGACGAGGCTGAGCTTGCCGTGCACGACGACTGAGCGGTAGTTGGCCGAGTGGTTGAACGTCGAGCGCGCGAGGACGAGCCCGTCCACGAGCGTCGCCTCGAAGCTGACAGGTATGCCCCAGCGCCGTTTCGCCAGCCGCGCCGGCCCGGCACCGGTCGAGAAGTGGAGGAAGATGCTCTCGTCCACCCGCACGAAGAGCGTCGGGAGCACCTGGGGTACGTCGTCGACCACGAAGGCGAGGTGCCCGATGAGAGCCTCGTCGAGGATCGAGTGCACCGTGTCGGCGTCGTAGCGCGCCCGCTCGGGATGCCGGGACGGTGTGGTCTCCGGCGTCCTCTCGTAGACGGTCACGCGCCCTCCTGTCCGAGCAGGCGGCCGAGGGCCTCGCGCGCCTCGGCGCTCTCTCGTGCGATCGCCGCAAGGTAGTTCGCGAGCAGCTGGGCCCACTCCGCCACCGTTATCTCGCGCCGGCTGATGACGACGCCGCGGACTTCCTGCGCCGCGGTCGCCACGAGCCGCCCTCTCACGGCTCGCAGCTCGAGCGTCCGCTCACCCAGGTGGAGACTGATGGCGGTGGCCCTACCCGACCGTCCGGCCATGCGGTCGGAGAGCGAGCGCTCCCGTTCCACCTCGACCATCCCCGCCGGCAGGAGGTCCCCGATCGTCCTCGAGAGGACGCTGTGATAGGCGTCAAGATCCGAGTTGTCCGCCCTGAGCGAGGCTGCGAGCAGCTCCACGTCTCGTGGTTCGAGCTCTCCTGCCACGCGACGTCTCTCTCCTCAGTGGTCGGTGAGCGGAAGAGTCAGCTGGGGCTTCGCGATGACGTGGTCGGCCCGGAGCGGTTTCACGGCGGTGCCGACGGCGAAGAACTCGGTCGTGTGGCCACCCCACTTGTGCGGGAGCGAGAGGAGCTGCACACCCACGATGCCCTCCGCGTGCAGCTGCTCGGCCTCGGCCTGCATCCGGCTCATGGCGAGCTCACGCGCGTCGTAGAGCGCCTCGGTGTACTGGGGTATCTCGACGTTGCGCCCCACGTTGCCCATGGCGCGGAACGCGCCCTGATGGGCGATGTGGTACACGCAGCTCCCCATGACCATGCCGAGCGGCGCGTAGCCGGCCTGCACGAGAGTCCAGAAGTCCTGCCCGGAGAGGTCCGAGGTGAAGGGCTGCCCCTTGTTGTTGCGCCAGCTCCCGCCCCCGTCCTCCGAGACGACAGCGGTGCCCACCGCGATGAACTCGGCCATGTCGTTGCCGAATTCCTTAAACTCGATGTCGAGGCGGACACCGACGATCCCGTCGGCTCCGAGAGCCGAGGCCTCTGCTTCCATCCTCGTCATCGCGAGCTCGCGAGCGTGGTACATGGCCTGGGACAAAGTGTCGAGCTCCATGTTCCGCGACCAGCGGCCCACCTGGATGCCGACGTGGTAGATGCTCGAGCCGAGCACGAGGCCGAGCGGCCGGAAGCCCGCCTCCCGGACGAGGAGGAACTCGTTGACGCTGAGGTCGCTCGTGAACAGGGCACCCGGCTGGCCGGGGCGCATCTCGGCCAGGCGCCGCATCGCATCTTCGGGAATGCCGAGATCGGTCGTCTCGATGCTCATGTCTTCCTTCCTGTCGGCACTGGAGTGTCCCTCATCGGGAGGATGCTGAGGGTGGAGGTGATGGCGTGCTCCTCTTTGTGGAACCGGGCGATGGTGGTACCGGTCACCGCCGAGAGCGCCACGTGGTCGCGATGGTTCTCGGCCACCTCCTGCTCCCAGACGTCGAGTGACATCGACGACATGACGGCGCCGTCGCCGCCGTAAGCGGCGCAGCGGCGCTGGAACTGGTGCCGGGCGTCGGCTCGCACGTGGTTGACGAGATCGGTGTACCCCCGCACCTCGGTGTTGCCGGACCAGGTGGACGCCTGGTTGAGGGTGACCCAGTCGTCGTGGCGGACCGCCACCGAGATGCCGACGCAGATCGAGACGGGTACCCAGCCGCCGTGGAGGAGCTTCGCCACGTCGTGACCCTGCAGCTCGGTGGAGAAGAGGTTGGCCGGGCGGGATTTGCTGTGGGCCTTGACGGCCGTGCCGTAGGCGAGGAACTCCCGGTTCCCCTCGCCGAGGTAGGTGACCTGCAGTCGCGCTCCGACGACGCCGTCCGCCCCGAGCGCCTTGCACTCGTAGAGCATGCGGAGGATGGCCGTGTCGTAGCCGTGGTACATGGCCTCGGCATAGGCGCCGAACCCGACGTATCCGGCGGACCGCCCGCTCGTGACCGGACCGGGTCCGTACGAGCCGAGCCCGCCGAGCAGCCCTGCCTGCCCGAAGCCCCCGGCGCCGTAGTAGCCGCATCCACCGAAACCCTGCCAGCCGATGTGGTGGACGATGCAGCCCATGGCCTCCCCGACCACGCTGAAGCCACATCCTTCGAGTGCCGCCTGGCCCGAGATCTTGAGCAGGCTGCTGCCCGGCCCACCGCTCTCTGCGCGCCTAAGCCTCGCCTCTGCTGCAGGCGGTAGGCCTCGTCCGTCCCAGTCGCTCACTCGTGTCCTCCGATGCGGCGACGCTAGCCGTTCGCATGCTTGCCGGTCAGCTTGAACAGGGTCGATGTGGACACCTTGGGGATGACCGGGGGAAATTGCACCCTACCTGTTCAAAAGCTCGGAATTACGCCGGTTGCGCTTGACGCACCATCGGCGGCTGGCGAAGATGTGGGCACCAAGGACGGAGACGCCTTAGTAGCGCCGAAGGACAGGCAGACCGAAAGGAAAGCCGGAAGCTCGGAGCGCCGCTCTTGAGGAGGGGGAACCGCAAGGAACCCTCGCCGAAGGAGAGGTCCGGGGACAGGAAGCCCGCAAGGGTAGCCCGTTGCCGGTGTCCCGGACGAGAGGGTTTCCGCAAGGGGCTCTCAGAGCCGGTGACTAGTGCTCCACCGAGGGTCGCCCGCAAGGGAGACCGAAGGAGGAACATGAGGCGTTCTCCGCCAAGGAGAGGTGACACGGGCACTCAACCCGGGGAGCCGGTTCTTCGGAGCCGGAGCGCCGGGCGCAGGTGGGCAGCCGCCAGGCACCCGCATTGCGGAGAGCCACGAGTCGCCAGGAGCGTGGCCCCGGGAAGTACGAAGGCGCAAGCCGACGGCTACCCGGGGCCGCTCCAATTCCGCAGCCGCGCCGGCCCGCGTGCACGCGGCACGGCGTACGGAGAGGTGCTCTCGCCGTGAGCGCAAGGTCGCGGTCGAGGCCCGGCCGCGTGGACCCAGATCGAGGAGTGGCGGCCGCCGTGTCAGCGCAGCGTGCGGAGGAGCACCTGCTCCATGTACGGCGATGTCTCGCCGAAACCCGGGCAGCACGTCGGCCCTCCCGGTGCGCTCAAGCCGACTTCGATGTGCGGCCCGGTCGAGTAGCCGACCTCGCCGCACCCGACCTCGGCGATGGGCTGGCCCGCATGCACGTGGGCACCGACAGGGACGAGGGCCGGAAGAGCATGGCCGTAGTAGACGTACCTGCCGGCGAGCGGTCCGCTCGTCACATACTCCACGGGTGCCGCCGGGCCGAAGCCAGCGATGCCCTCCTGCACGATCACGCCCTTCGACATCGCGACCTCGACCGCGGAAGACCCACAGGCCTCTCCGATGGTGGCGATGTCCACGCCCTGGTCGAGAGTCCACTCGGACACCGGCACGGCAATACGAGGATCCGCGAAGGGAAAGACCACGGGGGGTTGCGATCGGGCGCCCTGCCTGTCGCCGGCCCGCTTCACTCCGTCGCGGAACTGGCGCTCTGCTCCAACCAGCCGGCTCAGGCTGACAAGGGTCGCTCGCGGCGCTCTGCGGGCTCTCGGTGCCCGCCCCACGGCGCCGGAGAGCACCGTGCCGTGAGCACCGACGGCTCCGAAGGCTCCGGGCACGGAGCCCAGCAGCAGAGCAGCTGCGAGGGCGCCGCAGAGCGACCAGAACATGGGGACGCGCCGAAGCGCGCGGCGGATGCCGGCTGAGCCCCTCTCCCCGAGCACGGGCCGTGAAACTATGCAGCGGGACGCATAGAGTCAACCGCATTTCGTCAGTTGAACGACAGTTGTGTGACTGATGTTGACAAAGTGAAGAATCGTCACGAATCCGACTACTTCGTCACGTGATCGAAGGTTTGTTACAGCCGCTGTTCCGGAGACGTCCGGACGCGCCGCGCGACGGCTCGACGAATGACCTTCCGGGCTGGTCAAGGGGGGTGCCGGGGGCGACCTCGCCCCTACACTCGCCCCCATGACTGAAGCGGTGATAGTCGCCACAGCGCGAAGTCCGATCGGTCGAGCCTTCAAGGGCTCGCTCAAGGACATGAGGCCGGACGATCTCGCAGCACAGGTCGTGAAGGCCCTGCTCGCAAAGGTGCCGCAGGTCAGTCCCGACCTCGTCGAGGATCTTCTTCTCGGCTGCGGCCAGCCGGCAGGTGAAGCCGGCTTCAACGTCGCACGGGTGGTGGCGGTGCTCGCCGGCCTCGACGGCTGCCCCGGCGTGACGGTCAACAGGTACTGCTCGTCGTCTCTGCAGACGATCCGCATGGCGGCCCACGCCATCAAGGCCGGCGAGGGTGACGTCTTCGTCGCCGGCGGGGTCGAGACCACGAGCCGGTTCTTCAGCGGCAGCTCGGACGGCGTGCCCGGCACGCACAACGCCCTCTTCGCCGACGCCGAGGAGCACACGGCGAAGAGGTCAGAGGGCGGAGCCGAGCCATGGGCACCGCGCGAGGGGTTGCCCGACATCTACATCGCCATGGGCCAGACGGCGGAGAACGTCGCCGAGTACGAGAACGTCAGCCGCGAGGAGATGGACGAGTTCGCCTGCCTCTCGCAGAGCCGAGCCGTCGCCAACCAGGAGAACGGGTTCTTCGAGCGGGAGATCACGCCGGTCGTCCTCTACGACGGGACCGAGGTGACGAGCGACGACGGCCCGCGGCCCGGCACGACGCTCGAAGGACTGGCCAAGCTGCAGCCAGCGTTCAGGCCGGACGGCCGGGTCACCGCCGGCAACGCCTGCCCTCTCAACGACGGCGCGGCCGCGGTGGTCGTGATGAGCGACACCATGGCGGCCGACTTCGGCCTGAGGCCGCTCGCGCGGATCGTCGCGAGCGGCGTGAGCGCCCTCCACCCCGAGATCATGGGCCTCGGGCCGATCGAGGCAAGCCGCCAGGCGCTCCGGCGGGCAGGCATGGGCATGGAGGACGTAGACCTGGTCGAGATAAACGAGGCCTTCGCTGCACAGGTGATCCCCTCGGCCCGGCACCTCGGGGTCGGATGGGACAAGCTGAACGTCCACGGAGGTGCGATCGCGCTCGGCCATCCGTTCGGCATGACAGGAGCGCGCATCATGACCACCCTCTTGAACGGCCTCGAGGAAAGCGACAAGACGATCGGCCTCGAGACGATGTGCGTCGGTGGTGGCCAGGGCATGGCGATGATCGTCGAGCGGCTCGCCTGACCGCTCTCCGGTCGGGCATGCCTCGCCCGCCCACGGCGCCGGGCGACCGGGCGACCGGACCGAGACGGACAACGCTGCGATTTCGGGAATACTGGTGACCGTGATGTGGTCGTGAAGCCGATTCCCATCGCGTTCCACATCGGGCCGCTCGAGGTGCACACCTACGGCATCGGCCTCGCGATCACCTTCTGGTTCGCCTACCGCTACTTCGCACGCCGCCTCCGGGCCCACGGCTACTCGGACAGCTGGCTCGGCAAAGCTTTCGTCTGGATCATCGCCGCTGCCATAGTGGGCGCCCGCCTCGTCCACGTGCTCGCGAACCTCAGCATGTACGTGCACGATCCGGTCGGGATATTCGCCGTCTGGCACGGCGGGCTCTCGAGCTTCGGTGGCCTCGCCTTCGGGGTACCGACGGGCTTCTACGTGACGCACCGGTGGTGCAAGGAGCTGAAGCTCTCCGTGGCGGCCGACATCGTGGCGCCCGTCCTCGTCCTCGCCTGGGCCGTCGGTCGTCTCCTCGGTCCCCAGTTGATGATCGCCGGTGGAGGACGTCGGACGAATGCCTGGTACGGGATGTACTACGCCGGCGAAGTCGGAAAGCGTGTGCCCGTACCGATCATCCAGGCGATCGAGTGCTTCGTCATCTGGCTGATCCTGATGCAGGTGGAGAAGCTGATCGCCCGGCGGGGAAGTCCGCTCGGCCTCCTCACGACCGGGGCTGTCACGCTCTGGGGACTCTCCCGGTTCTTCGACGAGTACATCTGGCTCCCCCACGGCGGCGGCGGCGATGCCGTGGAGGTGGCTGCGCTCGCCTTCGTGGGAGCCGGGATCGTCTTCGGTGTGCTCCTCCTCTGGCGGGACCGGCGGGCCCTTGCGAGTGGGAAGCGGCCGCTCGCCAATGCCGTCGCGGGCGATCCGTGGGCGAACCCGGCGCCTGCCCTCGCAGCGGAGGCTGCCGGGGACGGCTCGCCGGCCGGAGCCACCGGTGTGGACGGCGACGGCACCGACCAACCGGTGAGCGCCGAAGCAACCTGAGCGCGAGCACCTTCCGGGAGACCTCGCAGCGACTTCGCTGACGTGCGAGAACGGCTGACGACGCGGCTCGGGGGACCTCGGTGTGGTCAGGGTCTGCTGGGCCCGTCGAGGGCGTCTCCTATCAGCTGGGCCAGTTCTGCGCGGTTGTGCACGGCGAGCTTGGCGTAGACGTGGGACAGGTGGTACTCGACCGTCTTGGGGCTGACGGCCAGCTGCTCGGCGATCTCGCGGTTGGTCAGGCGTTTCGCGGCGAGTCGGGCGACGGTGTGCTCGGCAGCGGTGAGAACCTCCGCCGGGGCCGGGTGGCTGTCCGGCCCGAGGCATGCGAGGGCGGCGTCTGCCTGCTTCATGTAGGCGAGCGCGCCGGTGCGGGCGAAGATGGCCCGGGCGGCCCGCAGGTACGCGGTTGCTCCGCGCCGGTCTCCGCTCCTTGCGAGCGCGTCGGCGTAGGCGAGCCGGAGCCGGCCCGACTCGAGGGGAAGTTGCAGGGACCGGCCCAGCTCGAGCGCGGCGTCGAAAGCCAGCCGTGCACCTTCGAGGTCTCCTCTGGCGGCGCACAAGCTGCCCCGCACCCTGGCGGAGCTCATCTGCGCGGACCGCCGGCCCAGTTCCGCTGCCCGCTTGTCGTAGACGTCGAGCACCGCTGCTGCATCCTCCAAGCGGCCAAGCCCCACGAGCGCCTCTGCCAGCACGGGCCCGAAGGGCGAGATACCGGGCTCGACCGAGCCGGCGACCTCGACTGCGGGGGCCGCGCCAGTGAGCAGGGCCTGTGGATCGCCGCGTGCGAGGGCCAGGGCCACGTTCACCCCGGTTGCCGCTGCGACCCAGCCCCTGAGGCGCTCCTGCCCGCCTGGTTCTGCGGCCATGCGGCTGGCGGTCTCGGTGATGACACCCGCATGTGCCTCGGCGGTGGGGAGATCGCCGGTGGCAGCCGCGACGTAGCCTGCTCGGGCGTGAGCGGCAGGCCAGTCCCAGCGCCAGCCGCTGGCGTCGACGATGGCGCAGGCCAGCTCGATGTGGGCAGCGGCTTCTTCGAGGCGCCCGAGGCGATAGCAGGTCTCGGCCAACAGGGCGAGAGGCTGTCCGACGTGCAGCACCTCCCCGGCCTTGGTCCTGCTGGCCGCAAGCGACAGGTCGTCGTAGGCACCGACCAGGTCGTCGCTCCACAGCCTTGCCATCCCCCGGGCAACCAGCTCGTGCAGCTCCACGGCTCCTGGCGGGGCGGTCCCTACAAGGGCCATGGCCTCAGCGCACGCACCGTCGAGTGCGAGCCCGACCGCCTTGAAGTAGCGGGCCAGGTGCAACAACGAGGCTCTGTGGACCGAGGCTCTCTCATCGCTGGCGAGGACGGCATTCGCCCAGTGGAGCAGGTCCGGAGCCGACCATCGTGCGTGGGCAATAGCGCCAAGCTCGACCGCGACCTTGCCCGCCAGCTCGGCGTCGCCTCCGTGAGCCTGCGAGGAGCCTGTGGGCACGCCGGGAGGCTCGCCGAGTCCTTCGCGCGGCGAGCTCCGGGCGCCGCGACCCGATGCCTCCTCCGGAGCGTCGAGCCGGTCCCAGACCCTCAGGAGAAGCGCCTCGGCGTCGGCCAGGCGTCCCTCGCTTCGCGCCAGGTAGCCGAGCATGTAGTCGCGCCGGTGCCCGGGTTCTGCCCGCGCGACATCCCGAGCGTAGGCCCTCGCTCGCCCGGGGTCCCTCGCTCGCAGATGTGCTTCCATCGCCGCGAGCACCCGTCGCTCGCGTCCCCCCCCGGGCGGGCTCAGGCGTACGGAGGCGTCGAGATGTAGCTGGGCCAACGCCAGGTCATCCCCGTCCGCCTCGGCGTTGCCGGCGGCTTCGAGCTCGGCGGCGACCGTTTCGCTCGGGGCGAGGGCGGCGGCGGCCAGATGGGACAGGGCTTCAGGGCCCGAGGTCAACCCGGCGGCTCCCCCATGCAGTCGGGACCGGCGGACCGGTCCGAGGTCCTGGTAGATCGCCGCTCGGACAAGGGGATGAGTGAAGACGAAGATGGTCGAGGTGCCCGTCGGCGCCGGCGCTTCGGAGAGCAGGCCGGCGTCGATCGCCTCTTGGAATGCCGCTGCGGGATCGGCGAGGCCGGCGAGCGCTGCTACGACGGGAGCGGCGAACCGTTCGCCGAGCACGGCGCCGGCTGCCACCAGCGCCTGGGCCGGCCTGGACAACGCCGCGTGCCGAGCGCGTATCGCCCCTGCCAGGTCAGAGGGGACCGGCAGCGCACCCTCGCGGCCCTCCAGCTCAGGAGATGCCAGCTCCAAGAGGAGCGTCGTCGCCCACAGCGGGTGGCCACCGGTGTGGTGTCGGACCCGCTTGGCGGCGCGCGATGACACCGGGCGGCCGAGGCGGGCCGCCAGCGCGACCAGCTCGTCATCCCCCAGGCCGCCCAGGCGCAGCGACCGTCCTCGGGCCGTGACCAGCCGGCGCCACCCGTCGCCGAGCCCGCCGGGAAACGGCGGCCGGGCGACCGCAACGGTCAGCACCGGGTGGGCATCGAGTCGGCGCAATGCGAACAACAACGCCGTGGCCGACATCGGGTCGCACCAATGGAGATCGTCGAGGACGATCAGGACGACCGGGACATCGGCCGCCAGGCGCTCGATGCGCACGACCAACCCGGCGCCGACCGCCAGGGGATCGGCTCCGGGGGCTGGAGGCCGAGCCCGTGGGTTCGACCGACGATCGTGACGCCCGAGACCGGCCACGAGCTGGCTGACGACGCCCCACGCCAGGTCCGACTCCGACTCCTCACCGCTGGCCCCGATGACGACACCGTTGGACAACGAGTCGGCGAGCTGGCCGACGAGGCTGGTCTTGCCGATCCCCCCATCTCCTTCGACCACGACCAGACGATGCTGTCCGGCCGACGCTCGCTTAAGCTCGGTACGAAGCTGTCCCAGCTCGTCTCGGCGGCCTACGAAACCGGCCCGAGGTGATGGACCCGCTCCCTCGCCCTCCGCCGCTCCACGCCGTGAGGCCAACGCCGTTGCATCCACACTCGGTTCGGGCGCGAGGTCGGGTGGTCCCCCCACGCCGGCAAATGCTACCGGCGGAGGATCCGAGCTACCGGGCGGTGCCTGCTCGTCTGCCAGAGATGGCGCAGCGCTACCGCAGGTAGAAGTTGGGCCAGTCGGCTCCGAGCTGCTCGAAGGAGCCGAGGAACGAGGCGAGCGCCTCGGACGAGCCCCCCACGTGCACACCGGGGCGGCCGAGGAAGTCGGCGGGAGAGACGACGCCCACCAGGGCAGCACCGAGCGCCGGGCGGCTCCCGCTGGCAGCGACCGCCGTCGGGACCGAACCGTCGGCCAGGGAGTCGGCCGGCACGGCCTCGACCACCGCCACACCCCGGCGGATGGTGATGGTGAAGCTCTCTCCGACATCGGTGAAGCACCAGCCGGTGCACACCTCGAGGTCGAGGACCTCTTCGGCCTTCAGCCGGGGCGGGGCGGACTCGACCAGCATCCGGGCCGGCAGCAAACCGAGCAGCTCGTCGGTCACGGTCATCTCCACCCCCATCTGGTAGATCGGGGCAGGATCGAGAGTGCCGTCGAGCACCCGGGCGCCGGTCAGGTAGAAGCCCCGCCAGGTGGCGTTCACGGCGGCATAGCCCAAGCTCCGGTAGGCGGCGGCCTTCACCTGGCGGGCATCCATGTCGGTCGGGTCGAGGCGGATCACATACGTCGCCAGCTCGGCGGCGAAGCGGGCGTCGCCGGACTCCAGCGCGCCTGCTGCCCGCTCGAGGGCCGCCGCCCGGCCGCCCATAGCCCCGACCAGCTTGTCGGCCTGCTCCGCCCTCGGAGTGGGGTCGAGCGCCACGGGGTCGCCGTCGAACCAGCCGATGTAGCCGCTGTAGATCGCCGGCACCGCGTGGGCGACCGATCCGTAGAACGGCTGAAGCCACCGCCGGTTTCCGGCCAGGTGCGGGGGCAGCTTCACCACCTGGGCGATCTCGTCTTTGGCCAGACCCCGGTTGGCCCAGCGGATCGTTTGGTCGAGCGTGTACTGGATGGCGTCGCGGTAGTCGCGCAGCACCTGGCGCATCTCGGCCCGGTCGGTGACCGGCGGGCCGTGCTGGAGGACCATCTGCTCGCAGCGATTTGCCACTGTTGCCATCAAGTCGATGCTCTCGTACCAGGCCTTCGGGTCCCGGAACTTGGCGCCGCGCAGCGTGTAGAGGTTCGGGAACCCGTGATCTTGGATCACCTCGGCCGAGCACAGCACCCCGTCGTCGGGGAGCACCACGCAGATCTCCGAGGCCGCCTCGCTCGGCACGTGGTACATCTCCAGGCGCACCCCACCGGCCGTCACCCCGAGACGGTCGTCGAAGACGTGGGTCGGGGCGACGAACCCGTTGGGCCCGGGGACGAACCTCGGGCCGATCCCGGCGTTCATGCCGTCCATGTCGGCGCCGTCGAGGACCATGGCGTACATCGCCATCGCCCTCGCCCCCATGACCGGGCCGATCAGCCCGGTCTCTTGCTGGTACTCGGCGAGCAGCGACGAATGGGCGTAGATCGGCACCCTTCCCGCGGCGACGTCGTCGGGGTCGACCAGGGCGGAGGTGCCCTGCACGTGGTCGCTGTGGTGGTGGGTGTAGACGATCGCCGCCACCGGGGCGTCAGTCAGCTGACGCAAGTCGGCCAGGACCGCCCGCGCCTGGCCGGTGTCCATGCCGGTGTCGATCACCACCATCCCCTCCGGCCCGACCACCGCGATGATGTTGGCCAGGTTGTAGCCCACCGCGCAGTACACCCGGTCCCCGACCCGGTGGATCTTCCGCTCGAACAGCCTCCCGTGGGCAGCAAGATCGGGGTGGATCGCCGCCCGACAGTCCAGCCGGGCCGAGAAGGCGCCGGCCCGACCACCCGGCACGGCGCCCCGCTCGCTGCCGGCATCGCTCACGGACCCACCGTCCCCGCTCGGCGCGCCTCGCCCGTCTCCGGCGGGACCGGTCCGGCCTTGCGGGTGCCGTCGCTCACCTCGCGCCGCATCAGCAGCCACACCGCCGCCAGGGCCGCCAGCGTCATGGCCACCTCGATCGATTCCGGACCGGCGCCCAGCTTGTGGCGCACGCTCGACAGCGACGGGGTCAGCACCAGCCCGTGCACCACGAACGACGCCACGTACAACCCCACCACTGACGCCACTGTCGCCGGTGCCGCGAAGCGGTAGTGCGCAGGCGCCTGGAAGGCGACCGACGCCACGACCGCGGTCACGACCACCGTCACCGCCATGAACGGCACGTCGCCGCCACTCGGGCCAGCGACGCTGCCCGTGACGACGGCCAGGGCCTCCCACACCACCAGGTGCACGCCGGCCACGACCCAGCCCAACCCGGCCACCACACCGAGGCGCACGCCTACGACGGCCAGGGCCGCGTGGCCACGCTCCCGGGCGGCGAACACCACCGGCACGAAGCACACCGGGGCGAACACCGGCACCAGCGCCCCGAGCAGCGCTGTCACCGCCACATGCTCACCGCCACTTCGTCCCGCCGCCAGATGCAGTGCACCCAGGACCGCTCCGAGGCCGACGAACAGCTCCACCCGCTGGCGCAGCAGCCGACGCGACGTCGAACCGCTGCCCAAGAGCCGGGCCAACTCCGTACGCCCCAGTTGATCGGGCGACGAACGCATCAGCCGACCTGAGCACAGACGACGCCGTAACCCAAAGTTGAACTGTTGCCGTTCGTACCGAAAGAAGCGAACTGCCATTGAGAAGTGGCAGACGCTTGACTTCCGATCAGTGAGGTGCCGCTCGGCGTGGCCCACTTTGGTCGGATCGACCCGTAGACACGAACGGCGCCGGAGGTGAATACCCCGCCGTCGGCAGACACCTTGTAGTAACCGCCCGCCGCCGACCCGCACACCGACGATGCGAGCACGGCAGATGCCGTCGAGTCGCTCCCGGTGCCGCCGCCCGACAGTGACAGAGCTGCCGAGGCGGGAAGGGGGACGCCCGTACCCGCCGCACGAAGGCTGTCGCGATCAACGCGCCGGCGCGGCGCGGCGTCCGTCTTGCCTTCATGGTCTGTGATTTCCCGTTCGACGGGGTGCGGCACAGGGAAGGTGCCGGCCGCCGGTGCTCGCTTGATGCCGCTCTTGGCGCGGCCCGGTGTCGCCCTGCGGTGGCCGCCACGACAGGGAGTGCTCATACCGGTGCCTCGACGGCGAGCTTGGGTTGGCGGGGTTGGAGGAGGTGGTCGTAGAGGTCGGCGACCATGTCGGAGCGCCGGGTGGCGCACGTCGGGTCGTCCCAGCGGTTGTGCCACTGGTGGGGGTCGTCTTCGAGGTCGTAGAGCTCGCCTTCGCTGCCGTCGTAGCGGCCCCCGGCTTCGTAGGCGGTGGCGAGCCAGCCGTCGGTGTAGATGGAGCGGAAGTGGAGGTCCACCGTGTCGAACTGGCTGTCCCATTCGGTGATCACCCGCTGACGTCCCGAGCCGGGTGAGGTGGGAAGAACCTCGCCTTCGATGAACGATGCGACGGGCAGCCCGGCGATGTGACAGAAAGTGGCGGCCAGGTCGATCTGGCCTACTGGTTCTGCGACCTCGGCTGGTGCGATCCCGACCGAGGGTGCGGGGCGCCAGATCATCGGCAGGTGCATCAACGCGTCGCAGTGGTAGGAGCCCTTGAACAACAGCCCGAAGTCGCCCTGGAGCTCGCCGTGGTCGGTGGTGAAGAACACGTCGGTGTCTTCGTCCCAGCCCCTCCTCTCGACGTAGTCGAGCACCCGGCCGAGGGCGGCGTCGATGAGCTGGACCTCGGCATGCACCAAGGCGTTGACCTCGCGGACCTGGTCGTGAGTCATGAGCTTGGGTACGAAGGAAGCCGGGCCGCCCTCGAGGTTCGAGAACGACCCGTCGTAGTAGCCGAGCCAATGCGAGGGCTTCTCCACCAGCACCTTCTCGCAAGCTTCGACCGTGCCGGGGTGGCCTGCCGGAAGATCCAGGTCACGCCAGGAGATCTTGCGGGCCTCCGACTCGGGCGGGTCCCAGGGGTGGTGCGGGTCGGGGAAGCTCATCCAGCAAAAGAAGTCCTCGTCGTCGCCGACCGACGAGAGCCAGTCGATCGTGCGGTCGGCGACCCAGTCGGTGTGGTACCACTCCCGCGGCACGGCGTTCACGTGCACCTGGGGTGCGCCGGTGTCGCCTCCGCCTTCGGCGTTGACCTGCATCGAGCGGTCAAGCACCTGGTAGAAGTAGGGAACCGCCTCGGGATGCTCGTTGGCGAGCCACCTCGCGTAGTGGAGCGGCCCGACCGACCCGTGGGTGGCGAGCTCGAGGTGCTCGAAGCCTCGGTGGAGACCTCCCGGGGGCGTCGTGCCGGTCCGGGCGACGGCGTTCTCGACGAATCGCAGGAACGGGTCGAGAAACGGCTCGAAGTGCGCCTTGCCGATGAGCGCCGTCCGGTAACCGGCCTCGTGCAGCACGTCGGCCACCGACGGCGCCGCGGCCGGCAGCGGGACGCCGTTCATGAAGACGCCGTGAGTCGCCGGGTACTGGCCGGTGATGATCGTCGAGCGCGACGGCATGCAGACGACCGACTGGGGATGGGCCCGCTCGTAGCGGATCCCCGCCGCAGCGAGCCCGTCGGCGACCGGGGTGCGTGCAAGCTCGCCCCCGTTGCAGCCGAGGGTGTCGTAACGCTGCTGGTCGGTCGTGACGAGCAGGATCTTGCGCCCCATCAACCCGCTCCTTCCAGGAGATCTCGCAGGTGGCAGAGGGCGTTGCCCCCCGCCCCGCCGATGACGAGCGCCATCAGGGAGGGATCGGCGTCGACGCTGTAGACGGCGAGGCAGCTGCCGTCTCCGAGGTCGACGACGTCGATCGTGGAGAGGT
>JAJYVX010000263.1 GCA_021791795.1 Actinomycetes bacterium | reverse complement strand
GCGGACCCCACCAGGAAGGGTCACGGTCGCAGGCGTCCGTGTCGGCTCTTCGACCGCCCGGACGACGTCCTGACCCTCCCCGACTTCCTGCCCGCTCCGCATCGTCGCGACCATCCATTCGAGCCGGCAGGCGAAGAGCCAGGGCCCGTCCCCCTCGAGCTCGCGGAAGGCCACGACGTCGGCCTCGCCGAGCCAGCGATAAAGCGTCCCGAACTGGGCGGCGCGCCCGTTGGCCTCAAGGCGCCAGCCGTTTCGGGCCACGACGTCGTTCGGCATCCCGTCGAGCGCACCCGAGAGCGGCACGCGGCGGCCGCCCACGAGATGGGCGAGCTCCTGCTCCAGCCGGCGTCCCTTCTGGGCGCTCTTTCGGCCGCGCCGGTACTCGGGCGTCGTGCGGTGGAGGACTCTCGCCACGCGCCTCGCCTCCCTGCGTTCGGCCGCTGCCGGGAAGAGCACCCTGCGGTCGATGGGGTCGTACTCGGAACCCTCCACGCAGTAAGGGCAGTGGCTAGGCACCCGGCAGTTGGCCTCGACCGGGCACGCAATAGGGTCGCCTCCCGCCACTTGATCTCCGCGACCTGGCCGGTGAGCGGGGTGAACTCCTCGTTGTACTCGCGCGCAAGCCGGACGAGGCGCTCCTCGGCCCTTCTCGCGCGCTCGGCGTCGGCGATCCGATCGGTCGAGGACGTCACGGCCTCCGAGAGCTGGCGAACGCTCCACACGGCAGCCGTAGCCCGGTCGATCCACGTCTCGGGGGTTTTGGTCATCGCGGCGACCCGGTGATGGGAGAAGGACAGGTCCTGCGCACGGCTCTCCGGCGTCGGAAACGCCTTGGCGGCCGCGATGAGTCCGCGGACGTAGCCGGCAGAAAGCCCCGTGTCGGCTGCGAGCGCGCCCGCCGTACGCCGCCCGCACTTGACCGCCATGGCGGCCGCGCACTCGGCCTGCGCCCAGTACGCCTCGCTCTCGCGCTCCATTAGGCCAAGGAAGACGGCGAGGTCGGCTTCGTAGGAAGCACGTTCGACCACGGGCGCCGTCATCGGCCGCCCGTCGCGTCGGGTATCTCGAAGAGTCGGCTCATGGCATCGCCCCCTCAACCAAGAGGAAAGCCGGCCACCCGAAGACGGCCGGCGTGATGACTCGACAGGACGAGCGTATCCGTGTGGGTCGCCCTCTAACGCACCATCTTGGCCAGGGCCTCGACGAGAGCGGGCAGGTCATCCCGAACCGTCCTCCACACCACCTCCGGCAGCACGGATGCGTAGTCGTGGATGAGCACGTTCCGAGTAGCTACAGCCTTGCGCCAAGGAATGTCCGGGTGTGCGTCGCGGAAGTCGCCGTCCACCTGTGACGCCGCCTCGCCAAGAATCTCCAACTGCCGCACGGTGGCATCGACCCGCATAGGCTCGGCCTGAAATTCGGCCAGAGAGCGGTCGCCGACGTAGGACATCGCAGCCGCCGCCGCGTCCCGCATGTGACCGAGGTACGCGAGTACGTCACGGTCGGCGCTCATAGAGCACCACCCGCTCGCTGAGGATACGGTCGGCCAGGTAGGTGCTCAGGCCGCCCTTCATCACGAGGTCGACCTGCCGCCCGCCGAACATGGCACTGAGCTCGTCTCGCATGTCCACGAATCCGAACAGGCTGGGCGCTTCCCCTGGGGCGAAGTCGATGAGCAGGTCCACATCGCTTGCGGGCGTGAAGTCGTCCCGTATAGCCGAGCCAAAGAGGGCGAGCTCCTGCACACGATGACGCGTGCAAAACTCTGAGATCGCCGCGGCCTGGTCGGCTCCAAGGTGCATGGCCATGGCCCCCCTCTTTCCCTCTGCCCGGATGACTTGCCCCGAGTGTACGTCACAATCGAGCTACCTCGCTGCCCTCCGTCCCTTGAGGCGCTCCATGATGTCTGCCACCTCGCCCTTGGTGATCCCCTCGCGGGCCCTGAAGCCGTGCTTTCGCATCCACTCGACCTGCCGCTCGCTCGCGGGCGCGGACCGCCACGGGGCCTCGGGGTCCTTGAGCGCCCTCTCCCTTAGCGCTTCGCGGATGCGATCCTGCGCGCCCTCGCGGGTGAGCCCCGTCTCGGCCCACGATCCCGAGCGAGTGCAGGAGCTCCACCTGCCTCTCCGTCGCGCCGCAAGATCGCCACCGGGCGTCGCGGCCCGCGAACCAGCCGAGCCCTTCCTTTCGGACGTGGTCCTCCGCCACACCCTGGGCGTAGCCGAGGGGAAGCCCACGGCCCGAGAGAGGCTGTTCCTCTCCCTTCCGGCGGAGCGTCACCCGCCACAGTCCGGCGTCGTCTTGGAGCAGAAACACATCCTGGCCGGGGCCGGCCTCAAGACGCATCCGGCGCTTGCCCTCGACGTGCCACCGGAAGGCGCTCCGCGCCAGGAGGTCGAGGGGCGTCGCCACGAGCTTGGCTTCCACGAGATGGTCGTCGGGCTGTTCGTCGCGCGCTACCCTCGGGGCGTCGGGGTCCCGGTCCCCAGGCCCCCGCTGATGCGTCCGGCGGTCGGCAAGACCCTTCAGACTCGCGAGGCTACAGAGGTCCTGACAGCTGTCCGCGAGATCCAGGACCACGCAGTCGTCCTTGCCGGGGTACGTCCGAAGGCACCTCCCCACGGCCTCGGTGAAGAGCGTCGCCGACCGGGTGGGCCGGGCCATGATGACGCAGCCGATGGACGGCTGGTCGTAGCCCTCGGTCAGCGGGAGAGCGTTACTCAGGACGGTCGTCTCGCCGTCCCGGAAGGCGGCGAGCCGCCGCTTCCGCTCGGCCATGGGGATCTCGCCCGCGACCCAGTCGGCGCGGTGCCCGTGTGCCCGAAACGCCTCGGCGACGTGCTGGGCGTGCGCGACGTCCACGGTGAAGGCCACGGCCTTCCTACCCTCGCCGTAGCGCTCGTACGCCTCTACGATCAGCCGGTTTCGGTTCTCGGTGTCGACCGCGAGCGAGAGATCCTTGGCGTTGAAGTCGCCGGCCGACACGCGCACGCGCCGAAGGTCCAGGTGCGTCTCGACGCGCACACCCTTCACGTCGGCGAGATAGCCGGCCTCGATCAGTTCAAGGATCGACTTGCGGTAGACGATCTCCTGGAACACACGCCCGAGCCCTACGCCGTCCGCCCGCTCGGGCGTCGCGGTGATACCGAGTAGCAGTCGCCCGGGAGCCGTCTCGGGAAGGACGCCAAGGCCCTCAAGGACGCGGACGTGGCTCGGGCTCGTGGCGTGGTGCGCCTCGTCGGCGATGACGAGCGTGAACGAGGCAGAGCCCAACCTCGCCAGGCGCTCCTCGTTGGCCAGGGTCTGGACAGACGCCACGACCACCCGGCGGTCGTGCTCGTCGCGCCCTGCCTTCACGACGCCGATCTGCTCTTCGGGCCACACGAAGCCGACCTTCTCAACGCTCTGCTGCACGAGCTCGTCGCGGTGGACG
>JAJYVX010000045.1 GCA_021791795.1 Actinomycetes bacterium | reverse complement strand
GAGTGCCAAGCCTGCGGACTCCGCCGTATCGATCAGGCGGTCCGCCTCCGCGAGGGTAAGGCACATCGGCTTCTCGAGCGCCACGTGCTTTCCGGCTCGCAGCATCTCGAGCGCGATGGCGGAGTGCGTGGAGGGTGGCGTCGCCACGACGACGACATGCACGCCTTCGTCGGCGGCGAGCTCGTCCGCGCTGGTGGCCGTGCGGAGCCCCGGGAATTGCTCCTCGGCCGCCTTCAAGCGCCCCGGATCGGAGTCGCACGCCGCCACCAGCTCGAGGCCGTCGGTGGCCCCGGCGGCGATCCCGTGGAGAAGGCCCATGCCGCCGTGAGGCCCGTAGCCGACGACGGCGAGCCCGAGCACGCTCTGGGAGCCGCGCTCGGGAGGACCGGCCAGCGCCCGCCGCAGGAGCTTTGCCGCGGCCGGACCGAAGCCGCGCCTGCCGTCTCCACCCATGCCGCAGACGAAGACGCCGCCCCGGCCGAGCGGCCGGTAGGTGGCGATCACCCGGTCGCGGAACCCGATGCTGACTGCGAGTATCTCGGTCGCGTCTTCGCGAGGCGAGATCTCCACCAGCGAGTCCTCGAGCGGAAGCTCGGGAGCCATGCGCGCCGTGAGCCAGCCGCTCGCGAAGCAAGGCTTGGCGAACCACTCGGCGAGCGGGAAGGAGGAAGCCGGCTCCGCCCCGGCCAGGTCGGCCAGCTCGGCGCTCCACCGGTGATCTGTAAGCGCGGCGTTCCGAGCGACGATGACGACGCGGCAACCTGCGACGGCGGCCGAACCCAACCGGGCGACCAGGTGCTCAGGTAGCTCGGCGTCGGTGCGGTCTACGACCACGGCACCGAACCTCTCTCGGATCTGAGCCGACTGCGGCCCGCCCGTGGCGCCGATCATGACCGGCGTGACGGCCTCGAGCTCCACCCGCGCGCCGTAGCCGGCGAGGACGTCGCCGAACAGAGCGGCACGGGCGAGATCTCCCGTGACGAGAAGGACTCGTGGAGGCTCCGGGCAGAGCTCTGGCAGCGTCCCCATCGAGCGCAATCCTTACGGATCGCGCGGGGTCAGGCGCGCGCTCACTCGCACTCGAGCGGCGAGACCTGCTCAGCGATGCTGGGTCGGATCGCTTCCCGGGAAAGAACTCTCCCGACTGCTCGTCGACGTCCCCGTCCTCCTCGTCGGCGGCGTTCCGGGCGAGATCCTGCCGGGCCTCGCTCTCCGCTTTTCGGTCGTCGCGCGGTCGTCACCTCACGGCGCGGCCGTGCCCGATGTGCGGTCGGGTGACGCAGGTGTCTAGCCTTTGCCGTTACCTCGACTGACTACGAGAGCGGTTGTGCCTGCTGAAGTTCTCTCACCATCTGTCACGCTCCACCAGCTGTTGGCTGGCGTCCAGACGGGCCAACTCATATATGTGAGCTACGCGCTCGAGGTCGGGCTCGTCGCCTGGTACGCCTCCTGCGTCCTGCGCCTGCGCGGAAAGGGTCGTTCCTGGTCGTCTTTCCGGACCGCCTCGTTCGTGGCCGGGGTCGCCACGACGTGGGTCGCCACGGGTTCAGGGCTCGCCTCCTACGACGAGTCGAACTTCACGATGCACGTCGTCCAACACCTGATCCTCATGAATGTCGCGCCCATCCTGCTCGGTCTCGGCGCACCCATAACTCTTGCGCTGCAGGCGTCGAAGCGCTCCCTGCAGTCGTCCATCATCAAGGTGCTGCGCGGCCGGGTCGTGTCCTCGATCACCTTCCCGGTCGTCACCGCATTCATCAACTACACCACGATGGTGGTGTACTTCCTCACACCCGTCTACGCGATCTCCGAGCGGCATCCTCTGTTTCACGACTACGTCCACCTGCACTTCCTCGTAGCGGGATGCCTGTACTGGTGGGTGGTGATCGGCCTCGATCACTCGCGCTGGCGGCTCTCGTACCCTGCCAAGCTCGGCTACCTGGCGACGGGCGTACCGATCAACGCGATTCTCGGGGTCTCGCCCGTCGGCGCGAGGAAGTCGATCGACGCAGCGCTGAACACGCTCGCCGACACGCACGCCGGAGGTGCGGTCCTCTGGGGCGTAGGGGAGCTCGTCCTCGTCGCCGCCCTCGGCGTGATGTTCATCCAGTGGTCGCGGGCCGACCGTCGCGAGGCGTACCGGATGGACCGCCGTCTCGAGCGCGAGCTGGCCGGGCGGGGAGACGCTCTCGCCGGCGGCGTGATCGGGACACGGGCCCCGGACCCCCCGGTCGGTTAGGAGCGGCTGCCGCCCTGGTTCCCGTCGGTAGGCACCGGCTGGCACAGGTCGGCGCCGACTGCACAGGTCCTTCTCAGGACGCCGCTTTCGTGCCTCTCACGACAGCTGCTTCGTTCACCACCGGCACCGCTCTCACGTCCTCGAAGCCAGCGTCCTCGAACATGCGCACCCAGGCGTGCATCGAAACGGGGCGTTCCTGGAAGCGGAGCAGGTAGCGGCCTGAGTTCTTGGCGATGCGCCACCAGCCCCCCGGGCCTTTCCGCAGCATGAGCGTCAGCTTCGAGGCGATGATCTCGCGGTCGCGGGCATCTCCGCCTCGGCCGAACATCATGTCCCCGACGACGAAGCGCCCTCCCGGCCGGAGCCACCCGAAAACGCGCTGCACGAGAACCGGCTTGTCCTCGTCGCGCAGGTGGTGCAGGGCGTAGTTCGTCACGACGACGTCTACCGAGGACGGAGGGAAGTCGAGCTCTTCCACCGGGATCGCCCGCCCGCTGACGTTGCCGACGCCCTGGCGGCGGGCGTTCTCGAGCAAGAGAGAGATCATTTTGTCGCTGATGTCCACGGCGAGCACCGACGCCACTTCGCCTGCAAGGCCGAGGGTGACCTGGCCGGAGCCGCACCCGAGGTCGACGGCGTGCTCGCTCTTAGTTGCATCCGCCTCGGCGATGACCTGGGCCACGACCTTCAAGAGACCGGGATTGTTGCCCGCTCCGTGATCCCAGCTGATAGCGCGGCTCGTCCAGAAGCGGCGCTGGCGGGCGATGTTCCTGCCAGCGCTTGGGCGTGGAGTCGGCGGTGCGTCGGCCATGGCGGCAAGCAACCTAGCGGCCGAGCAGCGTGCGCAAGGGCCGTACCGGGAAGGTTCGCAGCCCTCCTCGGCCCGCGCCGAACACGATCCCGAGCCGTCCTTCCTGCAAGAACAGTCGGATCAGCCGGCCGACTTGGGTTCGAGCCAGAACTTCTGAGGTGTGGGCCGGTTCAACGTGCCTAGGTAGTTGGACCCGTCGTAGATCTTCACCGTGGCGAGCCCGGCACCGACGCTCACCATGACCGGGCCGTTCTCCTGGAATTGCGCGCTGGCACCACCCGAGATCGTGTTCTGCTGGGTGGGAAGCGCTGCCGCCTGGCCGTTCGTGATCGGGTACACGCCTACCCACGTCGTGTGGTCGGCGGACACCGCGACCGTGTACGAGGAGACCGGCAGGGTGTACGCCGTGGAGCCGGAGGGAAGGCCCGCCGGCTGGGGCGACATCAGTGTCACGCTTCTGACGTTGCCACCACCAGTGCTCTTCGTCTTAGAGCCCGCGCTCTTCGTGTTCGAGCTCACGCCGGTGGCAGCCGCCGCCGGACCGGTCGTCACGTGACGGAGGGGGTTCACCCAGCTCGGCTGGTAGTGGATGATGAACACACCTGCCGCAGCGAGCAGGGTCGCGAACGCGAGGATCCAGACCGCGACTCTGAGCAGGAGCGGCGCGGGAAGCTTCTTGTTCGAGCCGGGATACCAGACGGAGCCGTCCGGGAGGAGCACGCCGTAGTTCGGGCTCGCAGGTACGGCGGGGATCTCCGCGGTGACGAACGTCGAACTGACAGAGTCGAACGTCGGGACCGCTGTCGTGGGGGGAGCCGCGGCACCGGTCAGAACCGTCTGTTTCAGCGCGGCCGTGTCAGGCGCGATCGACGTGCGACTTGTTGCCGCCATCGCCGACGTCGTTTCGTCCCGCACAAGCTCCTCCCTCCCTTTGTTCAGACGCTACCGCTTCCGAGAAGAGCTACTTCACGCAGGGCGGCCCAATACCTCCCGAAGTGGCTGGTCGCCGCGAAGCGCTAACCCCCAGCTTGCTCCTACAACCGTGTAACGCCGGCGCGTCAGCTGTGAGTCGGCTGAGTCTCGCTAGAGATGCCGGCTCCCTCGCGGGGAGGAAAGACGGCGGCGGTCGGATTGACCGGCCGCCCGAGCTCAGCCGCCGAGCCGTGGCAGCCAGGCTGCGCCGACCACGCCGGGGCCGGTGTGGAGCTGCATCGCCGCGCTGAACCCGCATACGAAGTCCACATCGCCGATGAGGCCCCCGAGTCTGTCGGCCGCGACCGAATCGTCCGCATGGAAGATGGTCGAGTGCTCGGCTCCGACGCCGCCGGCTGTCCGGAACTCCTCGGCGATGCGCGCGAACGCCGCCTGCTCGCCGGGGTAGTCGCCCATCGCCTCGACGGTGCCGTCACGCATGCGAAAGATCGTTCGCATGCCCTCGAGAGTCGTCCCGCGCAGGGCCGGTGCAGGAACCCGCCTCGACCGTCGCAACGGCTCGAGCGTCTGAAGGGTGGCGACGAGGTCTACTCGCCGCGAGGCCTCCTCGATGCGCGCCACGACCGCCTCGAGCGATGCACCGGTGGCGGCGATCTCGGCACCCGCCACGACCACGAGCGCCTGGCCGGCCGCCGCAGTGCGGGAGTCGAGGACGACTGCCCGCCTCGGAGTGAGCTCAGCTGCGAGCGAGGCGTTCCGGAACATGCCGGCGAACTCCATCGCCGGCGTCACGACCGCGACCTCCTCGCAGTCGCAGTCTTCGATCGCCGCGAGGTAGTCGGTGATGAAGGGTTGGCTCGAGCGCACGTACTGGTCGCGCTCGACCGCTTCGGAGATCCGCTTCGAGAGCTGTTCCGACCCGTCGACCGAGTCGACGCCGGGAAGGTGAACGGACACGGGCACGACGCGGATGTTCAACTTCTCGAGAAGCGTCGCCGGCAGGCACGTGCTCGAATCGGTCACCACTGCCACGGTCGGCACAGGGGCAAGGCTACGCTTCGGGCGCCGTTTCCGCCGCGCCGGGGCGGCGGCTGCGGGGGCCCTGCCGGTTCTACCCACGAGAGGTAGCGATGAGCGTGTCACCAGTGGTGAGCAACTCGTCGCCGGCCGGGCGCGCGTTCACGATGTCCGAGTTGGTGGCTCGCACGGGCATCGCCCCGTCGACGATCCGGTACTACATCTCGACCGGCCTCGTCCCGCCGGGCCGGACGATGACGGCCAACCGGTTCCTCTACGACGAGCGACACGTCGAGTCGCTGCGGCTGGTCCAGCTCCTGAAGGAGAGGCGGCACCTCTCTCTCGAGGCGATAAGGCGCATCCTGCCGGAGCTCCTCCAGCTCCCCTCGGGCGGCGCGTTCAGGCCGGACATGTGGGATGTCGTGGTCGAGGCGAGGGAGCGGATGACAGCTCGCACATCGCCCGCAGCGCGGCTGCTCGAGGCGGGCATCGCCGCGTTCGACAAGCACGGCTATGCGGACGTCCGCGTGGACGACGTCTGCCAGGCGGCATCCGTGGCGAAAGGGTCCTTCTACCGGCACTTTCCTTCGAAGGAGGACCTCTTCTTCGCAGCGGCACGCGCCGTCGTCGCAAGCGCGATCAACCATCTGAGCGAGGCTTCTTCGTCTGCCCCGCTCTCGTTCGACACCGCCTTGCCGGTGATCAGCGAGGCACTCGGGCCACATCTGCCGCTCTTGCTCGATCTCATCTCGCTCGCAGCCCAGCGGCGGCCGGGGCACGGGCGCGTGCTCCGGGAGATCCTCGTGGAGCTCCAGCGCGCGCTCAGATCCTGCCCCGACCCGGTGATGGCGTCCGAGAGAGCCGAGGAGGTGCTCGAGCGGTCTCTCATCGCCGGGATGAGGAGCGTTCTCGTGAGCCCGCTGCTCGACGCCGAGATGGCGACGGACGCGTCCGGCTACTCGTCCGGCTGACAGCGCCGGCGCGCCCTGGCGCCGCCCGCTGCGCCCCGCCACCGCCCCGCTGCGCCCCGCCGCCCGCCGGTCCCCAGGCATGTAAGCCCTCGTCCGGCACCACTGTGTGGCCGTCCCCGGATCTCGGCCGGCGCCCGAAGTGAGTCTGGGACGTTGTCCTGGGCATCGCCGCGAGCGTCGGGGTGCGTCGCGTCCACAGAAACGAGCGCTGGCATCGGCTGCTCCGCTAACCTCTGGTCATTGCGCAAGCAGTGCGACCGGCTGGTCACCCAGCCTGCTCGCTCGTGGGTTTCGGCCCTCGCGGGAGCGTCAGCCGGGCGGATGGGCTATCGACACGGGAGGATCTGGTGACAGGGCAGGACGGAAGCGGATCGATCCTCCACCGAGTCAACTCGCCCGACGACCTGAAGGCGCTCTCGCCGGCAGAGTGCGACGCGCTCGCAGGCGAGGTCCGCCAGTTCCTCGTCGAGGCGGTGTCGAAGACGGGCGGCCATCTCGGCTCGAACCTCGGGGCCGTCGAGCTCACGATCGCCCTGCACCGGGTGTTCTCCTCGCCGGAGGACCTCTTGATCTTCGACACCGGCCACCAGGCCTACGTGCACAAGATCCTCACGGGGAGGAGGGACGGCTTCGACCGCCTGCGCCAGGAGGGAGGCCTCTCGGGCTACCCGAACAGGAAAGAGTCCCCCCACGACCTCGTCGAGAACTCGCACGCCTCGACGGCCCTCTCCTGGGCCCACGGCGCGGCGGCCGCGAGGCGCATGCGCGAAGAGGGCGAGGACAACCACGTCGTGGCGGTCGTGGGCGACGGGGCGCTCACAGGAGGCATGGCCTACGAGGCGCTCAACAACCTGGGCCACGCCTCAGAGCGGGTGCTCGTCGTCTTGAACGACAACGGCCGCAGCTACGCCCCGACCGTCTCGAAGCTCTCCGGCTCGCTCACCCAGCTGCGGCTCGACCCGCGATATGTCCAGTTCCGTGAGCGCGTGCGCTCGAAGCTCCGCGAGATACCGAGACCGGTCGGACCGGTCGCATACACGTCGATCCACGGCCTCACCTCCGCCCTGCGCGAGATCGTCGAGCCCCACGTCTTTTTCGAGGCGCTCGGCATCCGCTACACCGGGCCGCTCGACGGCCACGACATCTCCCAGCTCGAGCAGGCTCTGCGCAGGGCGGCGAGCTGGCCGGGGCCGATCGTGCTCCACGTCCTCACCCGCAAGGGCAAGGGGTACGCCCCGGCAGAGGCGGACGACATCGCCTGCCTGCACGACTTGAAGGTGCAGCCCCCCCTCGAGGAGAAGGGCCAGAGCCTCGGCAAGCGTGCGAGCGACGAGGGGGCGCTGCGCCCGGTGGGACAGCGGGGCGAGAGCTACACCGACTCCTTCGCCAAGGCCATCATCGAAGAGGCCGAGAAAGACCCCGCGCTCGTCGCCGTCACGGCGGCGATGCCCGGGCCGACCGGGCTCCTTTCTTTCAAGGAGCACTTCCCCGCCCGCTTCTTCGACGTCGGCATCGCCGAGCAGCACGCCATGACCGCGGCGGCCGGCATGGCGGCCGGCGGCCTGCACCCGGTCGTGTGCATCTACTCGACGTTCCTCTCGCGCTGCTTTGACCAGTGGAACCTCGACGTCGGCCTGCACCGCCAGAGAGTCGTCGTCGTGGCCGACCGGGCAGGCGTGACGGGAGACGACGGCCCGAGCCACCACGGCCTCTACGACATGGTGCAGGCGCTCAGCATCCCGGGCTGTGCCCTGTTCTGCCCCTCCGAGCCACAAGAGGTCGGACCGCTTTTGCAAGAGGCCCTCTCCCATGACGGGCCGGCCCTCCTCCGCTACCCGAAGACCCTCTCGGAGGGACCCCTCGGCGAGCCGGGCGAGGCGAGAGGGCCGAGGGTCCTGCTGCAAGGAGAGGGCGAGCTCGTCCTCGTGGGCATAGGAAAGCTCGCCCGGGCCGCCCTCGAGGCAGGAGAGCTGCTCGCAAGAGAGGGCTACCGCCCGAGCGTGATCGACCCCCGCGTCATCCGCCCGCCGGACGAGGGACTCCTCTCCCGCCTCGCCTCGGCCCGCCTCGTCGTCACGGCCGAGGACGGCCTCGCCCACGGAGGCGCCGGCGCCTACCTCCTCGAGCAGGTCGCCGGCCGGGCGGCGGCCCGTGGCCTTGCCGGGCCGCGCGGCGTAGTGCTCGGCGTGCCGGCCGACTACTTCACCCAGGCCAAGCCGGACGCCATCCTCTCCCGCCTCGGCCTCGACGCGAAGGGCATCGCCTCCTCGGCACGTGAGGCGGCGAGGCGCTTCGGCGTGCGGGCCGGCGAGCGGGTCGACCACGGCGCGGCAGTGAACGCCGGTGGCAGCTCGAGCTTCAGCGGCACGAGCATCGAGAGCGACGGGTCCCACCGCGGCGCCCTCGCGAGGCGCGAGCAGTGATGACCGGGTCGCGCCCGGGGGAAACCCTCACCGGAGCCCCGGATGCTCTCGCCCGCAAGGCGAGCGCCGAGAACTTCCCCGTCGCGGCCCGCTTCCTTCCTCGCGCCATCCGCGAAGACCTCATGGCCGTCTACGGCTTTGCCCGCTTCGTCGACGACCTTGGCGACGAGCTGCCAGGTGGACCCGAAGCCCGGCTCCGGGCACTCGACGAGGCGGAGGGGCAGCTTGACCGGGCGGCCACCGGCCAGGCCTCCCATCCGGTCTTCACGCGGCTCGCACCCGTCGTCAACTCCGGCAGGGTGCCGCTCCAGGCGTTCCGCGACTTGATAGAAGCGAACCGGCTCGACCAGTCCGTGAGCACCTACACCACCTTCGACGACCTGCTCGGATACTGCCGCCTCTCGGCGAACCCCGTCGGACGGATCGTGCTCGGGCTTGCCGGGCTTGGCGGGGACAGCGAGGCTGTGCGACTGTCCGACGACGTGTGCTCGGCTCTGCAGGTCATAGAACACCTGCAGGACGTGAAGGAGGACGCGGTGCAGGGCCGCGTCTATCTGCCGGAGAAGGACTTGGCCGAATTCGGCGTCGACCGGAGCGAGCTTTTCGGCACCTCGGCAAGCCCTGCGCTGCGCAGGCTCGTGGCCTTCGAGGCGTCACGTGCCGGCGGCCTCCTCCGATCGGGTGCCCCGCTCACTCGCCGGCTGCACGGGCTTTGGAGGTTCGCCGTGGCCGGCTACGCCGGCGGCGGCCTCGCTCAGCTCCAGGCGATCGAGAGAGCTGCCTACGACGTGCTCGCCAAGCCGGCGAAGGCGACGAGAGCGAGAGTCGCCATCAGCTCTCTGCGCCTTTTTCTCGGGAGGCAGGTGTGATGGAGCTCGAAGCTGCGTACACGCGCTGCGAGGAGATAACGCGGACTCAGGCGAAGAACTTCGCCTACGGGATCCGGCTGCTTCCAGCCGACAAACGCCAGGCGATGTCCGCGCTCTACGCCTTCGCCCGTCGGATCGACGACATCGGAGACGGGCAGGCCGAGGTGGAGGCAAAGCTCGACATGCTCGACGCCTCACGCCGCGACCTCGTCGCCGTGGCGGAAAGGCGGGCTCACCCGGCCGACCCTGTGCTCGTGGCGCTGCAGGACGTGGCGACGCGATACCCGCTACCTCTCAGCGCCTTCGGCGAGTTGATCGACGGCTGCGAGATGGACTGCCGGCACAGCACCTATCAGAGCTTCGACGAGCTCGTCGTGTACTGCCGCTGCGTGGCGGGCTCGATCGGCAGGCTCTCGCTTGCCGTCTTCGGCACGGCGGAGACCGAGCGGGGAGAGCGCCTCGCCGACTCGCTCGGCGTTGCCCTCCAAGTGACGAACATCCTGCGGGACGTCGTCGAGGACCGCACCACCATGGGGCGGGTCTATCTGCCCCAGGAGGATCTGGCCCGCTTCGGCTGCGTGCCGGACGGTTCGGGTCCGCCGGCCGCCATGGCCGCGCTCGTGCTGTTCGAAGCTGCCCGGGCGCGTCGTCTCTACGCCGAGGGGCTCGAGTTGCTCGGGCTGCTCGACCACCGGAGCCGAGCCTGTGTCGCCGCGATGGCAGGCATCTACCGCAGGCTGCTCGGGCGCATCGAGGCGCACCCCGCGGCCGTGCTCCAGACGCGGGTGTCGCTCCCGGCGTGGGAGAAGGCGTGGGTGGCCGCTCGCAGCCTTGCAGGAGCTGGCGTATGAGCTCCGGTGCGAGCGCTTCTCGGCCCCGTGTCGTAGTCGTGGGGGGCGGCCTCTCCGGCTTGTCGGCGGCGATCGCGTGCCTCGACGCCGGCGCCGGTGTCACCCTCCTCGAAGCGCGGCCGCGCCTCGGCGGTGCGACATGGTCGTTCGACCGCAAAGGACTCCAGTTCGACAACGGGCAGCACGTCCACCTCGGCTGTTGCACGGAGTACCGGTCGTTCCTCGATCGCCTCGGCACCTCCGACCTGGCACCGCTGCGTGGCCGCCTCGCTCTCCCGGTGCTCGAGCCGCGTCCCGGTTCGGGGGACCCACGGGTCGGCTGGATCCGGCGTTCCCGTCTCCCTCTTCCCGCTCCTCTGCACCTCGCCGGCTCGCTTCTCACCTATGAGCACCTGAGCCTCACCGAGCGGCTGGCCCTCCTCCCGCCGGCTCTGCGGTTGCGTACGACAAAGCTCGGTGACCCGAAGCTCGACCGATCGAGCTTCGGGGACTTCCTCGGCCGGCACCGCCAGAGCCCCCGCTCGGTTGCCGCCCTCTGGGACCTCATCAGCCTCCCGACCACCAACCTGCACGCGAGCGACATCTCGCTCAGCCTCGCAGCAAAGGTGTTCAAGACCGGTCTGCTCACCCGGGCGGACGGGGCAGACATCGCCTGGTCGGACGTGCCGCTCGCGCGCTTGCACGTCGAGCCCGCCGCCAAGCTCATCGCGCGGCTCGGGGGCGAGGTGAGGACGAGCGCGAGGGTCTCGCGGCTCGTGACGGCCGCAGGCGCGGGCGGCGGCCCGGTCGTGTCGGAGGTCCTGCTCGACGACGGCACGTCCCTTGCGGCTGACGCCGTCGTCCTCGCGGTGCAGCACGACGTGGCCGCGTCCTTGCTCCCGCCCGAGGCCCATCCCGACCCCACATCGCTCCGGTCTCTCGGCGTCGCGCCGATCGTCAACGTCCACCTCGTGTTCGACCGCAGGGTGACCGACTACGCCGTGGTGGCCGCGATCTCGAGCCCGGCCCAATTCGTCTTCGACCGCACCTCTGCAGCCGGCGTCGAGGAGGGTCGGTTCGAGCAGGTGCTGGCCGTCTCGCTCTCGGGAGCCGAGAACGAGATCGGCGAGCGTCCCCAGGTGCTGATCGAGAGGATGTCGAAGGCTCTCACCGACCTCTTCCCGGCGGCCCGTCGCGCCCGGGTGCTGGACGCGGTCGTGACGAGGGAGCACGACGCGACCTTTCGTGGGGTCCCGGGAACGGCTGCGCTCCGCTGCGGGCCGGAGACTCTCGTGCGCAACCTCTCGCTCGCTGGAGCGTGGACCGACACCGGATGGCCGGCCACCATGGAGGGTGCCGTCCGCTCGGGCCGCGGGGCGGCCCGAGCGGCCCTTGCCGCCGTCGGTCGGTCAACCGAGCACCGCACCGGAATCGCTGCACATCAAGAGGACCGCTCGAAGGAGCGGCAGGAGGCGATCGCGTGACCACTACCCGCACCGTCCCCGACGTCCTGCGACGGGCCCGTGAGCTCGTCGCCGTTCCGCTCCGAGCGTCTGTCGACCGCTTGTCGGACGAGGTGAGGCGTCTCGTCGAGTACCACCTCGGCTATGTGGACCAGTACGGTCGTCCCGAGTCGAACGGATCGGGGGGCAAGGGCGTACGCCCCGCGCTCGCCATACTCTCGGCCGAGGCTGCGGGCTGCCCGGCTGCCGCGGGCATTCCCGGGGCCGTGTCGGTCGAGCTCGTGCACAACTTCTCGCTCCTCCACGACGACGTGATCGACTGTGACCGGGAGAGGCGGCACCGTGCGACGGTCTGGGCGCTCTTCGGCATAGGCCCGGCGATCATCGCCGGGGATGCGCTGCTCGCCCTCGCGCAGGAGATCGTCCTCGAAGCACCCGCAGGCGGCTCCGAGGCCGGGCGCTGCCTTGCCGAGGCGACCGGGGCGATGATCAACGGGCAGGCGCTCGACATGGCGTTCGAGACCGCTCCTTCGGTCGACGTCGACTCCTGCATCACGATGGAGGCGGGCAAGACCGGCGCCCTGCTCGGGTGCGCCTCGTCCATCGGTGCCGTCCTCTGCGGGGCGAAGCCCGAGGTCGTGAGCGCGCTCAAGGAGTTCGGCATCCAGCTCGGACTGGCATTCCAGGCGGTCGACGACCTGTTGGGCATCTGGGGCGACCCCGAGACGACGGGCAAGCCGGCATGGAGCGACCTCCGCCAGCACAAGAAGACCCTGCCTGTCACGGCCGCCCTCGCGGCCGGCGACTCAGCCGCTGCCGAGTTGGCGTCGCTTCTCCACAACGAACATCTGGACGAAGCTCAAGTCGCCCGGGCCGCCCACCTCGTCGAGCTGTGCGGCGGCCGAGCGATCGCCATGGACGAGGCGCGCGGCCGCCTGGCCGCCGCCCTCGCTTCCCTCGACAGCGTCCCGCTCGAGCCGAGCGCGGGGCGGGAGCTGAGGGAGGTGGCGGGTTTCGTCGTGGCGAGGGAGTTCTGATGACCAGCGCGAGCGGCACCGCCGACGAGGCCGGGGCGGCTTTCACGAGGGCCGCCGCGTACCTCTTCTCGATCCAGGATCCATCGGGTTACTGGAAGGGCGAACTCGAGACGAACGTGACCATGGACGCCGAGGACCTGTTCCTTCGCCAGTTCCTCGGGATCCGCACCGACGAGCAGACTGCCGGCTCGGCAGCGTGGATCCGCTCGCAGCAGCGCTCTGACGGCACCTGGGCGAACTTCTACGAGGGTCCGGCCGACCTCTCGACCACGGTGGAGGCCTACGTGGCCTTGAGGCTCGCCGGCGACGTCCCGGCCGAGCCGCACATGGCAAAGGCCGCTTCCTACATCCGCGCGGAAGGCGGTCTCGAGCGGTCGAGAGTGTTCACGCGGCTCTGGATGGCGCTCTTCGGACTGTGGTCGTGGGACGAGCTCCCGGCTCTGCCGCCGGAGGTGATCTTCCTTCCTCGCTCGTTCCCGCTCAACGTGTACGACTTCGCCTGCTGGGCGCGCCAGACGATCGTGGCGCTGACTGTGGTGGCGGCACACCGGCCGAAGAGGGAGATCGGCTTCGGGATCGACGAGATTCGGACCGGTCTTCCCCGGCCAGGGGTGGCGCCGGTCACGACGGTGGAGGGCGCATTCCAGTTTCTGGACAGGGCCCTTCACCGCTGGGAGCGCCTCGCGAGGTCGGCACCGTTGCGCGCCACGGTGCGCGGGGCGGCTCTTTCTGCAGCCGAGAGATGGATCATCCGCCGGCAGGAGGCGGACGGTGGCTGGGGCGGTATCCAGCCGCCGTGGGTCTACTCGATCATGGCGCTGTCGCTTCGCGGCTACCCGCTCGACCACCCGGTCGTGGCGCGCGCCCTCGCCGGTCTCGAGGGTTTCACCATCCGGGAGGGAGGTGTCCGGCGCCTCGAGGCCTGCCAGTCACCCGTGTGGGACACTGCGCTCGCGCTCGTGGGGCTGGCCGACGGTGGGATCGACGCGACCGACGAGCGCGTGGCGAGAGCCGTCGCGTGGATCCTCGACGAGGAAGTGACCATCAGAGGGGACTGGGCGGTCCGTCGCCCCGAGCTGGCGCCCGGCGGCTGGGCGTTCGAGTTTGCCAACGACAACTACCCCGACATCGACGACACGGCCGAGGTGGTGCTGGCACTGAGGAAGTCGATCGTGCCGGGGACGCCTCTCGCCGACCGTGCAAGGGGCGCGCTCGAGCGCGGTCGCCTGTGGGCGGAAGGCATGGTGAGCAGCGACGGCGGGTGGGCGGCGTTCGATGTCGACAACACCCGCGAGCTGTGCACGAAGCTGCCGTTCTGCGACTTCGGTGCCGTGATCGACCCGCCGAGCGCTGACGTGACCGCACACGTGATCGAGATGATCGCCCACGAGAGCACCTGCGGCTCCACGGGCCCCAAGTCGGCGTCTCTCGTCCAAGGCGGGCTGCGTTGGTTGGCGGACTCGCAAGAGAGCGACGGCTCGTGGTTCGGGCGCTGGGGGGCCAACTACGTCTATGGCGTGGGGGCGGTCGTGCCGGCTCTCGTGGAAGCCGGCCTTCCCGTCTCGGATCCGAAGATCACCCGGGCAGTGCGTTTCCTGATCGAGCACCAGAACGACGACGGGGGCTTCGGGGAGGACCTGCGGTCATACGACGACCATGAGTGGTCCGGTCGGGGTGCCTCGACGGCTTCGCAGACGGCATGGGCGCTCATGGCGCTTGTCGCCGCCGGCGAAGCTCGAAGCGAAGCGGCGCGGCGTGCGGCGGGGTGGCTCGCCTCGACGCAGCGGGAGGACGGGAGCTGGGACGAGCCCTGGTACACGGGGACAGGGTTTCCCGGCGACTTCTACATCAACTACCACCTCTACCGGCTGGTGTGGCCGCTCAGCGCCCTCGGGCGGTACGTGAGCGCGGTGGGCTCCACCAGCGTCCCTGCGGTGCTTGAGAGAGTGTCGTCATGACATCTCCGAACTCGTCTTTCCTGCTCCTGTGCGCGCTGGCACCCGAGGCTCTCGCGGCTCGGATCGGGTTGCAGCAGGTTGGGGCGCCGGGGGGCCGAGTCGCCCTCGTCGGGATGGGGCCGTCGCGGGCGCGAAAGGCCGCCGCTCGCCTGGCGTCCGTCCTGCCGGACGGCCTCCCGGTGGTGGTTCTCGGGGTTGGTGGGGCGTTGACGGGGGGTTTTGCTGCGGGAGATCTCGTGGTGGCGAACGCTCTCGGGACAGCGGACGCAGACGGTGGCGAGCTCGTCGTCACACGTCGCCCCGTTCCCCTCGACGCCCGGTCCTCGGCCTTCTCTGACCAGGTGGCGGCCGCCCTGTCCGCCCGCTTCCCGTCCACCCGGCAGGCGCCGACGCTCTCGGCCGGGCGCACGGCGAAAGGTCCCGCCCGCTCTGTTCTCGCCGAGTCCGGTGCGGTTGTCTGCGACACCGAGTCCTACTGGCTGTCGCGCCTTTCCGAGCGGCGCCCGTTCGCCGTCGTGCGTTCGGTCGTCGACTCACCGGACCGGGAACTGCTCAGCCTGCAGACCTTCACCGGTGGCGTGGTCGGCCTGAAGCGGCTCGCCGACGTCGCCCGGGTGCTCACTTCACTGCTGGCACGCGACGTGAAGGTGCCGCCGCGACAGGCTTCGATCGTCTAGAAGGAAGAGGAATTCGTGCCGATACCGATACGACAGAACCTGCGGATGGGCTCCTACCTCATGAGCCAGAAGCTGCGGCGCCGCGACAAATTTCCCCTCATCGTGGAGCTGGAGCCGTTGTTCGTGTGCAATCTGGCGTGCCCCGGGTGCGGCAAGATCCAGTACCCGACCGAAGTGCTGCGGAAGAGGCTTTCGGTCGAGGAAGCCGTCTCCGCCATAGAGGAGTGCGGCGCGCCGATGGTGTCGATCGCAGGCGGTGAGCCGTTGCTCCACCCGGACATCGACAAGATCGTCTCCGAGCTCATAGCGAGGAAGCGCTTCGTCTACCTGTGCACGAACGCCATCCTCCTAAGGAGGAAGGTCGACAAGTTCAAGCCTTCCCCCTACTTTTCCTGGGTCGTGCATCTCGACGGGCTGCGCGACCGGCACGACGCGGCCGTCGACCGGGATGGTGTCTTCGACACCGCCGTCGAGGCGATCAAGCTGGCGAAGTCCAAGGGTTTCAGGGTGACCACCAACTCCACGTTCTTCACGCACGACTCGCCGAAGACTGTGCGCGAGGTGCTCGACTTCCTGAACGACGAGCTGCGGGTCGACGCCATGATGATCTCGCCGGCGTATGCGTACGAGAAGGCACCGGACCAGGAGCACTTCCTCGGGGTGCGCCAGACCCGCGAGCTGTTCTCGGAGGCGTTCGGCGAGGGCCGGCGCAAGAAGTGGCGCCTCAACCACTCCCCCCTGTTCCTCGACTTCCTCGAGGGCAAGGTCGACTACGACTGCACGCCGTGGGGGATCCCGAGCTACTCCATCTTCGGCTGGCAGCGGCCCTGCTACCTCATGGCCGACGGGTATGCCAAGACGTACAAGGAGCTTCTCGAGACGACGGACTGGTCGAAGTACGGGCGAGGCCGTGATCCCCGCTGCGACAACTGCATGGCGCACTGCGGGTACGAGCCCTCGGCCGTCATGGCGACTACCAAGTCGATGAAGGAATCGATCCGGGCGGCGGTCGGCACGCACTGAGCTTTTTCGCGGCCGGCCTCCCGCCCGCCTGCTCCGCAGCCAGTACCGGCTGCTCGTCGCTGTTGTCGCCGGCGTCATCGGCGTCATCGGCGTTGGTCGATCGTGGCCCAAGGTCGATCGTGGCCCAACTCCTGAGGACAAAGCGCCTGAGGCAGGCGGTAACTCCTCAAGAGTTGACGCGGGAGCCGCCGGATCGGAGGAGGACTACCCGCCCCGCCCTCGGTCCCATCTAGTCTCTCTGGGAGCGGGGCTGTAGCTCAGTTGGTCAGAGCGCCTGGTTTGCAACCAGGAGGCCACGGGTTCGAATCCCGTCAGCTCCACCAGAACAGGCTTATTCCAACCCCCACCGGAAAGGGCCGCGGCCAGGGGTCGGAGGTTGGCCTCTGATTGCCCTGAGGGTGTCCGTGGGCCTTCCTGGTCCGCGTTTTGGTTGGGGTGAACGGGATCGTGCGTCCCAATGCCCTCTGGGCCTCGACGACCTCCTGAGCTTGCACGAGGTCCTCGTACGGCTCGCGAAGGACGTGACCGGAGACGCCGTGCTCGTCGATGTAGATGCGGTCGAAGATCTCTAGGTTGAGGACGCGACGCTCCTTGGGGCCGAGTCGCCGGTACAGCTCTTGCGGTTGCTCGAAGAGGTCGAGCGCCGTGTTCAGCACCGCTCCGCCCTCGGTCAGCTCGCGGCTCATCCGGTCGAGCTCGCCCTGCACCTTGAGGCGCTTGGCCTCGAGGTCGTTGAGGCGCCTTCGCACCTTCGGAGTGGCGAGCTCGCCTTCGGCAGCGAGGTCGAGCAGGTTCTCCTCCTGCTTGTCGATCCGCTCGAGCTCGGTCTGCAGCTGGCGGCGGAGGAGGTCGCTCGCCGTCTCCTCATCGGCGAGGGTCTCGGCGATCGTGTCGCGGATGAACGTGACGAAGTCCTCAGACAGCCGAAGGCCGGCGTAGTGGCTGAGGACTGACGCTTCGACGGAGGCGGCGTTCAGGTAGGCCCTGTCGCCGACGTGGCTGTGGTGGCCGCGGCAGAAGTAGTAGAAGCACTCGCCGCCCCGGCGGCCGATCGCACGGTTGAGGACCATGCGCGACTCGCCGCACCAGAGGGATCCCTTCAGGTAGTGGCGCTGGCGTACGCCAGCGTCGCTGCGGGCGTCCATCACGCAGGCGCTGGCCGTCGCCGGGGAGGTCGTCGGGCCGGACCGCAGCGTGGAGATGCCGACGCCGGTCATGGCGGCAGAGGACTGGTCCTTCGTCCTGCAACGAGTCAGTGGGCTGATGACGTACCTCGGCATGGCGCCGTTGGACGTTGTCGACCCGGCGCCGAACCACTCGATCCGGATGCTGATCGACGAGGGCGCCATGCCGATCGGCGCGGCCATGCACGTCGCGATGGCGACGGCGCCGTTGCCGGACCAGACGACCTAGACGGAGCGGCAGGGAACGTGTGATTCGGGGAGGGTCGTCGAGGCACTCATGAGATGAGCATCGAGTGCGCGTGCAGCTCCCGGCCTACGAGAACTTGACCGATTCGCTCGTCTAGCCTGGCGGCGTGAGAGCTCGGGCGGCTCGCTCCATTGTGGTCTGCACCGTGGTCGCTGCGCTCATCGGTGCATGGCCGTCTCCAGATGCCGGTGCCACCACGTCACCGACGAGCACGACTTCACCTCCAGCTTGGCAACAAAGCTTCACGAGCCTGTCACCGATCATTGAGCTGACGACCGTCGCGTGCCCGAGCGCCGAGGACTGCTATGCGGGGGGCATGAACGACAACGACGCCGGCGTAGTCGTCGCCACCACTGACGGCGGCACGAGGTGGACAGAACTGACGACCAACCTCTCTTCGGGGATCGGCTCGATCTCCTGCCCGACGACCCTGACGTGCTATGCCACCGATTCGAGTGAGATGGCGGTGACGACCGACGGCGGCTCGAACTGGACACTGCTCGTGCTTCCGACGAACGTCGCGAATCTTGCCGGGATGTCCTGTCCATCGACCTCGACCTGCCGTGCGGTGGCGGACATCAACGGCAACCCGGGCATCGTCTCGACGACAGACGGCGGTTCGAGCTTCACGACCCAAGCGGTGCCCGCTGCGGTCTTCAGTCTCGCGGCGATCTCGTGTAGCTCCGGGGATTGCTACGCAGCAGGCACTTCGATCAGCGCCACCGGCATCGTGATCCGCACGACGACCGGGACGTCCTGGACCGAGGTGGACCAACCCTCCGCGGCGTCGGCCATGACCGGGATCTCGTGCACGTCCGCAACGGCCTGTGTCGCGGTCGGCTATGGGTCGAGCAACGGCGTCGTGGTGTCGACGACCACCGGCACGACATGGGCACAGCAAACGCTGGCGTCGTCCAGCTTGCTCGAAGGAGTCACGTGCACGGCTACAGCGGCATGCGATGCCGTCGGGCGTAACGTTGCCGGCGACGGCGCGAACTTCACGACGACGGACCTGTCGAGTTGGTCGAACGACGACGATTCGGTCGGGGGCTACCTTGGCGCGGTCGCTTGCGCGAGCTCGGCAGTGTGCGAAGCCGTCGGGTACGACAACACGAACGGCAGCCCGCTCCTAGTCGGCACCGCGAACGGATGGGGGCAGACGAACCAGCAGACCATCCCGGCAGGGGAACCTGGCTTCAACGACATCTCCTGCCCGACGTCGTCGACCTGCTATGCCCTCGCGAGCTCGTCGACGGCCGGGACCTACGAGGTGACCACGGACGGGGGAGGCACCTGGAGCCAGGGCACGATCCCCGGCGCCGGCTCGCTCAATTCCCTGTCGTGTGCAGACGGCTCCGACTGCGTCGTCGTCGGCAGCCTCGCATCGAACGATCTCGCATTCGTCGC
>JAJYVX010000001.1:30359-72425 GCA_021791795.1 Actinomycetes bacterium | reverse complement strand
GCCGACGCCGAAGTCGCGTGCCACCTGGGCGACCGAGTGGCCGTCTTCTCCGACGCGCCGGCAGATCTCCTTCGCGGCTCTCGTCGTGAGACCGGCCTCGAGGAGGCGCTTCCGCCAGACGAGGCGGACCGCCACCCCGCTCATCGGCAGGTCACGGACCTGGACGACGCTCCTCCCGTGCCCAACGGCGATGACCCCGCACGTCGGGCAGCCAACCACGCGACAACGGGTCTCGACGAGCACGTAGCGCTCGCCGTCCTCGAGGCTCGAGGCGAGCACGACGAAGTCGCCCATGCCCAACAGCTCGGTCGCATCCCCACTACCGTCCATCTGTCCGTGGCCTCCGGTCTCGCTGGCTTCGACACCTGCAAGATTCGGAGGTCGCGGACCTCAAGTGGTGGATCTATCGATCCGCCCGGTAGTCAGCACCCACCCACGCCGGAACGCGAAGAGCCACATTCACGCTCACAGTGAGCAGGCGGCCGCCATAGCGCCGCCATATGCAAACTCGGCAGCCAGCGGGTTCGCTCGATCAGAGGCGCGAATGCGCGAAACCAAACGATGTCACCTCCACCAGAGGCGTCTTCACAGAAGTGCTGACGTCATCTTCACATATGGTTGTGACAGCGTCCGGGACGTGGTCGTTCCCGGGCGTTCTCGCGTTCAGGGACGCGTGAGGTCGGCGCCGTGCCGTGTTCTCGGCACGGGGATGCTCAGGGAGGCGGGTGCGTCGATGCGGCCAGCTCGGCGATGCTCGTGCGCCGGCGCCGTCTCGACGTGTCGGTCGTGCCGCGTCGTTCTCTCTCGCTGAAGCTGTCGATCACACGCAGGTTCCTCACGACGACGACACAGGCGAGCATGACCGTGATCGCCGGCAGCCCGACGACCCGGCACCAGCCCTTCTCGACAGAGACGCGGGCGGGGTCTTTCAAGGTGGAGTTCGCACGCTCTGCTCCCGATCTCCTCGCGTAGCTCTCCCGCCAGGCCGGCCCGGGGTAGGGACGGCGCTGCGCGGGCTTCTCTGCCACCGTCGGCGGGACGGTCATCGTCTTCTGGACACAGCACATGGGAGGGTGCTCGGGCAGAGCGGTGATCTCGGGCCGGTCGTAGGGACGAGACATCGACTCCGGTCTCTGCGGGCAGCGAAGCTTGTCGGCCACGGCCGGGCAGACCACACGGTGGTAGCCGTCAGCGTCGTCGGAGGAGATGCGGGAGAGCCGGTAGGACGACAGCTCGGAGAAGCGCCGGTCGTGGGCGGCGGTCTCCTCGGGCGTGGCTCCTATGTGGAGAGGCCCGAGCTCGAAGAGCGACCCGGCGTCTCAGGGCAGTACAGCTCTCCGCACCAGATGACCGCCCCGCCAAGGTGTCGGCGGACCGGCTCGAAGGCTGCCCGCGCTTGCGGACCAGTTCCGACGCGCCCGCCCTTGCGAGCCTGTCCGGCGGAGCGCCCGATCCTTGCGAGCCGAGGCGGTCAACGGGCGAGAAGGCGCCGCAACACCTCGTCGTGGACGCGCAGAGCCTCCTCGCCGGCGAGGACGAACCGGACGGTTCGAACCGATTTGAGGCGCTCGACCGTTGCGAGCACGGAGCTGATGGCGACCTCGGTCGCCCGTTCCAGGGGGTAGCCGAACGCTCCGGTCGAGATGGCGGGGAACGCCACGGATCGCAAGCCCTGCCGGTCGGCGATCGCGAGCGCATTCCTGTAGCAGGCCGCCAAGAGCTGATCCTCGGGCCGGTCCACGCCGTACACCGGTCCGAGGCAGTGGATGACGTAGGCGTTCGGAAGCCGGTGCCCGCGCGTCATCACTGCCTCGCCCGGCGAGATGGGAGCGAGCCGCCGGCACTCCTCGCGAAGGCCGGGTCCCGCGGCTCGATGGATGGCCCCGGCAACGCCCCCGCCTGGGAGCAACTGGGCGTTGGCGGCGTTCACCACGGCATCGATGTCGGGCTGGGCGGCGATGTCGCCAACGGCGAGCTCGATCCTGGTGGCGCCGATCTCGACGCTGTGCTCCGGCACCGCAGCCACCCTACGCCGAGACAGGGCAGGCTCCCAGAGCTCAGGCACTCTCGGCTTGCAGGACCGCGCTCACCGGGCGACCGCGCTCACCGGGCGCGGTGCACCGAAGCGGGCAGGTGCGGCTTCAGCGCCGCGCCTACGGTGCCGTCAGATCGGCCCTGGTGGTCGCGGCAGTCTGGGTCGTCGCGCAGGACAGCGGTGGGTCGTCGCTCAGGACACCCTATCTCCTGCGCTCAGCACCGGATCGAGGCACCAGTCGGGATGGTCGTGCTCGAGGCGCTGCGCGTGGAAAGAGCTCTCGAAGAGCGCTAGGAGCGTGCCGTCGGCTCGCTGGACGATCCTCGCGCCCCGCACGTCGCGTAGGCGCTCCCTGGTACGGCGATCCGTCCGGCGTGCTGCCTTGTAGGGAGCCGGGGTGAGGTGGGCTTGCGCTCCGAACTCGTGCTCGAGGCGGTGCGCGAACACCTCGAACTGCATTGCGCCGACGGCGGCCAGCATGGGCACCGGATCGCCGTCGGGGTCACGCAGCACCTGGACGACACCCTCGCGCTCGAGCTGGGCGAGACCACGGTCGAACTGCTTGTGGCGGCCGGTGTCGCGGGGCCGGGCCGTGGCGAAAAGCTCGGGAGCGAAGGTGGCGATCGGCGGGAAGACCACCGGTTCGCGCTCGTAGAGCGTGTCGCCGATCTGAAGCCCGCTGGCGTTGACGAGGCCGACGACGTCCCCGGGGTACGCGAGGTCGATCGTGTCGCGTTCGGAACCGAAGATCGACATCGCGTACTTGGTCGCGAACAGCCGCCCGCTCGGCTCGTGCACGAGTGTCATGCCCCGGACGAAGCGCCCCGAGCACACCCGCACGAAGGCCAAGTGGTCACGATGGCCCGGGTCCATGTTCGCCTGGATCTTGAAGACGAAGCCGGCGAAGGGCGCGCCGAGGGGACGGAGGTGCCCTTCTGCGTCAGCGCGAGGCGACGCCGGCGGCACAAGATCCACGATCGCGTCCAGCACGTGGCGGACCCCGAAGTTGGTGAGCGCCGATCCGACGAAGAGCGGGCTCGACTCGCCCGCCCGGAACGACGACTCGTCGAGCGTGGCACCGACTTCGTCGAGCAGGTGCGAAGCCTCCTGCGCCTGATGCCAGGCCGAGCCTTCCTCACCCGCCGCCCGGCCCGGCTCGAGACGCTCCTCGAGGGCAGCGGTGGCACCATGCGCCGTCCGCCGGTAGCGCACGAAACTGCCGTCGCGCCGGTCGAGCACGCCGCGGAAGTTACCGGCGACGCCGACCGGCCAGGTCACCGGCGTCGGGTGCAGCCCGATCAGGGCTTCGATCTCGTCGAGCAGCTCCAACGGGTCGCGCCCTGGCCGGTCGTACTTGTTGAGGAACGTGAGAACGGGGAGAGAGCGGGCTCGGCACACCTCGAACAGCTTGAGCGTCTGGGCCTCGACCCCCTTCGCCACGTCGAGGATCATCACCGCCGCGTCCGCCGCTGCGAGCACCCGATAGGTGTCCTCGGAGAAGTCCCGGTGGCCCGGTGTGTCGAGCAGGTTGACCACGTGGTCCCGGTAGGTGAACTGCAGCACCGTGGACGTGATCGAGATGCCGCGCCGCTGCTCGATTTCCATCCAGTCCGACTTCGCCCGCCTGTGCCCGGCACGGGCCTTCACCGCGCCTGCCTCGACCACCGCTCCCGCGTAGAGGAGGAACTTCTCCGTGAGAGTCGTCTTCCCGGCGTCCGGATGGCTGATGATGGCGAACGTCCGGCGCCGCGCTGCTTCGGTGGGTACGGCGATGTCCGCCGCAGCAGCGAGGCTCACTGGCGCAGCGCCGGAGTGCGAGCGCGCCCCGTCGCCGATCTGATGCACACCTTTGATCGCGCCCGCCACCGTTCAGCCGACAACACCCTCACGCCGAGGCAGAGTACCGGTGGAGCGCGGCCACACCGAGCTGCGCCCTGCTCGTCCGGCGCTCGCCTCGACGGCTACCGGTCGTCGGCTCACCTCCTTGCACCCGGTTGCCCGGCCGGCAGTAGAGGTCCTCCCCGAAACTCGTCGCGAGGGAGCTCTTGCACCGTCGGCGGAACGGTATCGTGCTGACGGCGACGCGACGCCCACCCACGGTGGCGCCTCAAGCCCTGAGCAACGACAATGACCGACCGCCGCCTCCTCCTCGTCCGCCACGGTCGCACGGAGCTGAATGCCGCTGGGCGCCTGCGCGGCGAGATCGACGTGCCGCTCGACTCGGTCGGCGAAGCGGAGGCAGCGGCTCTCGGCGAAGCGTTCCGCGGTGTCCCGCTCGACGTCGTCGTCTCGAGCCCGCTCTCGCGCGCCGTCGGGACGGCCCATGTGCTTGTCTCCAGCTCGCGCCCGGTGACGCTCGACGCCCGGCTGCGGGACCGCTCCTACGGGAGCTGGGCAGGGCACAGTCCTTCAGAGTTGGAGGAGCGCTTCGGGTCGGTCGACGATGCGCCTGGAGTCGAACGACGGGACGCCGTGGAGATGAGGGCGCTCGCCGCCCTGGCGGACGCTGTCGGCCCCGGGCGTGGTGCCGGCACCGTCCAGAGGGTCGTGCTCGTGACCCACGATGCCGTCCTCCGCATCCTCCTCCGATCTCTGCTGCCGGCGCTCGAGGTCGACGCTGTCGCCCTGCCGACCGGCTCGTGGTCCGAGCTGAAGCGAGCCGCGGCGGACACCTCCTGGACGGTCGTCAGGCTCGGATCCACCGGGCCGGCGCCGCAGGGCCGGGCTAGAGGCGGAGCGGCTCCAGGCTGAACCACTCGTGTTCACGGAACCTCGTTCGTGTCGAGGATCGCGAAGCGGCGGCGCGCGCCGCTATTCCCCCGCCGAGCATCTCGCCGAGCTGATCCGACGCCGGCAAGGCAGCACTCGAACTCCTCCTCGCCGGCTCCCTCGTATACGGCCAGTGCGGGCGGCCGCGGCCAGGATCGCCTCGAGCACGGTCTCGAGCTCTCTCCCCTTGTCGCTCTCGAGATGACGGTCAGCGGCCCCGAGCACCTGAGACAGATCCCATCGCGCACGGCCCGCGTGCTTGTCTGACTCGTGTACAAGCTGGCCGCGAGCGCGCCATTGCAGACGCCGGCGGACCTCCGGCGGCAGCAGGGACCTGACGGGGCAGCGCTGGCACGCCTCGGAGTCGAGCGCTAGGGGCGGTGTCCGGCGCCACCGATCGCCGTAGCCCGTGCGGCCGAGAGGAGGGCTGCGAGCGCCATTAGGCCCATCGAGGCATAGAACGCCGCGTGGAGCCCCGACGTGAAGGCAATTGCATCCGCCGGCCGCAGGCTCGTCGAGCCGACGAAGATGGCGAAGGCGAGCTTGCGGCTGATGCTGCGGGACGCGATGAGGATCGCCATCGAGAACGAGAACACCATGCCCACGTTGGCGAACGTGCGCAGCATGCCCGAGGAGATCCCGAAGGCGGTGGGCGGAGATGCCTTCATGACCGCCGAGATGTTGGCCGGGAAGAAGCAGCTGGCGCCGAGACCGTTCACCACGCTTGCGACCACGACGAGCCAGAGCCCGGTCGTGACTGCGAGGTGGGCGTAGATGAACAGCGCGACGACCTGGATGCCGAGCCCTGCGGTGGCCGGAAGGACCGGCGCGAAGCGATCGGCCAGCCTGCCGGCGAGCGGCCCGATGCCCGCGCCTATGAGATAGCCGGGGATGAGAAGCAGGGAGGCGTGGATCGGCGAGAGGTGCCGGACTCCCTGGAGGTACATGATGACGAGGAAGAGCACGGCGTAGTTGGCGAGGCCCTGGAAGAGCGACGCCAACAGCGACGGCGTCATCGTGGGGACGCTGAACAGCGAGAGGTCGAGCATCGGCTCTGCCGCCCGTTGCTCGACTAGGACGAAGAGCCCGATGAGGACAAGACCGCCGACGAGGTAGCCGAGGATCTCGGAGTCGAAGGGGGTCGTCGCCAGCTTCGTCACCGCCCAAAGGACTCCGAAGAGCCCGAGTCCGAGCGAGATCATGCCGACGACGTCGAGGCGGTGGCGCGCCCGTTCCCCACGCTCGTGCAGCAAGCGGAGGGCGAGCCAGACGCCGACGAGGCCGATCGGCACGTTGATCCAGAAGATCCAGCGCCACGACACGTAGGTGACGATGAGACCGCCGAGCAGGATCCCGAGGACGGCACCCAAGCTGAAGCCGATCCCGTTGTAACCGTATGCCTTGCCCCGCTGCTCGCGTGGGAACAGGTCGGCGATGATCGCACCGCTGTTGGCGGTGACCAGGGCGCCGCCCACGCCCTGCAGCAGGCGAAACGCAACGATCGACGTCTCGTCCCATGCCACGGCGCACAGTGCCGAGCCGAGGATGAACACGAGGAAACCCGCCTCGTACATGCGGACACGACCGAACATGTCGCCGAGGCGGCCGACCTGGGTCGCGAGAAGGGTGATGATGAGCAGGTATCCGATGACCACCCAGATGACCGAATCGAGGGCCACGTGGAGGGACCGCTCGATCTCGGGCAGGGCGAGCACGACGATGGTCGTGTCGATCGCCGTGATCATCACGCCGATCATCACGACGACGATCGCCATTCCCCCGCCTGCCTCCGTGGACGGAGTTCGCGTGCCTGCAGGCTTCATGGACATCTCCTGCTGTCAGGCCGGCAGGCGCCGGCCGGGCGTGAGTGGGAGGTCGCGCAGGAGCCGACCGGCGGCGTCGAAGACGGCGTCGGCCACGGCAGGTGCAGGAGCGATCATCGGCGTGTCGCCGGCACAGGCCGAAGCTGTGTCGGCCGGAGCCGTGTCGGCCGAAGCTGTGGCCGGCCGGTCACAGCCCACGATTTCCGCCTTTGCGCCGGGTGAAGTCGCGGACCGAAGGCGAATCCTCGACTGTCGTGACCACGCGTCCTGCGACGTCGGCTACCGGCGTCCGGCACGAGAGCACCGACTCTCCGTCGACGAGCACGGTGCAGACGCCGCGTTCCCTCTCGTCGCAGCCGGGCTTGGCCCCGCTGAGACCGAGCGCACCACGTGTCCAGCCGATGAGCAGCCCGCTCACGCCGCCGAGTTCGTGGGCGCGGCCGTTCACCACCACTTCGGGCATGCCGATCACCCTATGCCCGAGGAGGCCGGCGCAGTAGAGCCGAAAGGCCCGCAGGAGTGTGCCCAGCGGTGACCGAGCTACCGGCGTCATCGCGAACGCGAGGTTGCAAGAAGGGCCCTTCGCCCCTTTCGCAGAGGCCGGCAGGCTCGTACCCTCGACGTGAAGCAGCAAGCGGGGTGACACATGAGGATCCTTGTCACAGCAGCATCCCGTTACGGTGCGACCGCGGCTATTGCAGAGGCGATCGGCGAGACGCTGCGATCTGCCGGGTTCGAGGTGACGGTGCTCCGGCCCGAGCAGGTCGGGGAGCTCGGAGGGTTCGACGCCGTCGTCCTCGGGAGCGCGGTCTACACCGGCCACTGGTTGGCGCCGGCCACCGAGCTAGCACGCAGGATCGGGGCGGAATTGCCCGGCCGGCCGGTCTGGCTCTTCTCGAGCGGCCCTGTGGGCGACCCGACGCGAAAGCTCGCGCAGCAGATGGGTGCGGACCCGGGTGACCTGCCAGGGGTGATGAAAGCGACCCAAGCTCGCGAGCACCGGATGTTCGCCGGGCGGCTCGACCGGCACAACCTGCGCGGCCTGCAGCGGGCAGCCACGCTCGCTTTCCGCAGCCTCGACGGGGACTTCCGCGACTGGCAGGAAGTTGCCAGCTGGGCGCGGTCCGTCGCCGAGCAGCTCTCGGCAGCGCCCGCGGCATGAACCGGAGGTGAGCACGTTGGCGCAGCCTTACCCCGCCCGGCTGGACGCCCGGCTGGACGAGCCGATCAACCGCCTGCTCTGGCTCGTGAAGTGGGCGCTTCTCATCCCGCACTTCCTGTGCCTCGTCGTGCTGTGGATGGCGCTGAGCCTGCTCACGATCGTGGCCGGCTTCTCGATCCTCGTCACGGCGCGCTATCCGCGCAACATCTTCGAATTCAACGTCGGCGTGATGCGCTGGACATGGCGAGTCGCCTTCTACGGCATCAACGCCTTCGGCACCGATGCCTACCCCCCCTTCAGCCTCAAGTCGGACCCGGATTACCCGGCCGACTTCCACGTCGACTACCCCGAACGGCTGTCCCGGGGTCTCGTGCTCGTCAAGTGGTGGCTGCTCGCCATCCCGCAGTACATCATCGTCGGCGTGCTCGCCGGGGGCTTCGGGCTCAACGCCGGCGGAGCCTGGCGACTCACCGGTGGCGGTGGGGTGATCGCCCTCCTCGCTCTCGCCGGCGCCGTCGTCCTCGCGCTCACCGGGAGCTACCCGCGCCAGCTCTTCGACGTGACGATCGGCCTCAGCCGGTGGTGCTTCCGGGTGCTCGCATACGTGGCTCTGATGCGCGACGAGTACCCGCCGTTCCGGTACGACGGTGGTGGTGCCGATCGTGGCACCCCGCCGGAGGCACCGGGCGAGCTGCCGCTCGCGGCGTGAGGCGCCGCCGATCCCGCGCCCGCACCTCGCCGGATGACCGCGGCACTGCATCAGGAGGTGGTCATGACGTTCCTCGATCGCGGTGAGGCTGGGCGCCTGCTCGCCGAGCGGCTGGAGTTCATGCGGGGCAAGCCGCTCGTCGTGCTCGGCTTGCCGAGAGGTGGGGTGGTGGTCGCTTCCGAGGTGGCCGTCGCGCTCGAAGCGCCGCTTGACGTCCTCGTGGTTCGCAAGCTCGGAGTACCCTTCCAGCCCGAGCTCGGGATGGGCGCCATCGGCGAGGACGGCGTGCGCATCCTCAACGACGATGTCGTGCAGGCGACCGGAGTGACGGACGCTGAGATCGCCGCCGTTGAGACGCGCGAACGAGTGGAGCTCGAGCGCAGGGCGAGGTGCTACCGCGGTGAGCGCCCTCGCGCGGCACTCGAAGGACGCACCGCCGTCGTGGTCGACGACGGCATCGCGACCGGGTCGACCGCCCGCGCCGCCTGCCAGGTCGCGCGGGCGCGAGGTGCCGCGCGTGTGGTGCTCGCCGTTCCCGTGGCACCGCCTGGCTGGCAGGCACGCATCGGGAACGACGCCGACGAGTTCGTGAGCCTGGCGACACCGGACATCTTCTTCGCAATCGGTCAGTACTACGTAGAGTTCTCCGACACCTCCGACGAGGAGGTGGTCCGATGCCTGGAGCGCGCCGCGAGGCAAGCATCGTCCCTCACAGAACAGGACCGCCAGAGGCGGCCAGGGTCAGACGACCCCCTTTCGCACGACGAGGAGGTGGTCGTCGAGGCGGGTGCTATACGGCTCGGCGGGCACCTGACCGTCCCTGAGCACGCGATCGGCCTCGTCATGTTCGCTCACGGCAGCGGAAGCAGCCGACACAGCCAACGCAACAGGTACGTCGCCGGCGTCTTGCACCGCGCAGCGATCGGGACGCTCCTGTTCGACCTGCTCACTGAGGCGGAGGAGCGCGACAGGTGGAACGTGTTCGACGTCGGGCTCTTGGCCGGGCGGCTTGTCGCGGCCACGGAGTGGGTCCGCGCCGAGCCGGCCGTGGCCGGTCTACCGGTCGGCTACTTCGGAGCGAGCACCGGGGCAGCTGCTGCACTGTGGGCTGCGGCCGAACTTGGTCCGGATGTGACTGCCGTCGTCTCCCGAGGCGGGCGGCCCGACCTCGCCGGAGCGCGCCTCGCCGAGGTCACCGCGCCGACCCTGTTCATCGTCGGTGGCAGCGACGACGTCGTGCTCGAGCTCAACCAGCAGGCGGCGTCCAACCTGCGCTGCGAGAACCGGCTGGTCGTCGTCGCCGGCGCGACGCACCTCTTCGAGGAACCCGGCACGCTTCAGACCGCCTCCGAGGCTGCACGAGACTGGTTCAAGAGCCGGTTTCTCCGGTCGCATCACCGGCTCGGCTGAGGAGCGACTCGCTGACCCTCACGGGCGCTTGACGGGGATCTTCTTTGCCCTCGCGTTCTTCCCCTCTACAGGGAGCGGCAGCCGGATCTCGAGTATGCCGTCCCTGTACGAGGCCCTGACGTCCTTCTCTGTGCACCCCTCGGGCAGTGGCAGGTCGCGCCTGAACGACCCGCACCTGAGCTCACGCCTCGCGTAGTCCCTCCCCTCCGTCTTCTCTTCCACCTGCCGCTCGGCGCAGATGTGCAAAGTGTTGTCGGTGACCGTGATCTCGACGTCCTTGTCCGGGTCGATACCCGCCATTTCCGCCCGGATGACGAGGAAACCGTCTTCTTTGAACTCGTCGACGCGGAGCATGTCCTCCGCGAAGCCCGGCCAGAAGAGGACCGGTCGACGGAGCAACTCGGGCCACGGGGCCGAGAGCTCGGGCCAGCGACCGAAGAGCTCGGGCCAGCGACCGAAGAGGCGGTCGACGATCTCGACCGGCGTCGGGGGTTCCTGCTGTGTCATGGAACCGCTCCTTTCGTATGAGGGTGCCGGCGGGCGGCTAGACCGAGAGCAGGACGGGGTGTCCCTCGAAGTCCTCTATCGCGGTCGCCGCCTCGTGCACCAGGTGGTGGGCGAGCTCCGACAGGGCACGCGCCGCCGCCAGCTCCTCGCCGATGGCCGGGATGTCCGGGTCGTCCGGACTGCGGCGGGCGCGACCCCAGCCGCTCACCTGACGCGCACCGGTGCTGAGAACTGCGTCGGCGCGGGTGCGATTCTCGTCCTCGGTGAAAGCGATCTCGACCGTCCAGACTCGTCGCTCAGACATAGCTTCCTCCCATCGAGTCTCCGCCAAGGCTCTTCCTCAGCGTCCGGCCCAGGCGAGGCCAGCCTCCTGTCATCGTCATTGGAACATCGGAGATCGCCGACCGCCAGAGGAATATGGCCCGTTCTACCGCGACTCCCGAGACGAAGGACCGCCCGCCTGCGCATCCAGGGTCGCGCCTACGCAAGACTCGGCTCATGGAGAGATCGCACGAGCGAGCCAGTGCAAGATTTCACGAGCGCACGGAGCTGACGCTCGACGCGATCCGTCTGCCGGTTCGCGAGGGCGAGAGCAGGAGGAGCAAGAGGACCACGCTGTGAGCCCCGATCCGCTTCCCCTCGGAAAGCTGCCGCCGCGGCTGCTCGCGCGGCTCCTGGAAGCGGCCGGCAGCGGTCCTGCCGGCAGCGGCGACCCCGATGCAGGGGTCCTCCTCGGGCCGGCTGTCGGTGAGGACGCCTGCGTGTTGGCGTGGGAGTGCGGCGATCTCGTGGTGGCGACAGACCCGATCACGCTCACACCCGCCCGAGCCGGAGCCGGAGCCGGAGCCCGAGCCGGAGCCGGACGATACGCCGTGACGGTCAACGCCAACGACGTAGCCGTCACCGGAGCACGCCCACGCTGGTTCCTCGCGACGGTGCTCCTGCCGCCGGGCACCACCGAAGAAGACGTCGACCGACTCTTCGGCGACCTGTGCACTGCTCTGGCGGAGGTGGGCGCGACCCTGGTCGGCGGCCACACCGAGGTCACGAGCGCTGTCACGAAACCGGTGGTCGTCGGCCAGATGATCGGGCTCGTGGAGCGCGGGCGCGCTCTCGCCACCGGCGGCGCGTCACCCGGCGACGTCGTCGTGCAGATCGGTCCCGTGCCGGTGGAAGGAGCCGTCCTCCTGGCACTCGAGTTGGATCCGGCGAGGACCCGAGGACTCGATCCCTCGCTTCTCGCTGCTGCCGCGGCGGCGATCGACGACCCGGGCATCTCGGTCGTCGCCGCTGCCCTCACCGCGGCAGAGCTCGGCGCGACGGCGATGCACGATCCGACCGAAGGCGGCCTGGCAAGCGCTCTCCACGAGCTCGCCACGGCGGCAGGGCTGCGGCTCCGGCTGGACCGCGACCAGGTGATCTGGTTCGCGCCAGGCGTGGCCCTGTGCCGTGCCTTCGGCGCGGACCCCTGGGCGACACTTGGTTCCGGGGCAATTCTTGCGGCGTTTCGCCCCGACGAGGCGCACCGCGCGATCCATGGACTTCGTGCGAAGGGCTTCGACGTCGCGTCCATCGCCCTGGCCGAAGAGGGGCCAGCCGGTGTCGTGGACACCGCTGGAGCACCCCTCGCCTGGCCCGACCGCGACGAGCTGAGTCGGCTGCTCGACCAGCAGTGACCAGACCGGCCCGGCCGGTGAATCGAAGGGACGATCGGCCCTAGCGGCCGGCCCGCGACGCTTCGAGACTAGGGCTCGTGCCGGTGCCGCTCGTTTGAGGAACGCGGCCAAGTGACTGACTCTCGCAGCCGGGACCCGCACGGCTCGGTCCCGTCGGCTGTCGATGGCGCACGCCCTTCCGAACCGTTCGCCGACGTTGCCGAGACGACCAGCGGTGTCGTGTTCTTCGTCGGCGACCGCGCCTACGAGATGAAGAAGCCCGTGAGCCTGGGGTTCTTGGACTTCAGTCGCCGGGAGGCTCGCGAGGCTGCCTGTCACCGGGAGGTCGAGCTCAACCGGCGCCTCGCTCCCGACGTGTACCTCGGTGTGGCGGAGGTGCGGGGTCCGGACGGTCTCGGCGAGCACCTCGTGGTGATGCGCAGGCTGCCGTCGGCGTCGAGGCTGTCGAGCATCGTCACCGCGGGCGTCCCCGTGGACCGGCATCTCCGGCGACTGGCCGAGGTGACCGCTGCGTTCCACGCACGGGCCGACCGCTCGCCCGAGATCGACGCCACCGCCAGTCGCGACGCGACTCTGCGGCGATGGGAGACCAACGCCTCTCGCATGTCCCATCTCGTGGGGACCCTCTTCGAGCCCGCACTGGCCGATCGAGTGCTCCTTCTCGCACGGCGTTACCTGGACGGCCGCGAACCGCTCTTCAGCGGTCGCACATCGGCCGGGCACGTGTGCGACGGCCACGGCGACCTCCTCGTCGACGACGTCTTCTGCCTCGAGGACGGGCCGCGTGTGCTCGACTGCCTCGACTTCGACGACGAGCTGCGCTACGGCGACGTGCTGGCCGACGTCGCATTCATGGCCATGGACCTCGAGAGCCTCGGGCGGCCCGACCTCGCCGATGCGTTCCTCGGCCACTACCGGCGCTCGAGCGGCGCTCGAGCGGCGAGACCTGGCCCCTCTCCCTCGCTCACCACTACATCGCCTACAGGGCCCAGGTGCGCGCCCTCGTCGTCGGCCTCCGCTCCGAGCAGGGTAGCGAGGCCTCCGGCGTCACCGGTCGCCACTTCCTCGAGCTGGCAGCCGAGCGCTTGGAGCGTGGGCGGGTCCGCCTGGTTGTCGTCGGTGGACTCCCGGGCGCGGGGAAGTCGAAGCTCTCCGCAGAGGTCGGCCGCGCCATCGGGGCCGCGGTGCTCAACTCGGACGTCATCCGCAAGCGACTCGCCGGTGTCGAGCCGAGCAAACCGGCAGCGGCGGGATTCTGCGAGGGCATCTACTCAGCGGAGATGACCGCTGCAACCTACTCAGACCTCTTCGAAAGAGCCCGTGCACGACTCTCGCTCGGTGAGAGCGTGGTTCTCGATGCCACGTTCGCCGACCCGGAACGGCGTGCTGCCGCTCGATCGCTTGCACTCGAGACGGCGAGCGACCTCGATGAGTTTCAGTGCGTCGCCCCGCTCGAGGTCATGGAGGGCCGGCTCACCGAGCGGGCGAGCCGGGGGGAGCGAGTCTCGGACGCCGACGTTGCGGTCCTCCGCGAACTGGTGCGCCGCAGGGTTCCATGGGCGGGAGCCTGCGGGTGGACACGACGGCGTCGGGCGACGAGCGCCGCCGTTGCTGGAGCGACGCGCTCAATCTTCCTCCGGGTCGCCTGCAGGAAGACTGAGCAGCGGCCGCCACGAGCCCGCGCCTCACAGAGGGGAGCGAGCCGTCACCAAGCTCGCCCCGGTCGTGTGCACGAGCGGCTTCCAAGCCCACGGCGCGCGCTGGCTCGGCTGCTCGCCCCGGACGCGTCAGGCACCCGTGGCGATAGGCGGCGCCAGCCCGACCCGCTCAGACGCCCACGTAAGCCGCCAAGTGCTCGCCCGTGAGGGTCGAGCGGGCGGCGGTGAGGTCGGTGGGCGTGCCCGCGAAGACGACCCGCCCGCCGTCGTGGCCGGCACCCGGGCCGAGGTCGACGATCCAGTCGGAATGTGCCATGACGGCCAAGTGGTGCTCGATGACGATGACGGACTTGCCGGAGTCGACGAGCCGGTCGAGCAGGGCGAGCAGCTGCTCGACATCGGCGAGGTGCAAGCCGACGGTCGGCTCGTCGAGGATGTAGACGTCACCCTTCTCCGCCATGCGCGAGGCGAGCTTGAGCCGCTGCCTCTCACCGCCGGAGAGCGCTGCCAGGGGCTGACCGAGGGTTAGGTACCCGAGCCCTACGGCGGAGAGCCGCCCGAGGATGGCATGAGCTGCCGGCGTGGCCGCCTCGCCGCTTCCGAAGAACTCTTCGGCCTCGGCGATGGACATGGCGAGGACCTCGCTGATGTCGCGTCCGGCGAGCCGGTACCCGAGCACAGCCGCCTGGAAACGCTTGCCTTCACACTCCTCGCAGGTGGTGGCGACACCGGCCATCAAGGCGAGGTCGGTGTAGACGACGCCCGCCCCGTTGCAGGTGGGGCAGGCGCCCTCGGAGTTGGCGCTGAAGAGCGCCGGTTTCACGCCGTTCGCCTTGGCAAAGGACTTTCGCACAGGGTCGAGGAGCCCGCTGTAGGTCGCCGGGTTGCTTCGCCGTGAACCGCTGATGGCGCCCTGGTCGACCGTTACGACCCCGGCTCTCGTCGAAAGGGAGCCGTGGATCAACGAGCTCTTGCCGGAGCCGGCGACCCCGGTGACGACGACGAGCACGCCGAGCGGGATGTCGACGTCGACGTTCCTCAGGTTGTGCGTGCTCGCATGCCTCACCTCGAGCACGCCCGATGGCGTTCGCGGCGACGGCTTCAGGAGGGAGCGGTCGGCAAGGTGCCGGCCGGTGAGCGTCCCGCTCGAGCGCAGGCCATCGACGTTTCCCTCGAACACCACTCGTCCACCGTCGGCACCTGCGCCCGGACCGAGGTCGACGACGTGGTCGGCGATCTCGATCGTCTCCGGCTCGTGTTCGACGACGAGCACCGTGTTGCCCTTGTCGCGCAGCCGCAGCAGGAGGTCGTTCATCTGCCCGACGTCGTGGGGGTGGAGTCCAATCGTCGGTTCGTCGAACACATAGGTCACATCGGTGAGCGGTGAGGAGCCGACATGGCGGATCATCTTCGTTCGCTGGGCCTCTCCGCCCGACAGGGTGCCGGACGGGCGGTCGAGGCTGAGGTAGCCGAGGCCTATCTCGACGAACGAGTCGAGGGCGTTGCGCAACGTCGCGAGGAGCGGTGCCACCGACGGCTCGTCGAGCGCGTGGGCCCAGCGGGCGAGATCGCGGATCTCCATGGCACACGCGTCGGCGATGCTGATCCCCCGGAGCTTCGACGAGCGGGCCGCTTCGCTCAGTCGCGTTCCCTCGCACTGCCGGCACGTGGCGAACGTCACCGCACGCTCCACGAAGGCGCGGACGTGCGGTTGCAGCGTCTCGACGTCCTTCGACAGGAAGGACTTCCTCATTCTCGGGATGAGGCCCTCGTAGGTGAGGTTGACGTTGTCGACCTTGATCCGCGTCGCCTCCTTGTGGAGGAGGGCGCGCAGCTCGGTCTTCGTGAACTTGCCGATCGGCTTGTCCGGGTCGAAGAAGCTGCAGCCGCGGAAGATGCGGCCGTACCAGCCGTCGATGCTGAAACCCGGAATCCTGAGCGCGCCCTCGTTGATCGACTTCGTGTCGTCGTAGAGCTCCGACAGGTCGAAGTCGGTGACCGAGCCCCTTCCCTCACAGCGCGGGCACATGCCGCCGAGACGGTTGAAGGTCGCGCGCACCGTCTCGCGCTCGCCGCGCTCGACCGTGATGGCCCCGCTCGCCCTGACTGAAGGCACGTTGAAGGAGAAGGCGCTGGGCGGGCCTACGTGCGGCTGCCCGAGCCGGCTGAAGAGCACGCGCAGAAGGGCGTTCGCGTCCGTGGCCGTTCCCACCGTGGAGCGTGCGTCAGAACCCATCCGCTGCTGGTCGACGACGATCGCAGCCGTCAGGCCGTCGAGCACGTCCACCTCGGGCCGCGCCAGCGTCGGCATGAAACCCTGCGCGAATGCGCTGTAGGTCTCGTTCACGAGACGTTGCGACTCGGCCGCGATCGTGTCGAACACGAGGGAGCTCTTGCCCGAACCCGAGACGCCGGTGAAGACCGTCAGGCGGCGCTTCGGGATCTCGACGCTGAGGTCTTTCAAGTTGTTCTCGCGCGCGCCGTGGACCCTGATCACACGGTGTGCGTCGGCGACGTGGTCCTCCGGCGCTCGAGGTCCGGCGCTCTTCGCCCCGCTGGTCACCTCTCCAGTCAACTCGGTGCAGCCAAGGTCAAGCACGCTCGGCGAAGCTGGCGAGCCGCCTCAGGCCGAGGTTCACGCAACCGACGACGACGACTACGTAGAGCCTCTCCGAGCGTCGGATCTCGCATTTGGAGGAGTGCCCGGCAGCAACCTTGACCTGCAGCGCGATCTTGACCCCTCGGGTCCGGCTGCTCCCGCGCCCACCGCTTCCAGGAGGCGGGCGAGCTCTTGAACCGAGCGGCTGTCCTCGATCCTGGCGACGGCCAGCCCGGCAATGCCGCGACCGAGGTTCGCGACGTCGATGCCGAACACGCCGCAGGCTGGCTCGGCCAGCCGGGCATTGGTGAAGCGATCCTGAGACACAGAGACCTCCGGCTGACCGCTCCCCCTTTCCGAGTTGCGCACCGCTATGCACGAACACGACAAGCAGTGAGTCGTAGAAGGCCTCCTCCCTGAGGCGCAGCACCGCGCGCGTCTCCACGCCGGGAGCTGAGGCCTGCGGGCGTCCGTGGTCCGGCCCCGAGGCTCGGACTACGGTCACTCGATCTGGCGGCGAGAGAGCCATCGGTGGCACGACCGCGGCGGCCGGAGCCCAGAAGTACCGAGAGTCGGTCTAGTAGTACGGGTCGCGCTGTAACGAGGCCTGGGAGCCGAAGCCCACGACGTTGCCGGGGACGTCGAGCAAGCCTCCCATGGCGACCCCTTCCCCACACGGGCCCCGAGCCCGGGGTAGAGCGTCGCCAGGCTGCAAGGTTGATCATCGGAGCTAGCTCGACGACGGTCGTCCACTTCGTAGCCCGAAGCTCCTCCGCGAGCACGTCGAGGGCCGTCTGCCGCACGGTCGCGCCCTTCACCGGCGCAAGGTGCAGAACGAAGAAGTTGTCAGCCTGGCCACGCCAGGCACTTGGGAAAGCTCGGAAGCCGTCGAGTGCTTCGGTGCGGCCCCACGCCACCGGCACCGGACTGTGAGATAGCTGAACAGCTGCCGAACGTGCAGGACCCCCGGCGTGCAATGTGTGAGGCCCGTGCCGGACACTGCGACTGCCTTCACCTCGATGCCTGGTGCTTCGAGCAGGACTGCCACAGCGAAGGAGTGGACCCGGACAGGGCCAGGGTCGCCGAGAGGAGGCACGGGACGACCGGGGCTCTCGCCGGCCTTCGTCCGTGCCTCGCCGCCCTGCTCACGAGCCGAGGCGGAGACCGTCTCGCTGCCTGCTGCAGGGCCGAAAGCACCGACTGATCTTGGACAGACGCCTCTTGCAGGTGGGAGTTGGGCGGGGAACTGTGACTGCATGCTCTTCCAAGGGCGCTTCGGCGAGGACAGCGCGGAGCCGGATTCGTCGCGGCCCCGGATCTCGTGGTCACGAACGCCCATGTGGTCGCAGGAGACTCGGAACCCACGGTCTCGGATGCGCGAGGGTCCCATCGTGCAACACCGATCCTCTTCGATCCGCGACTGGACGTGGCGGTGCTCGAGGTGCCGGGTTTTTCGGAGCGGGTGCTCCCGGTCGACACCGCCGAGGCGCCGGGAGGTGCCACCGTCACAGTGCTCGGGTACCCGGGCGGAGGTGGGTTGACAGCACAACCTGCCGGTGCCGACGGCAACTTCTCCGCCGTCGGCTTCGACATCTACAACACCAACATCGTGACCCGGGACGTGTACCAGCTGAACGCCGATATTCAGCCCGGCAACTCGGGCGGTCCCGTCGTCGAGATGGCGGACACGGCCGGCAACGGGACAGCGAAGGCCGTCGGCCTCGTCTTCGCCCGTTCGCTGACGAACCCGGGGATCGCCTACGCGCTCACCATGGCCGCCGTCGAGGCGGACGTGCGCGCCGCGGAGTCCTCACGCTCTCCGGTCAGTACGGGCGGTTGCGTCAACTGAGGCACCGACGCGGGCTGGCGCGGCTCAGGAGAAGAGCTTCACCCCGAAACCCTCGGCCATCGGCGCTGCCATGGCGTCGGCCAGGCGCTCGGCCCCGGCGTAGGTGAGGTGGACGCCGTCGCCGTCCCGCACCATGACGAGCTGACCGGCGGAGTTCGGCAGGTACTGGGCGTACTGCCCGGCGGAGTTGGCGAACAACGACCAGGACGAGAAGTAGGTGACGCCCTGCCTGAGCGCCGCTTGCTGCGCATAGACCTGGTCCTCGAGTGCCATCTCCGACGAGAAGCCCGCCGATCCCATGATCGGCATCCCCACCCAGAACACGTGTGCGCCTGCCGCCATGGCCTCGTTCATGAAGTTGCCCACCCGCTCCGAGTACACGGTGTGCCACAACGACGAGCCGAACGAGACGAACCGCCCCCCGTCGATGAAGTCCTGCGCGTCGTTGCCACCGAGCATCACCACTACGGCGCCCGGGTGGTACTGGGCGAGCTCTTCGGCGAGGTGCGCCGGCCAGTCGTAGAAGTCCGGTCGTGCCAGGCCTGTGTCGCCGACGGCGTCCGGGATGACCCTCACAAAGCTGTCGGACCCGAACAGCGCGCTGAGCCCCCAGCCGAGGTCTATCCCGAGCGAGTCGCCGACCTCGAGGATCGTGAGCGGATGAGTCGAAGTCGGCTGGGCCAAGGGAGGGGGAGGTGGTCCTGGCTTGGTGTACGTCGTCGTGAACCCGGCCGGGGTCGTCGGTGGCGGGGCGGTCGTCGTGACAGCAGTGCTCGGAGGCGACGTCGTGGTCGTGGTCGGGGGGCGTGTGGTCGTGGTCGTGGGCGGTCGCGTCGTCGAGGTTGTGGCCGCGGTCGATGTCGTCGTGGCAGCCGCCGGGCGGTGACGGCGGGGATGGGTCGCCGCGGCGACATGAGATGAGCAGGCGGACAGGGCCAAGGCAAAGCTCAGCGCCATCGCGGTGCGCGCGGAGCGCGCGGCGCGATGGCGCCGACTCCCCCTGCGGTACGACCGCTCCACCATCACCGACGTTACCTGGCGGTCGCAGCCACCTCGAGCTCCGGGGCGAGCGTGAGTCGTCGGAGCAGAAGGCGCCGGCGCTCCGGCGGCTCGTGTCAGCCGACGGTGACGGGTACAGAGGCCGAGGAGATGCCGTTGGCGACCACCACGAGAGAGGCTTTGCCCGCCGGGAGGTGCGGCGGAAGCCGGAAGTTCGCATGCGCCGCCAACCGGGGGGTGACAGCCATGGACGACATGTTGAACGTGCGGGCGTAGTAGACGCGGTCAATCCCGTACGTGATACGCACGAGGGGGTAGTTCGTGGCGCTCTGGTAGTCGTCGCCGTAGTAGGCACCCTGGGTCACACCGTTCAGCTGGTCGCCGAAGACCGTGTAGGTCTTCCCGGCGGTGAGTGCCCTCGGCACCTTTGTGATCACCGGTCTCCAGGCCGGGTTCGGCCGGCCGCCTGAGCTATAGACCTCCATCTGGCCGACCCGATCGTTGAAGAGGACCTGTCCCGTCGGGAGCATGAGCATGTACCCGACAGCAGAATCGACGCTGGACGCCTCCGGGGGGCTCGGGACGCGGGTGAGGGAGGTGCCGTTGAAGACGAAGAAGTGGGATGGTGGCTTGTAGAGACCGGGGCTCGCATCTACGAGGACGTTGCCGTCCGGCAGCACCGCCGCAGGCCCGTCTGCGTTGTTCGGCCGCTTCCCGGCGATGACAGGGAACGTCGGCCCGGCGGACCACCGCCCGGTGGCCACGTCGTACACGGCCGTGTGCGGCGTCCCGCCGACGGCGAACACCGTGCCGTTCGGTCGGAGCACGAGCGGACCGATCTCGTCACGCTTGAGGACCAGCTGCACCGGGATGTTCCCGGCGTGCGACCAGACGCCGGTCGCCGGATCGTAGGTCTCGGCGTAGTTCGGGGTGAACTGCAGCCCGACCGAGAGGACCCGTCCGTTCGGCAGGAGGGTGAATTGGGCTTCCTCGTTCGCGTCGACCTTGCCCGTCCCCGTGATCGTCCACTTGAGCGTCCTCGGATCGAGCAGAGCCTGTGTCCGGTTGGTGTAGTTGCCCGATCCTCCGAGCATGAACGTGCCGTTCGCGAGCACCGTGGCGGGGGCATCGCCGATGGTCTTCCACTGCGTTCCCTTGGGGGGCGCCACCGGGGTCCACCGGTTGGTGAGCGGCTGGTAGATCGCACCGCGGTTGGTGAACGTCGCCTTGCCGAAGTTGTACTCGCCGCCTTCGACGACGACGCGCCCGTCGGGCAGCACGGCGGAGGCGAAGTTGAGAGGGCCGTAGCCGGTGGGCAGCGACGCGACCTGCCGCCAGGACCCGTGCACGTAGCTGCCCTTGGCGTTCGGCGTGAGCAGCCACCAGTCGCGGCCGCCGCCCTCGGACGGGGTCTGGTTTTGCACCATGACCGAGCCGCTGGTGAGAAGCAGCATCGCTCCCGGGTAGAGCTGCGCTGGGAAGGGCACGCTCTGCCACGGAGATGCGGCGCGCGGACTCGCTTCGGCACTCGGGGCGGCACTCGCCAGGTTGAAGACGATCCCGACGCTGCACGCGAACGCCACGCGGGCGGCCCACCTCCGGTGCTGTGAAATCGTGGCCCGGAGACGGTCGAGGGGTCGCTCCTGCCCGGAGAGGGTCGTTTTGGTATTCGCACGCATGGGAGAGTGTCTAGACGCTCCGCCCTGCCGCCACGCAGCGTCCAGTGTCCGGACTGTCGCGCCGACACGCTCTGTCTGAGCCGGGCACGGCTGCGACGATCACCGCCACGGGCCGACGCCCGCTCCGGGCAGCCCGACACGGTGGCGGCGATCGCCGGGGGCAGCCTCAGTCGGTCTGCACAGACGTGCCCTCCTGCGGCGCGTCGTCCGAAGGCCCGTCGGCGAGGATCCGGTAGAGCCGCTGCCTCGCCTCGACTATCACCTGGACGGCCGCCGCGAGCTGGCCGTCGTCCCCGGCCACCGTCACCTGGCGCATTGCCAGCAGCAAGGTCTTCATCGCCTGGCGCAGGTCGACATGGGCGGCGCTCCCCTCGCCCGGCCAGTCGCCGCCTGTGTGCTCGGACGCCTCGAGAGCGGCCGACCTTCCCTCCTCGGTCAGGTCGAACACCCTCTTGCCCTCCTCCTCACGGCCCTTCACGAGACCTTCGTCCTCGAGGAGTTGGAGAGTCGGGTACACGGACCCGGGGCTCGGTCGCCAGACGCCGCCGGTCCTCGCCTCGAGCCGACCGATCAGCTCGTAACCATGAGCGGGACCGTCGAGCAACCCGATCAGAAGCGCCAGCCGGATGTCCCCCCGGCGGGCGCGGCGACCGCCCCTCCAAGGTGGAGGTCCCCCACGGGAGCGGCCGTAGGCGAAGTGCGGCGGCACTCCTCCGTCCGCCTCCCGACCAGAGCCCATCCCCCCCGGCCCGAACCCACCGAAACGACCGGAGCCGCGCCGTGGTCCCGGACCGGCGAAACCTGCCTCGTCATGAGATTCCTTCATCTCGTCCTCCTTCATCCATTGGCTATGTCTTGAGTATATCGCGATATATCGGTAATGTGCTCGTTTCGGAACAGTTCACTGTCGAGGACCGCCACTTGCCTCTAGTCGCGAGGCGTTTCTCGGCGCATCGTCATCACTGATGGTCAAGAGATTCAAGACGGTGGCGGCGGTTGCTCTGCTCCTCGCTCTTGGCTTGCCCGCGCTCGTGGCGCCGCTCCCCTCTTGGGCTGGCGCGATCCGTGGCGGCGCCTCCCACAAGGCAGGCCGAGCGGGAGGCGGGGGCGGTGCTGCGCTGCTGCGGTCCGCCGGCAACGGCTGCCCGGCAGCTCCCTACGGGGTCAATTTCGACGCGCCGAGCGTGCCCGGAGCGGCCAAGACCGTGGCTCTCACGTTCGACGACGGCCCCGGCCCGAGCACCATGGCGATCCTGCACATCCTCGAGAGCTTCAACGTGCCGGCAACCTTCTTCAACGTCGGCGTACAGGAGGCGTCGTGGCCCTCAGACGTGAGGGCAGAGCAGGCTGCCGGCTTCCTCGTGGCGAACCACACCTGGAGCCATCCTGACCTCACGGCGCTCACCGGCGCGGGACAGGAGAGCCAGATGGAGAAGGTGATCGCCGAGCAGGAGTCGCTCATAGGCACGGCCCCCTGCGAGCTCAGGCCGCCCTACGGCGACTACAACTCGACGACGCTGCACGTCGCTCGATCCCTCCGCATGTCGGTCTGGCTCTGGAACGTCGACACCGAGGACTGGATGGCGGATGGCTCCGGCTCGTCGTACTGGGTGAGGCGGATAATCAGGCTCGCCGAGACCGAAGGCGGAGCGCTGACGCACCCCGTCGTGCTCATGCACAACCAGGCGATCCCGATGCCCGCCACGGTGGCTGCTCTGCCGACCGTCATCGGATTCTTCGAGAGCCACGGGTACACCTTCGTCGACCTCCTCGGCCGGACGACAAGAGGTGCGAGCGCGCCGGCGGTGTCGGCCGTCGGCACTCCCGGCGGCGAGCACGTCTTCTGGCGGGGAGCGGACGGCGCCCTCTGGAACAGCTGGTACTCGGACGGAAGGTGGCACGGCCCGGCCACGCTCACCTCTCCGGGTGCAGTGGCGTCCGCTCCGGTGGCCGTGGCTACGAGCACGACGGACGACGCCATGGACGTCTTCTTCATCGGTCGGTCGAGCAGCCTCTGGCACAGCTACTACGCCAAGGGGAGATGGCACGGGCCGTACGTGCTCGTCGGCTCCACCTCGATCTCGACCGGCGACCTGGCACATGCGGGGGCGTTGAGCGCGGTGTTCAGCCCCGACGGCGACGAGAACGTGCTCTGGGCTGCCGGCGGTGCGATCTGGGGCGAGCACTTCGCCGGCGGCCGGTGGGCCGTCGCTCCCGTCGTGGCAACGCGCTCCGCGCAACTCGGGACCGGTGCCTGGCCGGAGCTGAGCTCGATCGCCACTTCGGCCAGTGGGCTCGACGTCTTCTGGAAGGGCAAAGACGGCTCTCTCTGGCACACATGGCTGCGGCGGACGGGCACCTGGTCGGCTCCTGCGCCTCTCGGAGGCTCACTCGCCTCGGCACCGTCTGCGGTGAGGACGAAGGTCGGTGAGGACGTCTTCTTCGCCGATCGGCACGGGAACCTGTTGCACCTCTACGAGCACGCGAACAGGTGGCACGGTCCGTACCTGATCGCGCTCGGAGTCGGCTCGATCACTCCCGTCGGGCTGAGCAGCCCGAACGGAGACGAGCACGTCTTCTGGTCCGACGGCGAAGGCGACCTCGTCAACGCTTGGCTCTCCGCCAACCGCTGGAAGGGACCGGCCGTGGCGACCGCCGGGGGCGACATGGCAGGCGCTCTGGCGGCGGTCACGACCGGCTCGAGCTCTATCGACGTGTTCTCGGCCGGCTCTCTCGGTCTCCTGTGGCACTCGTACCTCTCGGAGGCGGGATCCTGGCACGGCCCTTACACGGTCAGCTCGATGGGCTGAGGCCTGGCGTGGGAACTGCCGCTGTATGTTTCGCCCGTGGCAGTGAGCAAGTGGTTCCGGTGGTCGGGATCGCTCTCGGAGGACTGGTCGGCACCGGCGCTGGTCCTGTCATCCAACCGACGCCGAATCCCACGGGACCCGTGCCGAGCTATCTGACCGCCGTCTCCTGCGCCTCGGCTTCCTCTTGCACGGCGGTCGGCTACGGCGTCACCGAGACCGGCGCCGATGCCGCTCTGTCCGAGGTCTGGAGCGGGACGGCCTGGACCGTCGAACCGGTGGCGAGCCCGGCGGGCAGCACTGCGAGCACGTTCCGGGGCGTGTCGTGTCCGTCCATCTCCTCCTGTTTCGCAGTGGGGCAGGACAAGGGTGCCTCGGGCGTGACGGTGCCCCTCGTCGAGCACTGGGACGGCACCGCCTGGTCGGTGCAGACGAGCCCGATCCCGCGGGGTGTGACCGGGGCGAGCAAGCTGTCCGGGATCGACTGCCCGACGGCGTCCTCGTGCTTCGCCGTCGGTTACTACGTGCAGCCCGGCTCGCGCCACGAGCTCCCCCTCGCGGAGCACTGGAACAGCGCGCGGTGGTCGATCGAGCGCGTCCCGCATCCGCGCCGGACGGTCTTGCGGGAGCTGAACGCCGTGTCCTGCCCGTCTCCCTCCTCCTGCATCGCAGTCGGCCGCGCGAACGGCTCGACGCTGGCAGAGCACTGGGACGGTCGAAAGTGGTCCACGGAGCTGAGCGCCAACCCACCGGGCAGGGCGCCTCCCACGCTGCAAGCGGTCTCCTGCCTCTCGCCGTCGTCCTGCACGGCTGTCGGCTACCACACCGACACCGACGGCGTTGGCGTCACTCTCGCCGAGCACTGGGACGGCCGCCACTGGAAGGTCCAGCCGACGAATGTGGCCTTCGGGTCGGCGAGCGTCTACTTCGAGGGTGTCTTCTGTACGAGCAGGTCGTCGTGCTTCGCCGTCGGCTACGCGAACGAGGTCGGCACGCTGATCGAACACTGGGACGGCACCTCCTGGTCGCTCACCGCGTCGCCGACGGCAAACCCCGGAGACGACCTCGCAGGCATCTCGTGTGTCTCGGGCCACTCCTGCTTCGCCGCCGGGCAGGAGAAGGTCTTCCCCGCCGGCCATGTCACGCTGGTCGAGCAGTGGAGCGGAAGCTCGTGGACGGCAGAGAAGACCCCGAACGTGACCGGACCCCAGTCGAGCCAGCTGTTCGGGATCTCGTGCCCGTCGGCCGTCGAGTGCATCGCCGTCGGCTCCTACTACGGCGCGTCGGGCGTCACTTCACTCGTCGAACAGTGGAACGGCGCGAGTTGGTCAGTGCGGCCGACCCCCCGCGAGGCAGGAGGAAGGCTGCAGGCCGTCGCCTGCGCATCGGCCTCGTCGTGCGTCGCCGTAGGCGCCTTTGAAGGCGGCTCGCTCGTCGGGCACTGGAACGGTGGGTCCTGGACAGTCCAGCCGAACGGAAGCCGTGCGCGAGACGATCTCTGGTCCGTGTCCTGCCCGTCCCTGTCGACTTGTGTCGCGGTAGGCAACGTGGCCGCGTCATGGAACGGCACCAGTTGGAGGTTCGTCTCCTTCCCCAAGCCGTATCTCTCGAGCGACGCCGTCCTCACCGGGGTCTCCTGCCCCACGACGACGTCGTGCGTGGCCGTAGGCTCGGCTCGCCACATGCTCGTCGAGCAGTGGAACGGCACGAGATGGTCGATCGAGCGCGCGCACCACCCGAAGGGAGCGACCTACACCAGCCTGGCCTCGGTGTCCTGCCCCACTCCATCGACGTGCTCGGCTGTGGGCTACTTCGAAGGGCCGACGGCGACGGCGTTCACCCTGGTCGAACGGTGGAACGGCACGATCTGGTCACCTGCAGCGAGCCCCAACCCGGCTGGCAGCTCGATCCTCAGGGCTGTCTCGTGCGGGCAGCCGATGTCCTGCACAGCAGTGGGCTCGGGGCAGTCCCTGGGCGGCGTGTACACCACCCTCGCCGAGCGGCTCTGACAGCCCCGCCGCATCGGCTGTCCCCGCATCGGCTGTCCCCGCATCGGCATCCTGTCGAGCCGGCACAGCCGCGGTCCAGGCAGGACCGCCTCACCCCAAGCGGTCGAGGAATTCGAGCGAGCGTTGCACGACCAGCTCGGCGGCGCCGGCGTCGTAGGAGGGCAGCGAGCTGTCGGTGAAGAGGTGCTTGTCGCCCGGGTACACGAACAGCTCGCCGAGCTCCGGCCCGACCGTCTCGACCAGTTCTCGCGCAGCGTCGAGGTCGCCCTCGAGGGCGAAGAAGGGATCCTGGTCCATCCCGTGGATCTGTACGGGAAGCCCCTCCGGCCAAGGCCCGAACGCCCACTCGCCCGTGATGGGAATGCAGGCCTCGTAGAGGAGCGCGCCACGCGCGCCGCTGCGGGTCTGGGCGAGCTGCTGCGCCGTCCCGGCACCGAAGGAGATACCGGCGTAGACGATCTCGCTGCCGGCGCCGGCAAGCGCGCCGTTGATCCGTTCCTCCATAACCGCGTCGTCGATGGAGCGCACGAGAGCCATGCCCTCGTCGATCGTCGGCGGCAGCTCGCCGTCGAAGAGGTCGGGGGTGTGCACGGTGTGCCCACCGGCGCGAAACCTCTCGGCGAGGCCTCTCACCCCATCGGTAAGCCCCTCTATGTGGTGGAAGAGGATCACTTCGGCCATGCCATACACTCCTTTCGAGACGAGTATGATCGAATGATCGAGGATTCTAGAACGATCGAATGATGTCGGTCAATAGCCGTGTACCGGACTACGAGCTCGAGGAAATGGTCGTCATAACCGCGCCCGATCAGCTGCGGGCCGTAGCCGAGCCACTGCGCGCCAGTTTGCTGGAGCTCCTGCTCGAGCGAGCAGCCTCGGTGACGGAGATGGCGCTCGCAGTCGGCCGGCCGAAGAGCAGCGTCGCCTACCACGTGGACTTCCTCGTCCGGGCCGGCCTTGTCCGCGTGGTCCGCACGCGGCGGGTGAGGGCGATCGATGAGCGGTACTACGGCAGGATCGCCCGCACCTTCTACATCGGTGTGCTCACCCGGCCCGAGGACAGGAAGACCGTGGCCACCTTGAACGGCCTTGCCCAGGCGGCGGCTGAGGCGGCGCCGGCGCACGCGGCCGACGACCTCCGCTGCACTCTCGTGCACGCCAGGATCCCACGGGAAGAAGTGCGGCGGTTCTGGGCCGAGGTGCAGGAGCTGGCGCGCCGTTTCGCCCAGATACCCCGCGCAGGCGACCAGGTCTACGGGTTCGCCGCCGGCCTGTACCCGACTGATGCGCCGACGCTGCCCGAGGCCGGCACTGCCGTTCCCGACGGGAGCGAGCCGGCCACTCGTCCGGCGCTCAGACGAGCTTCGAGTAGAGGGAAGCCGTCCTCGCGGCGATCGCCCTCCAGGTGAAGCGCTCGATCACCCTCGCCCGGGCCGCTGCTCCCATGCGGCGCGCCAGATCCTCGTCGCCGACGAGGGTGAGCACTGATCCTGCGAGGGACGACGAAGGGGTTTCGCCGGGGAGGAGAGGGACGAGGAGACCGGTCTCGCCGTCGACGACGATCTCGGGGATGCCTCCAACGGCCGTCGCCACGACAGGTGTCCCGCACGCCATCGCTTCGAGGTTGATGAGCCCGAACGGCTCGTAGACAGACGGGCACACGAACACGGACGCATGGCTGAGCAGCTGCACGACGTCGAGGCGGGGGAAGATCGTCTCGATCCAGTGCAACCCGGGGCGGTCGGCCGCGAGCGCCGCGGCCCGTGCCGCCATCTCGGAGCGAAACCCCGCCGTATCCGACGCACCCGCCAGCAACACGAACTGGAGATCGCGCGGCAGCAGCGCCACCATGTCGAGGAGGTGGTCGACGCCCTTCTGCGGCGTGACCCGGCCGATCCACATGACCATCGGGCGGGCTGGATCGATACCGAGCCGCTCGAGCACGTCGGTGCCCGGATCGGGGCGGTAGACGTCCGGGTCGATGCCGTTGTGGATCACCTCGATCCGGGACGGGTCGACGGCCGGGTAGGCGGCGAGGGCGTCCTCCGCCATGGCGTTCGACACGGCCACGACCGCGTCCGCCGCCTCGACCGAGGTCTTCTCGCAGAAACAAGAGAGGGCGTAGCCGCCTCCCAACTGATCGGCCTTCCACGGCCGGAGCGGCTCCAGGCTGTGGAGGGTGACAACGTGGGGGCGGTCGTAGAGGAGCTTCGCCACGTGGCCGGCGAAGTTCGTGTACCAGGTGTGGCTGTGCACCAGGTCGACCCCCGCCAGGGCCGCCGCCATGCGTATGTCCACGTCCATGACCGCGAGCGCCGGGTTCGCCTCCGGCGGGAACGAAGGGCTCGGGAACGGGTAGGTCCCTCGCACGAGCGGCGACTCCCGCTCCGGGCCGAAGGAGTGGACGTGGAGCTCGACGAGCGACGCCAGCTCGGCGCTCAGGTGCTCGACGTGTACGCCGGCTCCTCCGTAGACCTCCGGCGGGAACTCACGGGTGAGCAGGGCGACCCTCACTCGGCCGGGACCTCGCCACCCTTCCCGATCACGACTACCCCGCCCTGGGACACCGTGAAGCGGTCCCGATCGGTCTTCGGGTCCTCGCCCAGCCTGGCGCCGGGCTCGACCACCACGTTCTTGTCGAGGATGGCACGACGCACGACAGAGCCCGCGCCGATCACGACGTCGTGCATGACGACCGAGTCCTCGACGAGGGCTCCCTGCTCGACGAGCACACCGGGCGAGAGCACCGAACGACGGACTGTCCCTCCCGCGACGATGACGCCGGCGCTCACGAGAGAGTCGACCGCCTGGCCGGTGCGGCCGGGATCCTCGAACACGAACTTCGCCGGAGGCAGGTGCGCGGGAAGCGACGTGTAGATGGGCCACCTCGCGTTGTAGAGGTTGAACACGGGATGCACCGAGACGAGGTCCATGCTGGCGGCGTAGTACGCATCGAGGCTCCCCACGTCACGCCAGTAACCGCGGTCGCGCTCGGTCGCGCCGGGCACCTCGTTCTTGCTGAAGTCGTATACGTGCGCCGTGCCGTTGGCCACCATCGCCGGGATCACGTCGCCTCCCATGTCGTGGCGGGAAGTCTCGTCGAGCGAGTCCTCGGCCAGCGCTTCGACGAGCGGTTCGGTCGAGAAGATGTAGTTGCCCATCGAGGCGATGACCTTCCCGTCGTCGTTCGCGAGGGTTGGGGTGTTGCCCGGCTTCTCGACGAAGCCGCGGATCTTCGTCCCTTCGCCGACGTCTATCACGCCGAAGTTCCCCGCCTCCTCCGTCGGCACGGGTATCCCTGCCACCGTCACGGCTGCACCCGAGGAGACGTGCTGGGCGAGCATCTGGCGAGTGTCCATCCGGTAGATGTGGTCGGCGCCGAAGACGAAGATGTAGTCCGGCCGCTCGTCGCCGACGATGTTGAGGTTCTGGAAGACGGCGTCGGCGGAGCCCGCGAACCACTGCCGTCCTCTTCGCATCTGGGCGGGCACGGTCGTGACGTAGTTGCCGAGCAGCGTCGACATCCGCCAGGTGCGGGATATGTGGATGTCGAGGCTGTGGCTCTTGTACTGGGTGAGGACGACGATCTTGCGCAGCTCGCCGTTTGCGAGGTTGGAGAGAGCGAAGTCGACGAGGCGGTACTGCCCGGCGAAAGGGACCGCCGGCTTGGCGCGGTCGAGCGTGAGCGGCATGAGGCGCTTGCCCTCACCCCCAGCCAGCACCATCGCCAGCACGTTGGACACGGCGCTCAACGTATCGCCTCACGCCTCTCGCGTCGCGGCTGAGCCTGCTCGGTGCCGTCGTGCTCGTGTCGGGGTGCCAACCGCCCGCGAAGTCGCTTCTCTTGTCCCGGGCCGGGGGGTCCGTTCGGTCCTGATCGCGTCAGGTGCAAACTGCCCGCGAAGTCGCTTCTCTTGTCCCGGGCCGGGGGGTCCGTTCGGTCCTGATCGCGTCAGGTGCAAACTGCCCCGCGAACGGACCCCCCTAAGCCCAGGTCGGGGGGTCCGTTCGCGGGGTGGTTCTCCGATTCGGCCTGCCGCCGGCGCCTAAGCCCCACGCGTGCGTGCGCGAGCAGACTCATCCGGGCGCCCGGCCCCGGCCGGACCAGGCGGACCGGCCAGGCGGACCGGCCAGCGGCCCGGCGGGTCAGCGCGCCTTGGCCACCGGCTGGGCCCACGCTCGGACCCCGCACCCGGGGCAGCGTGTGTACTTGCGCCCGCCGAGGCGGTGGGGGGCTATCACCATGGAGAGCGGAGACGGGTTGAACTCGTTCCCGCAATTGGGGCACTGGTAGGCGAAGCGGTTGCGCAGTCCGAGCTGCACGAGGAACTGGACGATGAGGACGCCGACGATGAGCACGACCGGCACGAGAGCCGACGGCATGACGGCCTAGTCGCCTGTCCCCGGCGCCCGCATGGGGGAACCGAGATAGCAGCCGAACTCCTTCGGGAAGTTCACCGACACGCGGGCATGCACCCGTCCCTGCCGGTCGAGGAACCTGGCCTCGTCGTCGAGCGGGACGAGAGCGCCGTGCCAGATGCTCGGGTGTATGTAGAGCCCTCTGCTGCCGTCGCCGAAGAAGGTGACGAAGTCGGCCGGGGTCACGTCGTCACCGGGGAGAGCCAGCGGTATGACGAAGCGCTCTCCGCTGAGCGGGAAGAACAGTTGGCCACCGTCAGGGTGGTAGTTGGCCCGCCAGATGAGGGCGCGCTCCCGCTTGCACAGGCCGCTCGATGCCACCTGCTCCGGCCAGTTGCTCCACCCGAAGAGGTAGCTGTCACCTACGGCGTTATTACGGGCGAACAGGGTCTCGCCTTCCCAGGAGAACTCGAAGATGCCCTCGGTCACGCCTCCCTGGTCACCCGTGTTGTCGTCGATCGGCCGCCAGCCCTGGGCGGGCCACGGGACGATCTCGATCTCGAAGGAGTGGGGATCGTCCACAAGCGAGCCATAGCCTTCGAGCGAGGCTTCGGTTGCGCGCACGATGGGCGTGTCATGGACCTCCTGCACACCGGTGGTGGGAACGTAGGAGATCTCGGTGACGTCGATCTTCATGACACACCTCTCACGGGACAGCCGCGTCAAGATCCTGCATGCGCGGCGGGATGCTACCCAAGCTGAGTCCTAGCGGCTAGACGCCGACGCCTCCCCACAGGCGCGCCGTCAGCCCGGACGCACGTGCGATCGGCCGGGCCACCGCCGCCCGGACGGACTCCTCGCCGCCGACGACGACCAAACGTCGCTTGGCTCGGGTCACGGCCGTGTAGAGGAGCTCGCGGGTGAGGATGCGGGACGTCGCCTGTGGCAGCACGACAGCCACCTGGTCGAACTCCGAGCCTTGCGCCTTGTGCACGGTCATCGCGTAGACGGTGTCGACATCCGAGAGCCGCGAGGGACTGACGAGCCCCCGGTCGAAGGCGGCGGCGATGCCGCCTTCCTCCCGCGCGACGATCACCCCGGTGTCGCCGTTGAACAGGCGGAGGCTGTAGTCGTTCGCCGTGACGACGACGGGCCGGCCGACGTACCACTCCCCGTCAGCGGCGAAACCCTCGATCTCGTCAACCAGCCACTGGACGACCCTCGCGTTCCACGACGAGACGCCCGCCGGGCCGCGGCGGTGAGCACAGAGGATGCGCCACGAGGAGAGCGCTTCGAGCACGACCGGTCGGTCGCCCGCCCGAGCGGCGACGAAGAGGTCCCGTCCGGCATCACAAGCGAGCAGACGCAAGGGCTCGAGAACGCCGCTCCCGGGCTCGGGAACTTCGGCCAGATCGGAAGCCAGCCACTCGAGGGTTCCATCACCCTCGCCGAGCACGGAGACGGCGGCGTCGGCGTCGCCGGAACGCACCGCCTCGGCGAGCTCCGCGAGGGCCCCACGGAAGCGGTGGTTCGTGCGGAGCACGACCACGCTGTCGCCGATCTCGCTCGCGTGCTCAGGCACGTCGACGACATCGAGGCCGACCCCCGTCACCTCCTCGAGCTCGACCCTTGCCCGGGGGTGCATGCGCAGACGGCCGGATGCCGGGCCGACCACATCTCCGAGGACGGCACCTGCTTCAACGGAGGCGAGCTGTTCGGGGTCGCCCACGAGCACGAGGCGGGCGTCGTGACGTACCGCCTCGACGAGCCGGGCCATGAGCCACAAGGAGAGCATCGACGTCTCGTCGATCACGACGACGTCGTGGGGCAGCCGGTTGTACCGGTTGTAGCGGAAACGGCTCGCATTGTCGGGCCGCTGCCGCAGCAGGCGATGCACCGTGGCGGCTTCGAGGTTCTCGAGCAACGCTTGTGCCCCCCCGCTCGGGGTAACCGATCGCGCGGCGGCTCGCACGGCCTCCTGCATGCGATTGGCCGCCTTGCCCGTCGGTGCGGTCAGTGCGACGAGCGGCAGCTCGCCGCCGGCCTCTTCGGCCTGCTCGGCGAGAAGCCCGATGAGCCTGGCGACCGTCGTCGTCTTGCCGGTGCCCGGTCCGCCGGCGATGACGGCGAGGCCGCGGAGCAGTGCCATGGCGACCGCCCAGCGCTGCTCCGGGTCGGTCTCGCCGGAGAGCGCTTCTGTGACCGACCTGGCCGAGCGCGCCACCCAGCCCCCGCCGCTCGCGGCGCCGGCGTCGACGCCAGCGCCGGCGACCCGCAGACCCCGTGCCCGCGCCAGCAGGTCAGCCGCCACCGCGCGTTCGTCGCGCCAGTACCGGTCGAGGTAGAGGGCCGAGCCGACGAGGCGCAGGGGCGCTGCTGCCGTCGCCTCCTCACCGACGGCTACGAGCGGACTCGACGCCACGCGTTCCACCCAGGCCGGAGCGTCGGGCCAGGGGAGCCCGTCGAGGTCGACCTCGTCCTCCTCCACCTCGCCCTCGGCTGTCTGGCGCACCGAGGTGAGGTCGACGCGGACATGACCGACGCGCGGCGCCCGCACAGCGAACGCTGCTGCCAGAGCCACGAGCTCGTCGGTCTCGCCTGCGAGTCGCCCGAGCCGCCTCGCGACGTGGACGTCGGAGGGAGCGAGCACGCCTGAGCGGTTGAACGCAGCCAGGAGGGACTCCTCGGGAAGCCCGAGGACCACCGACGAATCGAAGATCGCGCTCACGAGCCTGCCTCGAGCAGATCGGAGAGGTCGGTGACGAGCGCAGCCGGCGGTCTCCAGGAAAAGATCCCGCAGGGACAGCCGCCCAGAACGGGCGTCGCCGGCCCGGCCATGCCGCGGAGGAAGAGGTAGAGCACCCCTCCGAGATGTCTCTCCGGCTCGTAGCCCTGCACGCGCCAGCGCAGGTACCGATGGAGCGCCACGACGTAGAGGAGCGCCTGCAGCGGGTAGTGCATGCGCTGCATCTCGACATCGAGCATCGCTGGTCGGTACTGCCAGGCGGACAGCTCCTCTCCCTCGGCGCCGATCCAGTTGGTCTTGTAGTCGGCTACGAAGTAGCGGTCGGCTCCTGCCCCGTCTCGTCCGAGGCGAAACACGAGATCCAAGCTCCCCGTCAAATATCCCCTGAGGCTCGTGCCGAGCATCGGGTCCCGCAGCCTCTCCGCGTAGTGAGCGAGCGGCCCGTCCCTTCCCGTGTGGAGCTCGAACAACCGGGCGATGTCGCCGGTCGCGACGGCGTCGGTGTTCGAGGGGCGGTCCCCACCTGCCACCGGGAGCTCGAAGCCCATCTCGTCCAGCCGATCGCCTCGGCCTATGTCCGAAAGGCTGATACCTCCGGTGAGGGGACCGAGCGGCGTCGAAAGGGCGGCGTCGAGCGCCTCGACGAGCGCGTCGGTCAAGCCGAGCCCGCCGGTGACAGAAGACGGCTGCTGACCGATCGCCCGCGCCATCTCGGCCTTGCGGTCCGGGGCGGCGAAGTCGACCTCCTCGAGCACCCGGTGGACGAACGTCCCCACCTCCACGCCGCCGGGCAGTTCCGCCCAGAGAGAGCGCACACTGCGAAGAAAGCGTTCTTCGCTCGCCGCCGGGCTGCTTCCGGTGCCTGCGAGCAGCTCAGGAAGTCCTCCGACGTCCGGCTCGTCGGCGGTCCCCCTCTCCTCCGGCTCGCTCCCGACTGCCGGACCGCCGTGCACCGCCGCCGTGATGCCCGAATAGCTGGTCCGGCGCCACTTGAGGTCGAGCGAGCGGCCGAACGGCGCCACCTCGAGCGGCCCGAGCGAGCGGCCCGAGCGGCCCGACCACCTCATGGCAGGCTCTGGCCGGCTCGACCGCTCCACCGACACGAGCCGGTCCGGGGCGCGGGCGGCTACTTCCTCGAGGCGGCCCCAGATCTCTTCGTCCCGCGGCTTTCGCGGTGCGCTCGTGGCGACGCTCCCGTCCGACTCACGGACCATGAGCAGGCGGCCGAGTGCGGAGTTCTGCGCCGACTGGGGCCGGACCCACCAGAAGATCACCTGGTGGCGGGCTCGGGTCAGGGCCACGTAGAGCTTGCGCAGTGCCTCGCCTCTCTCCTCGGCACGGGATAGCTGGAGATGCACGTCGTAGTCCCGGCCACCATCCGTCCCGGAGACGTCGAGCTTGCGCTCGCGGTCTCGCGGGTCGTGGTAGACGACGGGCCGCCCACCCGGCGCGCTCCACTCGTCCCACAAGAAGGGGCAGTACACGACGGGGAACTCGAGGCCTTTCGAGCGGTGGACCGTCAGCACCTGCACGGCTTCGGCGTCCGAGTCGAGCCAGCGGCTGCGCTCCTCCGCCTCCGCACCTTCTTTGCCCGACTCCGCCTCGTCTATCCGTCGTGCCAACCAGGCTCGCAAGGCCGGAGGGCCGTGCTGGCCCTCAGACGCCTCTGCGTGGAGAAGCTGGGCGATATGGCCGAGGTCGGTCAGGCGACGCTCCCCGTCCCTCTCCCGCAGTATGCGTGCCGGCGCGGCCTCGCTGGCGAGGACGGAGCGGAAGAGAGAAGCGACCCCTCGCCTGCGCAAAGTCTCGCTCCAGCGGTGGAGACGAGTGTGGACGTCCTCCCACTCGGCCTCACCGGCGGAAGCGACGTCTTCCGCCGGCATGCCGAAGAACGGGGTGAGCGCCACCGCGACGGCACGGGACCTGCTTGCCGGTTGCTCGAGTGCTTCGAGTAGGCAGAGCCAGTCCCGTGCCGCCTCGGTCGACAGGACGCTCTCGACCCCCGCCACGACAGCGGGCACCCCGAGGCTCCGCAGTGCGTCCTGCACGACGCGTGCCTGGCGGTTCGTGGCGACGAGCACCGCCACGTCTCCGGGGGCTATGGACCTGTGCCATCGCTCGCTGCCGTCGTCCGCGAAGTCGACGAGCTCCGCGCCGGCGTCGAGCAGCCCGACGATGTCGGAAGCGAGGTCGCCGACCACGAAGTCGAGCGCCGCCTTCTTCTCGACGTCGCCGCGATTCGTGAGCCGCAACGCGTGCTCTCTCGCGAACACGACCCGTGCCCGGAGCGGCGACGGCACGGGTGCACCGCGGAGGCCGGCGCGCTGATGCGCCGGCGCGGCGCTCACTGAGCGGAAGAGGATCTCGGGGTGGCCCAGCTGAACCGGCTCGAGCAGCGCGTCGAAGGCCGCCAGCAGGTCGGCGTCGCTCCTCCAGTTGACGGAGAGCGTGTAGCGGCTCGAGGCGACGTCGGCGGCGTCGAGATACGCATAGACATCCGCGCCACGGAACGCGTAGATGGCCTGCTTCGGGTCCCCGATGAGCACCAGCTTGGTGGAGCCGGTGCCGAAGGCGCTGCGGACGACGTCCCACTGCACCGGGTCCGTGTCCTGGAACTCGTCGACGAGCACGACGGAGTAGCGGGCACGCAGCCTGGCACGGGCGACGGCTCCGCGGCGTGGGTCCACCAGAGTGTCCTTCAGCCGGACGAGCAGGTCGTCGAAGGTGAGCAGGTTGGCCTCCCGTAGGCGTTGCTCCACCTCGCGCCGGACACTGTCGGCAAGGCGCCGCCGCAGCCCCGCGGGCGTCGAGCCCGCTTCGGGCTGCAGCGGCGTGCCCGGGTTGCCCACCGCCTCCCGCGCCACCTCGAGCGCCTGAGATCGGCTGAACGGCGGCGGCGCACCGCGGGCGAGCGTCCAGCGCACATAGAAGTCGTCGACGGTCTCCTCGACGAGGTCCTCGGGCTCTTCGAGCAGCGCGGCCCCTGTCGCCACGTCGCCCGACACGCCGAGCCCGGCAAGCATGAGCTGGCAGAAACCGTGCGTCGTGGTGATGGTCGCCTCGTCGAAGGTCGTGAGAGCAGTCGCCAGCCGATCCCGCCGCTCCGAGACCTCCGCGTTCGTTCCCCGTGCGAGCAAGCAGAGCACGGCGTCGTCCGGTCGCGGAGTCTCGCCTGCCTCGAGGTAGCGGGAGAGCCCGTCTTCGGCCGAGACAATGCGCGCCCTCACCCGGTCGCGGAGCTCACCTGTCGCCATCCGGGTGAACGTCACGGCCAGTATCTCCGAGACCGGGACGCCCTCGGCGACGAACCGCGTGACGAGCGCGGCGATCGTGAACGTCTTGCCAGTGCCCGCGCTCGCCTCGAGCACCGTGACCCCCGGGCTCGGGAGCGGGCCGCACACGTCGAAGTGCTGAAGGGCTCGCGCGTCCCGGTCCTCGACAGGGGTCTCCATCAGCGGTACTCCACCCGCTCGTGTTGCAGCACGGGCGCCCAGAGCCGCATGGCGAGGCGACCGAAGCGGGACGGTTCGCTCCCCCAGCCAGGCCCGTCTTCGCCCCCGCGCGGTCGCGCGACCATGAGGTCCCCGAAACGGACGTCCTGACCGAGCACGAGCAGGTGCTCCCGCTCGAGCGCCTCGCCGAAGTCCCTCTGGTCCCAGACCTTCCGGCAGTCGGCCATCGGGTCGGCAAGGTCGCGCAACACCGCGTCGGCGTACCTCTCGGACGTCTTCGTGTACAGGGGGAGTGGCTCTGACAGGCCGCGCCCGTAGAGGTCGACGAGCACATCGAGCGCCGCACAGGCCCGCGCTCGCCGCTCGGAAGGATCGCCGTCGAGGGCGTCGAGACGAACGAGAGCGATCCGCGGATGCCCTTTCGTGTGGCCGACGCTGCGACCGATCGTCGCCGCCACGACCCGGCTGTCGGATCTCTGTGCGCTCAGCGCGAGGAAGTCGGCCCAGGCCGCTATGCGGTGTTTCGGGCCGAGATTCGAGTAGAGGCAGCGCACGATACGACTCTCGTGGCCCTCCTCGCCCTCGGCGTCGTAGACGTCCGGCACGGTCCCGATGAGCACCCGACCGCCGGGCAGGCGGACGTTGATCTCCACCGACCCGGCGGCCGGCCCATCGACCGACCCGGCGGCCGGCCCACCGACCGACCCGGCGGCCGGCCCACCGACACGCCGGGCTTCTCGCGCGGCTGTGGCGAGGGCTTCGACGGCGGCCTCCACGTCGCTCAGTCCCGCGGTACCGAGCGCGCCCGGCGGAAGGAGGCCGCGACCCCGCTCGGCCGCGATCGCATCGGCCATGCTCGCCCCGGCCAGTCGGGCCGAGAGCAGCCGGTCTCCTACGGCCCACAGCTCGAGGGCGTCGAGTTCGACCGGCAGCGCGTCTTTCACCTCGTCAGCGCCGCCGCTCCCGTACCAACCGAGGCGCTCCCTCAAAAATGCCCGTACCGGTGCTTCGAGGAACCGGATGAGGGAGTCGAGCTGGACGACCGGCATGTCGGGACGGCTGAGCGGCGCGGCAAGGAACGGCCTGCGCCCGACCGGCGGCTCCGCGAGGCTGCGTGCGCCGTCGAGGCCGACGGGATCGAAGCTGAAAGGCCCTTCCCCCACTACCTCTCCCGGCACGAAGTTGCGCTGGTCGAAGGACTGGAGCGGGTGCTCGACGACGATCCTCCGCCTTGCCGGCTCGCCACCGTCGTCACCCGACCGGACCGTCCTGTCGACGACGTCGAGCAGCTCGGCGATGGGAACGCACGGCGAGCGCTGCTGGTTGGTGCGAGGGTCGCGCCCCTCGAACGTCACGACGAGGTGCTCGGTGGCGGCGAGCAATGCGTCGAGCAACAGCTGACGGTCTTCGGAGCGGCCGTCCCGATCGCCGACGAGGGGGTCCGCCAAGAGAAGGTCGTCCCCGTCCTGCGGCGCGTGGCGGGGGAACGCCCCGTCGTCGAGGCCGAGCAGCCCGACCACGCGGTGCGGTACGGAACGCATGGGGACGAGGGTGCAGATCGTGAGGTCGCCCGTGCGGAAGTTCGCTCTAGTCGGCCGGCCCCGCAGCCGGTCGGAAAGGAGGGAGCGAACCTCGGCGAGGTCGAGCAGGGACGCCGGCGGCGCGGCGTCGGCAGGGCCGAGCACGTCGCTCAGCACCCGCCGCATCTGGTCGTGCTGCCACTGCTCGTTCGGTGCGGCGACTGCCAGCCACTCGGTCGCGTCCGCCAGGACGCTCGTGAACGAAGCGACCGTCTTCCGGCCCTGCAGCTGGTCGACCGCCGCGGCAAGCCTTTCGACCATCTCGGCGAAACGACCCGCCAGGTCGACCGAGCCGCTCGACACGTCGTCGAGCGGGAGAACGCCGGCGAACAGCCGTTGCTCCTCCTCCGCCATGGCCACGCCGAGCAGGAGCCGGTCGAGCCCGGACTGCCAGGTGTTCGCCTCGACTCGCTCGAGCTTCCAAGGCTCGCGGTGCGCGGCGTCGAGACCCCAGCGGACGCCTGTCTCGCCGACCCATCGCTCCAGCTGACCGAGATCGTCCTCGTCGAAGCGGAACTTGCGACTGACCGGCTCGTACCCGGCAAGGTCGAGCACCTCCGAGGCGGTAAGGCGGCCACCGGCAAGGTCGAGCAGCCGCGCCGCCACGGAGAGGATCGGATTGGTCTGGCGGATCGACCTGTCGGCCAGTCGCACGCGCAGCTGCGGCGGGCCGGGTTCGGGAACTTCGACGCCGGGCGCGTCGGTCGGGCTCCCCGGCGGCTGGTTGCCGAAGACGGCATGGATGAGGGGGGCGAAGGATTCGATGTCCGGGCACATGACGATGACGTCGCGCACCTCGAGCGTCGGATCGTCTGCGAGAAGGTGGAGCACGGCGTCCCGCATGACCTCCACCTGGCGGAGGCGACCGTGGCAGGAGTGGACGCGGATGGTGTCGTCGTCGCGGTCGAGGACGGGGCGCGCGTCGGGCTCGAAGTGCTGGCGGGGTGGCCCCGGTGGCTCTCGGTCCGCCCGGATGTCGTCCTGTAGGAGGCGCAGCAGCCTCGGGCGTTCGGGCTGCTCACCGGCGGCGAGGCCGTGTGCGGTGGCGGCGAGGCCGTGTGCGCCGGCGGCGGGGCCGTGGACAGGGCGGTGCTCGCCGCCCGTCACCCCGTGCGAGCGAAGCACGAGTTGCATCTCGCGGGCGTCGCGGCCCCAGGAGCGGAGGAGGGCATTGCGGGCGAGGGACACCGTCGGGTCGTCGGCCCGGCGGAACAGCTCGGCCGTCGAGGTCTCGGCCGCGAACTCCTCGACCGCGTCCCACAGCCGCCCCGAGGGGTGCAGCAGGAAGAGATGCACGTCGCGGTGAGCGGCGATCGCCTCGAGCACGAGCAGGTGGCTCGCCGGCAGCCTGGTGAGGCCGAAGAGCGAGATCCGGCGAGGCAGGTCGAGAAGCTCGGGCTCGACGACGAGCCTCTCTCCGGCGACGTCGAGCCGCTCTGCCGGGCTCGGCAACCCGATGCGAGACCGGAGGCGGCGCCAGAGCTCGGGCTGCCAACCGTCACGCGCCGCTGACCGCGGGTCGCCGTGCGGACCGACGTTCGCACCGCCGTGCGGGCCTCCGTGCGCACGGCCGGCGCCGGGAGCATCGGCGTCCGGCGCCATCGCCCACGCCTGCACCATGCGGGGACGGTGGACCGCGTACCGGTCGTAGAGGTCTGCCAGGTGCCGGACCGTCGCGAAGCGCCGGAGGCTCTCGCCCTCGTCGCCCGCCCTGCCGTCGGCCCCCCCGGGCTCAGCCGGACGGCGGGTCCGGTCTGGTGAGCCGGCCCGCAGATGCTCGGCGAGCGGCGCGAGGAAAGGATCGGAGATGTGCTCGTCGACCAGCTCGAGGAGCGGCCAGACGGACCGGCTGGGTGGCCACGGATCGGTGTCCGGGTCGATCCCGCACGCCAATGAGGTCGCGGTACCGACGAGCGTGCCCGGGAAGGGGAACTCGACGTTGGCGCAGACCCCGTCCTCGCCCCCGGCCGCGCCGAGGCGGTGGGAGAGCCTCTGGGTCAGCCAGCGCTCGACGCCTCGGGTCGGCACCGCGACCACTTCGGGCGCCATGGGATCGCCGGGCGCGTCAAGGAGAAGATCCCCCAACGCCTCGACAAGGCGGTCTGCGCGTTCTGAGCGATGGACAGTGAGCACTTCTGCGACCTCGGCGGCAGGCTACAGAACAGCTGTGTCACCCGTGAGGGTCGCCTGGGCCGCTCTCGCGCGAAAAGGCCGCAGGCGAACAGATCCGAGCGGACCCCGCGAGACGCCAGGACCGGGAGCCACTCGTCGTACTGCACCAGGTGAGGGCGGCCCGGGCAGATGAACTAGCTTGCCGGTGTGGGCGGAGTGCTCCCGGGCGAGGACGGCAAGGCGCGTTGTCCCTGGGCCCTTTCAGCGCCCGAGTACGTGGCCTACCACGACACCGAGTGGGGCCGCCCGGCGACAGACGACGACCGCGTGTACGAGAAGCTCTGCCTCGAGGGCTTCCAGGCCGGCCTCTCGTGGCTCACCATCCTGCGCAAGCGCGACGGCTTCCGCAAGGCGTTCGCCGGCTTCGATCCTGCTGCCGTCGCCACCTTCGACGAGCACGACGTCGAGCGCCTGCTCGGGGATGCTCGCATCGTGCGCAACAGGGCGAAGATCCTCGCCGCCATCGCGAATGCCAGAGCCACCCTGCGCCTCGGCGAGGAGGGAATCCATCTCGTAGCACTCCTCTTCCGCCACGCCCGCGAGAAGGACCCGGCACCGATCACCACCGAGGAGCTCGCCGGATCGACCGCGGAGTCGAAGGAGCTGTCGAGGGAGCTGCGGAGGCGAGGTTTCGCCTTCGTCGGGCCGACCACCGTCTACGCCGCCATGCAGTCGCTCGGCGCCGTGAACGACCACCTGCGGGACTGCTGTGTGCGCGCGTCCGTCGAGTCCGAGAGGCGTACGGCTCTGCGCAAGATCAGGTGACGAGGGGGCCTGCTAGAGAACCTCGAGTCCGTACATCTCGCCAAGCGGATCGGAGATGAGCTCGAGGCGGGCCCCGTCGGGATCCTTGAAGTAGACCGAGACCTCGCTGTGCACGACGTGCTCGACGCCGGCATCCTCGAGCTTTCCGACAAGGTGCTGCCACTTCTCCGCCTCGACGCTTATGGCCACGTGGTGCAGGCCGCCGAGCACCTCCGCGTACGGCCCGAGATCGAGGCCGGGGAAGTCGAAGAAGGCGAGGAGGTTGCCGTTCCCCAAGTCGAAGAAGAAGTGGGAGCTGCCGGCGTAATCCCGGTTCTCGATCAGCTCGGTCAGCGGGAACTCGAGCATGTCCTGGTAGAAGCGGATGGTCCGCTCCACGTCGCTGCTCACGAGCGCCGTGTGGTGCACCCCCCGTGCCGAGGATGAAGGGCGCTCTCCCGCCGGGCGGAGGTGGCGCGCCCGGATCTCCTCTCGGCGCTCGGCGAGGCCGGCAAGGTCAAGCGCCATCACGAGGTCTCCTCTCGACTCGGCCAGACCAGTCTGCACCGGCTGCGGCGGCTCCGCCGACCGCCTCAGTGCCTTGACCGGCTACACCTACAGCCATGATGCGCGTCGGGATATCGATCGGGAGCAACGTCGTCGGCAACGGACCCGAGGCCGAGCGCGACGGTCCGCGCTTCGTCCTCGAGCAGGCGCGGGCGGCCGCCCGAGCAGGGCTCGACTCGTTGACGCTCGGAGACCACCACGCGACAGGACCGGTCAGATACGTCCAGAACGTGCCGATGCTCGGCCGCATCCTGGCCGAATGGCGGGAGCGTCAGGCAGGTTGCCTCTTCCTCCTGCCGCTGTGGCACCCCGTCCTCATGGCAGAACAGGTCGGCACGCTGGCGACGATGGCCGCGGGGCCGTTCATCGTCCAGGTCGGGGCGGGCGGCGAGGAGGGCCAGTTCCGGGCGATGGGAGTCCGCCTCGATGACCGCGGCACGCGCCTCGAAGATGGCATACGGCTCGTGCGATCGCTCCTCTCCGGCGAAACCGTGACCAGCGACACCTACAACCTCTCCTCCGCTTGCGTCGTACCGCTGCCACCCCAAGGGACGGAGTGGTGGGTCGGGGGCGGAGTCCGCAAGGCGACAGCGCGCCGCCCGCCTCGGCGACTGCTGGTACGGGAACGCCGACCTCACTTTGGAGTCCGCCAGGCGCGACATGCGCATCTACCGGGATGCCTGCACCGACCACGGCCGGGAGCCGGTGCGGATCCCCATCCGCAAGGACGTGTTCGTTTCGGAGTCCCGTGCGGA
>JAJYVX010000001.1:0-30349 GCA_021791795.1 Actinomycetes bacterium | reverse complement strand
AGCGGGTGGGAGATGGGCTCGTGAGAGCGGGATACCGGGGTTTCGCCCGGGAAGCCGTCGCCTCTACGGCGACCCTGAAAGCGTGGCCGAACAGCTCGCACCCTTTGCCGATCTCGGTTTCACCGATGCGATCATCCGCACGATGTGGCCGCTCCCCTCGGGCTTCGATGCGGCGGCTGCGCACCGCTCGGTCGAGCTCGCCGGCGAGGTCCGGGCACTCCTTTCTGAGTGACGGCTTCGCCCGCCGTCGCCGTCGCTTGTGCTACGCCCGCCGGAGCCGCGAACGTGTGCCCGGTGACAGAGGAGGCGGCGGAGGTCTGGGCTGTGGACGACCGGCGGATCCTCCTCCGCCGGGGCTACGTGCTCGAGGCCGCGACGGGCAAGGCTCTCGAGAACGCGGTGCTCCGCACCGAGGCCAGGGTGACCCTGATCGACGGTCTCCTCGCCTGCGCAGTGCTCGCCGGCCTCGTGCTGAACGCCCTCCTCGGACTCTGGTGGGCGGACCCTGCCGCAGGCTACGTGCTCCTCGGCTACGGCCTGAAAGAGGCGACCACCATCTTCCGCGAGCACACCTGAGGGCCGTCGATGCTCGCAGTCGTCCTCGTCGCGCTGTCGGTCGCCCTCGACAACTTCGCCGCCAGCATCGGGCTCGGCACGGGCGGCGTCACCGCTCGGCTGCGCCTGCAGGTCGGGCTCATCTTCGGGATCTTCGAAGGTGGCATGCCCGTCGTCGGCCTGCTCCTCGGGCACAGGGTTGCCCACCTCATCGGGGGATCCTCCCGCTACCTCGGTGGCGGTCTCCTCGTCGCTGCCGGCCTGTACGGCATCCTCGAAGCCCTGAGGCCGTCGGCGGGCCACGGGCCGGAGGGACAGGGAACGGGGCGGCTCGTTCTCATCGGTCTCGCCTTGAGCATCGACAACCTTGTGATCGGCTTCGCCCTCGGGTCCCAGCACGTCGACCTTCTCCCGGCGGCACTCGTAATCGCGGCAACGAGCGTCGCGCTCTCGCTCCTCGGGCTCGAGTTCGGGAGCCGCCTCGGGGCCCGTTTCGGCGAGAAGGGCGAGCTGATCGGCGGCGCCGTGCTCGTGGGCGTCGGTATCGCCATCGCCGCCGGAGCCCTCTGACGGGCACGATGAGAAGGGGCGGTCCAGAGGGCCGCCCCTTCTCATCACCCCGCCTTCTGCTGCTCCTGCCCTCCCGCCCGCAGGTCCGCCGCGATCTTTGCCGTCCACTCCCGCACCTGGTTCGTGTCGCGCCAGTCGCCTGACAGCTTCTTCGCCATCTGGTGTGCGATGAGGCCGCGTGACTCCGGAAGGAGGCGACCACCGAACGTCGCGTGGCGCCGAGCGCCCGTCACCTCCATGAGGTGCACGACGCCCTTCACGGGAGGGATCTCCTTCTTCGTTGCCGAGTCGTCGAGCGGGCCGCTCGAGAAGAGGTAGGTGGGGCACCGGCGGAGAGCCGTTGCATGCCGCCGCACGTAGCGGCGGGAGTCGGCGTGCCAGCGCATGGCATAGACGGCCCCGCCGACGACGACGGCTTCGTAGGCGTCGGGGGCCTCTGCCAGGGACGCCGGGCTGACCGTGACCACGAACCCCTCGGCGCGCAGTCCGTCGGCCACCATGTTGGCGAGCCCCGCCGTCCCGCCTCGCTCCGACCCGTAGGTCACAAGAATCGTCATTTCGCCGGCCTCCCGACTGTTCGTTCTCCCCCGATTGTCGGCGACGCAGGACTCGCGCGGTAGAGGCTAAGGACTCGCCTGCCGCGGTCCGGACGAGTCTTCAGGGACGAACGGCCCTCGTCGACGCGTGCCGGCGGAACGGCGACCCGGAGACGCTCGCGCGGAGCCTGATCGTCGACAGGGCGAAGAAGAGGGTGGCGAAGAGGGCGAGGACGCCGAGCTCGCCGCCTATGCCGGTGAGAGTCGCGTGCCTCGCGAGCAGGGCCGTCCACGCGTCCACCGCCCATGCCTGAGGAGTGACATGACCTATCTCCCTCATCGTGGGGGAGACGATCGAGAGGGGCCACATGCAGCCTCCGAGCATGGCGAGAGCGATGCCGACCACCGGGCCTATGGCACTTGCCTGCTCGGGCGTGCGGAACAGCGTGCCGGCAACCATGCCGGCGCTCCCGCCGACGAGGCTCCAGAGCAGGAGGAGGGCTCCCGCCCCGAGGGGGTCGCCCCAGGAGACGCCGAACACGAGCGACCCCACGGCCACGAGGATGATCGACTGGACGAGAGCGATCGAGACGTAGGTGAGAGCCGACCCGAGGATGATCGTGCCGGGCGCCACCGGAGCCGACGACATGCGCTCGAACATCCCGAGACGCCGCGTCTCGACGATGGTCGCCCCACTGGCGACGGCCGTGAGGAACACGAAGAGGACGAGCTCCGTCGGAGCGCTGTACTCGTAGCCCGCCGGCAGCGTGGCGGCCGTCGTCTTCACCGTCTCCGGCACGACCCCGACGGCGGCCGTACGGATCTGGAGCGATCGCGCCCGCGCTTCGTTCTCGGCATAGCTGCCGCCGTATCTCGAGGCGAACAGCGCTGCCTGCACGCGAGCCCCCTCGCTCGCGACCACAGAACGGACTCTCAAGGCTGCCGCCTGCTGGGTGCTGTTCGCCTGCTCGGCCATGAGCTGCAACACGACCGGCTTGCCGGTCCGGATCGCGCTCCCGAACCCTGCTGGTATGACGACGCCGGCGTCGAGGTCGGAGCGCGCCACCGATATCTCGAGCGAGGCAGCGTCGCGGTAGCGGGAGACGTCGAGGCCCGGCGTGTCCGCCAGCTCTTTCACGAGAGCCCCTGCCGCCGCACTCGTGTCCCGCTCTACCACGCCGATCCTGAAGTCCTGGCCCCCGCTTGCCACCGCCCCGACGATGACCATGAGGACGACCGGGAGCACGAGGATGAAGAACAGGGCCGTCCTGTCCCGCAGCACCCGGCGGAGCGACGCTGCGGCGATGGCCAGGAGCGGCGTCAAGAGCGAACCGCCCGCGGTGCAAGGGCAACAGCCGCGGCCCCGACGACGGCCGTGAAGACGAGGATCGCGAAGACCGGCTCGGCGATCGTGCCGAGCCCTCCACCGAGAGTGGACAGGTCGGTGAAGCCCCGCAACGCCCATCCGTTCGGTGTGAGGAGGGCGAGGTGCTTCATCACCCCGGGAGCGCTCGAGATGAAGAAGAAGTTGCCGCCGAGAAGGGCGAGGCCGAAGACGACGATCGAGGCAATGCCCTCCGCCTGCCGCTGCGTTCGGCTGAGCCCGATGACGAGCGCCGTCAGGGCGACGACCGAGAGCACGAGGACGAAACCGAGCACCACGGCGGGAAGCGGCGCGCCCCAGCTCGCCCCGAACGCCACCGATGTGACGACGCCGATCACACCGAGGCTCAAGGCACCGAACACGAAAGCCGAGAGCGCCTTTCCGACGAGGATCTCGGCCGGCCGCACGGGCGCCGCCCGCATCCGCTCGATCATCCCCTCGGACTTGTCGACGAAGAAGCTCCTCGCCGCGTAGCTCACCGTGAAGAGGAGGAAGAAGATGGCCATGCCCGGCGCGTAGTAGCTGATCACCTTGAGCTCCTGAGCCCCGACCGGTCGTTCGACCGCCTGCAGCGGTATGCGCAGCTTGCCAGCGACCGATGCCAGACGGCTGAGGTCTGACATGGGTGCCCCGGCGGCGAGGGCCGTGTAGACGGAGAGCCTGTCGGCGTTCAGCTGGCTGACGAACGACTGGACGGCGGATCTCGTCACGTCCCCCGCGATGGGCAGCTGGTCGGAGCTGAGCGTGACGACGGACTCCGGGCGGCTGCCGGCGATGCTCGCCGAGAAACCCGCCGGTATCACGAGACCAGCCGGCAACACCCCCCGGCGGATCTCGTCCCGGGCGACGCTCGCAGAAGAGAGCCTGCGCAGCGTGATGACGCTCTTCAGCTGTGGCGACTGCAGAGCCCGCACGAGGCTCGTAGCGACCGGCCCGTGGTCGAGGTCGACTACGCCGAGTGTGAAGTTGAAGCTCTCGATGCCCCGGAACGCGAAGCTCATGAGGCCGGCGATGACGACCGGGGCGAGGATGCCGACGACGATGGCCGAGCGGTCGCGCAGACGCTGGCGCAGGTCCTTCCCGGCTATGGCGAAGGCGGCACGCAAGCGAAGGTCACTCCCTCAGCGCCGTGCCGGTGAGGTGCAGGAACACGGCCTCGAGGTCGGGCTCGGTCACGTCCACGCTCGTCACCGCGCAGCCCGAGCGGTCGGCGGCCTCGAGCACGGCGGGCAGGATGGACCGGCCGTCCTCGGTGACGATCTGGACCGAGTGGTCGGCCGCGGCGGCAGTGCTCACGCCCGGCACGGAGCGGCACACCTCGGCCAGCCGGTCGAGGTTGCCGGAGGCCTCGAGCTCGATGCTGTCGTGCTCGCCCAGCTCGGCCACGAGCTCGCGGCGCGTCCCCTCGGCGATGAGGCGCCCGTGGTCGATGATGCCGACCCGGTCGCAGACGCGCTCCGCCTCCTCCATGTAGTGGGTCGTGTAGACGACGGCGAGGCCATCGCGTCCGAAGGCCTGCACCCGTTCCAGGATTGCGTGACGGCTCTGCGGGTCCACCCCGACGGTCGGTTCGTCGAGGATGAGGAGGCGGGGGTGGTTGAGGAGACCAGCGGCGATGTTGAGGCGCCTGCGCATGCCGCCGGAGTACGCGTCCAGCCGATCGCCGGCCCGCTCCGTGAGCTCGGTCAGGGCCAGCGCCTCCGCCACCCGCTCGGCGAGCGTCCGCCGGTCGAGGCGGTAGAGCCGCCCTATGAACTGGAGGTTCTCCCTCGCGCTGAGATCAGGGTAGAGCGCGACATCCTGTGGCACGTAGCCGACGAGGCCTCTCACGTCGATGTTCCCTATCGCTTGGCGGCCCGCGATCGTGATGGAGCCCCTGTCCGGGCGGAGCAGGCCGCAGATCATCTTCATCGTCGTGGTCTTGCCGGCGCCGTTCGGACCGAGGAGCCCGTAGATCTCGCCCGGCGCTATGCGGAACCCCACGCCCTCGACGGCGCGCCGGTCGCCGAAGCTCTTTGCGAGGCCCTCGCACTCGAGGACGTACCCGGAGCTCTCCTGTCGGCCCACCTGCAGCATTGTGAGCGATCGTCCCCGAACCTGAACAGAGGCGAAAGCCCCGGTGGGCGCGTAGCTTTGGCGTTGCCAGATGTCCTCCAACAACCCCCTCTCGATCCGAGCATTCCGCTGGCTCTTCTCCACGGCGCTCGTGGCGAACGTGGGGGTGTGGCTCGAGTGGGTGATGGCCGGTTTCGTCATGGCACAGATGACGCGGGTCCCCTCGCTCGTCGCCGCCCTGCCCGTGGCCTACGGATTGCCGGGCGTGCTCTTCGCCCTCGCCTCCGGGGCAACGGCGGATTCGCGCGACCGCCGGCTCGTCCTCCTCTGGTCAAAGATCCTCTTCCTCGCGACGCTCGCGGGCCTCGCCGCCTTGACGGCGGTCGGCGGCCTCTCGCCCTTCGCCCTCCTCGTCTTCACGGCGCTCCTCGGCACGATCGGCACGTTCTCGTCTCCTGCGTGGTGGGCGACGATCCACGAGCTCGTCCCCGAGCGCCTGCTCGGAGCTGCGCTGACTCTCGACGGTCTCGAGTGGAACGTCGGCCAGGTGGTCGGGCCTCTCTTGGGCGGCGCCCTTCTCGCCGCTGCGGGCGCCTCCACCATGTTCGCGGTGTCGGCGACACTCATGTCAGGGCTCGTCGTGTTCCTCTTCGTCTGGCGCGGCCGCCAGTCCGCCCGCCTGTCGACGCCGGGCGTCGGCGCGGCAGAGGGTATGGTCGGCGCCGTCGCCGCCGGGGTCCGTTACCTCGCCAACGCCCCGGCGCTCCAGGTCGCCTGCTGGCGGACGATCATGTTCATCCTGCCCGCCGGCGCCCTACCAGCGCTCCTGCCGCTCGTGGCGGCACACGAGCTGCACCTCGGGGCGGTCGGCTACGGCCTGCTGCTCGCCTGCGTCGGAGTCGGTTCGGTCGCCGCCGCCGTCGCCATCTTCCAGGCCGGCAAGGAGCTGCACCTCGACGCCATGCTCGGCACGGCGGCGGTGATGTCCATCGCCGGCACGGTGCTCATCGTCGTCCTGCGGGACCGCTACGTCGCCGGCCTTTCGCTCGCCGTCACGGGCGCCGCCTGGCTCGTCTCCGTGACGGCGCTCAACTTCAGCGTCCAGCAGGCCGTCCCGCGCTGGATCCTCTCGAGAGCGCTCGGCGTCTATCTGACCGTCTACCAGGCATCGATCGTGTTCGGCGCGCTCTTGTGGGGCGTCCTCGCCGACGGCATCGGAATCGACAAGGCCCTCCTCGTCGCGGCAGGCTGCCTGCTCCCCGGCGTGGTCGCCATCCGCTGGCTCGGGCTGCCGGTCGTCTCCCGCTCGGACATGCAGGTGATGGCGAGACCCCAGCCGGAGATGGTGACGGAGCCCGAGGCCGAGGACGGCCCCGTGATGATCGTGGTCCAGTTCGAGGTGGACATCGACGACCGTGAGGAGCTCATCGAGACGATGGAGGAGCTGAGGGTGGTGCGCCGGCGCACCGGGGCGACAAGGTGGAGCCTCTTCGAGGACGCGAGCGAGCCCGGCAGGTTCATCGAGTCCTTCGTCGTCCCCTCCTGGGGGGCGTACCTCCGCCAGCGGAGCCGGTACACCGCGGCGGACCTGAGGATCCTCAACACCGCCACGCGCCTGCAGCCTGGCGGTGAGCCACCCAAGGTCTCGTACTACATCCACCCTGACTCGGTGCTGGCCTACCGCCGGATCGCTCGCTGGCGGCGGCTGCGGGGGATGGACCGGTCGCTCGCGCACTCCGCCCCGGGCACGGCAAACGAGGCGGGCGACGGACAGGCGGAACAGCCGTGAGCACGTTCCTCTTCATGCCCGAGAGTGCGTACGGCCCCACGAACAACTGCATCGGGATAGCCCACGTGCTGGCGGAGCGGGGCCACCACATCGTCTTCGCGGCGGAGTCGTCCTGGCTCGGGAAGCTCGAGCCCTACGGCTTCGTGGAGGACCTCGTCGACCTCGCGCCGGCCTCTACCGAGGAGGCCGAGGCGGGCAAGTTCTGGACGGACTACATCCGCGACACCGCCTCGTTGTTCCGCCTGCCCACCATCGAGCAGATCGAGACGTTCATCCTTCCCACCTGGCAGGCTCTCATGGACGGTGCCCGTTACTGCCAGCCGCAGCTCGAGGCCATCGTCGACCGAGCCCGGCCGGACGTCGTCGTCGAGGACAACGTCTGTGCCTTCCCCGCGCTCATGACGGCCGGTGCAGCCTTCGTCCGGATCGTCTCCTGCAACCCGCTCGAGATGAAGGGTCGGGGGCTTCCCCCGACGTTCTCGGGCTACGCCGCCGGCGACGAGAGCGGTTGGGCGGAGTTCCGCAACGAGTACGCCCGGGTCCACGCGGAGACCTGGTGCGCCTTCAACGAGTGGGTCGTGGACAACGGAGCGCCGCCGCTTCCCGAGCTCGAGTTCATCCACGAGTCAGAGCACCTCAACCTCTACGTCTATCCAGAGGCTGTCGACTACAGGAGGAAGGACCCGCTCGGCCGGAGCTGGCACCGCCTCGACTCGTCCGTGCGAGAGACAGAGGGCGGCTTCGATCTCCCCGAAGAGCTGTCGCGCGTGGCGAGGGCGGCGGGAGGGGCAGCCCGTGCCAGCGCTGCAGGGGGCGCCGGCCCTGCCGGCGATGCTCGTGCTGCGGCGGCCGCCGCCCGTGCCGCCGGCGACGGTGCGCTCGTCTACCTCTCCCTCGGCTCGCTCGGTTCGGCCGATGTCGAGCTCATGAAGCGACTCGTCTCGGCTCTCGCCGAGACTCCCCACCGCTACGTCGTGAGCAAGGGTCCCCTCGCCGACTCGTACGACCTCGCCGACAACATGTGGGGTGTGCCACAGGTGCCGCAGACCCGCGTGCTCCCCCTCGTCGACCTCGCGATCACCCATGGCGGGAACAATACGACCACGGAGTGCTTCCACTTCGGCGTGCCGACGATCGCGCTGCCACTTTTCTGGGACCAGTACGACAACGCCCAGCGGGTGGAGGAGACGGGCTTCGGCAGGCGCCTTGCGACCTACGAGTTCGAGCCGGCGGAGCTCCGCCGGGCTGTCGACGAGTTGCTCGGAGACCGGGCGCTGCGAAACGAGCTCGCCCGCACCGGGCGGGCGATAAGGAGCCGGGACGGTTTACACCGAGCGGCCGACCTCCTCGAGCAGCTCGCTCTCCGCGGCTGAGGCGCGGAGCTTGCCCTCTGCGGGGAGCTCGCCGAGCAGCCGGCGGCCCTTCCTTTGCCCCCCTCCCGATCCTGGTCGGCTCGAGTGCGCCCTCGCGCCATCCGAGGCGACAGAAAGTTCCTATTGACATTCGTCAATGTATTGATCATCATCACACATCGACATCTGTCGATGCTTATCGAGGCTGGGAGGAGGCGGAGATGAGTCGAGTGCAACTGGCGCTGAACGTCTCGAACGTCGACGAGGCGGTCGAGTTCTACTCGAAGCTGTTCGGTGCCGAACCCGCAAAACGGCGACCCGGCTACGCCAACTTTGCGATCGCCGAGCCGCCTCTCAAGCTCGTGCTCTTCGAGGCGGACCGTGCACGAGGGACAGGCGTGGCTGGGGCGCTCAACCACCTCGGGGTCGAGGTGGAGTCGAAAGCCGAGGTGGTGTCAGCGACGAGCAGACTCTCCGCGAGCGGCCTCGAGACCCGGGTAGAGGACGAGACCACCTGCTGCTATGCAGTCCAGGACAAGGTGTGGGTGACTGATCCGGACGGCGCCCCGTGGGAGGTGTACACCGTGCTCGCCGACTCGCCCGAATCAGCCGATCTGGGCTGCTGCACCGATTCCTGCTGCTGACCCCGTGAACGATCGCCACCGGCCGGTCGTCCTCTTCCTCTGCACCCACAACGCCGGGAGGAGCCTCGCGGCCAAGGTGCTCATGGAGAGCTACGCAGGCGAGCGGATCGACGTCAGGTCCGCCGGCACCGCACCGGGTGAACAGCTCAACCCGTCCGTCGTCGCAGTCCTCGAGGAGCGTGGGCTCGATGCCACAGGCGAACGTCCGAAGGGCTTGACCGACGCCGACGGCGTCGAAGCGGACGTCGTCGTCACCATGGGCTGCGGCGACAGCTGCCCCGTGTATGCCGGGAAGCGGTATGTCGACTGGCCGCTCGACGATCCGGCAGATCGCCCTGTCGAGGACGTGCGCCCCATCGTCGACGAGATCGATCGGCGTGTGAGGGCCCTCCTCTCCGAGCTTCTCGACCGTTAGGAGAGCCTCCGCGTGCGGGCGCGATACTCGCGCCCGTGATCTTTGCACCGGCGGCCGCACCTCGAACAGCACGTCCAGGCCCTTTCGGCCCGTGACACCGTTCTCGGCGCCGTCCCTCGGCGAGATCCGGGACAACCGGGCGCGTCTCGACGATCTCATCGTCACGACTCCGGTCCGGCTCCTCGAGGGAGACGGGGTCTCCGAGGCCGTGGGACGCGGCACCCGCGTCTTCTTGAAGGAGGAGCTCTTCCAGGTCACGGGCAGTTTCAAGCCACGCGGTGCTCTCTCGGTCATGCTCGACCTCGAACCCGCCGCGCTGAAGCGAGGTGTCACAGGGGTATCGGCCGGCAACCACGCCATCTCGCTCGCCTACTCGGCCCGGATCCTCGGCACGACGGCAAAGGTGGTGATGCCCGAGACGGCGAATCCCTACCGCGTCCAGCTCTGCCGCGACTACGGAGCCGACGTCGAGCTCGTGGCGAACGTCCACGAGGCCTTCGCACGGACCGAGGAGGTCGCCGCGACGGAGGGGCGCACCTTCGTCCATCCGTTCGAAGGGCCGAAGACGGCGCTCGGCACGGCCTCGGTTGCAACAGAGCTCTTCGAGCAACTGGCAGGGGTGTCAGGCGAGCGGCTCGACGCCGTCGTGGTCGCGGTCGGCGGCGGGGGTCTCGCCGGCGGCGTGGCTTGTGCGACGAAGCAGCTCGACCCGGACTGTGCGGTCGAGCCGGAGGGGGCGGACAGCTTGCGCCGCAGCCTCGAGGCCGGTGTGCCTCGGGCCATCGACGCGGTGCGGACGATCGCCGATTCCCTCGGCGCCCCGAGGTGTGAGCCGTACTCGTTCGAGATGAACCGGCGTTTTGCCGACGGAGACGTTCTCGTGAGCGACGATCAGATCCGCCAGGCGATGAGGCTGCTCTTCTATGCGGCGAAGCTCGTCACCGAGCCCGCCGGCGCCGCAGCTCTCGCCGCTGTCATGTTCCCCTTGAGAGAACGACTCGCCGGGAAGCGGATCGCGGTCGTCGTCTGCGGGGCCAACATCGACGCGGACACCTTCGGGAGGCTCGTCGGGCCCCGCTGACCGACCCCGGCCGACCGACCACCCGAGTGCGTCGCGCCCCACGCCGACGCGACGAAAAGCCGGTGGGGGAGGTCCCTCACCGGCTCTTCGTGGCTGATCTGCGCTCTCTGGGTTTAGTTGTCGCCGCCTCCGCCCTCGCCCTCGTTGTCGCGCTCCTTGTCCTTCTTCGTGTCGTGGTCCCGGTCACGGGAGACCTCGAAAGATCCAGTCCTTGCCATGCGGTTCACCTCCTCTCGTTGGTGTTCTTCATGTCGACCATGAAACTGCGAGCGGATGGACCCGACGTCGAGCTCGCGTGGAGGTTCTGTGGAGAATCGACCCGCCGGAGCGGCGTCGCCTGCCCGACCGACAGATCGGCCAGGTCCGGCGCCTTGCCGGGCGCGACCGTGACGCTGCCTGTCCCCGGCACCTGCCTTATCGAGCCGTCCTCCACGACGAAGAGCACCTCCGCCAGCGCTGCCAGCGCGGGATCGTGCGTGGCTATGAGGACGGTCCGACCGGCCGCCGACGCGGCGATCGTCTCGACGACGAGACCCTTCGAACGGGCGTCGAGGCCCGACGTCGGCTCGTCGAGCAGGAGAATCGGCGTGCGGGCCATAAGGGCACGGGCGAGGGCTATGCGCCGCCGCTGACCGCCAGAGAGCCGGATACCTCCCTCCCCCACCTCCGTCGACCAGCCGAGCGGCAGGCGCTCGACGAACTCGTCGACATGCGCCATGCGCGCCGCCCAGCGGATCTCTTCGGCAGATGCGTCAGGCACGCCAAAGGCGACGTTCTCCTCGATGGAGCCGGCGACGAGCCAGGCATCCTGGGGCACGAGAGAGACCTGCCGGTGGAGCGAGGAGAGGTCGATCGAGGCGATGTCGTCCGGCCCGAACAGGACCGCTCCGGCATCCGGATCGTGCAACCTCATGAGAAGGCTGAGGAGCGTGGACTTCCCCGAGCCTGACTCGCCGAGGATCACCCCCGTCGTCCCGGGCTCGATCGTGAGCGACACGTCAGCGAACACCGGCGAGCGGTCCCCGTAGGAGAAGCTCACCGAGTCGAGACGGATGGCAGGAGCGGCCCCGTCCTCGGTCGCAGCCGGGTCGGCGACCGGCAGGGTGCTCGCCGGCGGCCGGTGCGGCAGGGTGCTCGCCGGCGGCCGGTGTGGCAGGGCGTTCCCGCTCACGAGCACCTCCTCGATGCGCTCCGCGCTGGCCGCTCCCTTCCCGAGCGTCGAGGCGAGGCGCGAGAGGGCGCGAACCGGCGCCTGCAGGCTCGCGAGGTAGGTTAGGAAGACGAGCAGCTCCCCGAGGCTCAGGCGGTGTCCCGCGACCTGGGCGGTGCCGAGCACGAGGACCACGGCGAGGTCGAGGGCGAGCAGCACGTCGGCGGCCGGCGAGAGGCGCCCGCTCGCCGCGGTGGCGTCGACGGTGGAGGCGGCCGCGTCGCGACTGGCCAGGTCGAAGCGGGCGATGGAGCGCTGCTGCTGGCCGAAGGAACGCACGAGCCGTACGTTGCGGATCAGCTCGGATGCCTGGGCGTTCATCCCCGCCGAAAGTGCCCGTGACCTCCGCTGCGAGTCCGCGACCACTCGCCGCCGGAGCAGACCTGCCATCGCGAGCGCCGGCGCGACCGCGAGAACCACGAGGGCGAGCAGGGGGCTCAAGAGCGCCATGAGAGCGGTCATGCCGACGACCGCGATGAGTTGCGGCAAGAGCACTTCCACGCGGGCGAGCAGTGAGTCCTGCACCCGTCCGACATCTGTCGTCATACGGCTCACGAGGTCACCGCTGTGGTTGTCGTCGAGGAAGCTGAGCGGAGCGTGCAGGAGCTTGTGCACCATCCCAGCGCGGAGCCGGATGCCGACGCTCTCTCCCACGGCGGTCGAGAGCAGGGTGACCGCGTAGCCGACGACTCCGAGCGCTACGACGAGGACGATGCCGAGGCTCGCCGCTACGGCTGCGGTGCCGGTCGCGCTGAGGCCGTGCATGAAGGCGAGGAAGCTCGGCAGCGGGTTGTGGCCGATGGCGTTGTCGACCACCACTTGGAGCGGCCACGGCGAGGCGAGACCGATGGCCGACTCGGCGGCCGCCAGGCCCACCAGAGTCGCGAGCGGCCGGCGGTGCCGGACGAGGACCGACTCCATCGCCGTGTCCGCTCCGGCGGAGGAGGTGATGTCGCGGAAGGATCGCCTGAGGTCGCTCACGAGGCGCAGGCTGTACACGACCAACGCGGCGAGGCCTGCGAGAAGAGCAGCCAAGATGGCGATGAAGGCAGCGGGTGTCACCCTTCGAGTACGCCGGGTGATCGGGTAGGACGCGTAGAGACGGCGTGGAGACCGTATGGAGATTCCCGCCCTGACCGGGTGGCAGCGTGCCTGCCGGTCAGCGCCCTGCCGGTCAGCCCCTGCCGGTCAGCGCCCTGCCGGTCAGCCCCTGCCGATCAGCGCCCTGCCGGTGAGGAGAGCAGCGGCAACTCGACCCGGAAGGAGCTGCCCCTGCCGGGCTCGGACTCGAGCGCCACCGTTCCGCCGTGCGCTGCCACGATGGCGGAGACGACTGCGAGGCCGATCCCGCTTCCCGAGCGGGTCGACGCGTCCGCTCCACGGTAGAAGCGCTCGAACACCCTCTTCTGCTCTTTGCTCGGTATCCCCGGCCCGTCGTCGGAGACGGTGAGGACGGCCCGTCCGTAGGAGAGGCCCACCTCGAGCCTGGCGGTTCCCCCGCGGTGGGAGAACTTCGCCGCGTTGGACAGCAAGTTGACCACCACCTGCTCGAGCCGCCGCCGGTCACCGAGGACATAGGCGGTGACGAGATCGCGCTCCAGAGCCACGCCGAGAGCGGCAAAACGGGACGACAGCCGTCCTGCAGCCGTCTCTGCCACCTCGGCCAGGTCCACCGGCGACCGCTCGAGCGTGAGACCTGCCGCCTCTGCTGCGGCGAGGACCCCGAGATCCTCGACGAGGCTACCCAACCGCTCCACCTCTTCGGAGAGCGACTGCACCGTCTCAGGTGACAGCTGCTTGATGCCCTCCGAGACCGCCTCCAGCTCGGCGCCGAGGATCGCGATCGGTGTGCGCAGCTCGTGTGCGACGTCCGCCACGAGATCGCGGCGCAGCCGGTCCGTCCGCTCGAGGTCGTCGGCCATCCGGTCGAACGTCGCTGCCAACTGGCGGATCTCGCCGGTCGCCTTCACGTCTCCGACGCGGCTCGACCGGTCGCCCGCCCCCAGCCTCGCTGCGGCGAAGCTGAGGCGGCGGAGCGGGGCGACGAGGCTCCTCGTGCCGAGCAGCGCCGCCAGCACCGAGAGGGCCGCCGCGACCGCGGCCGCGACCAGAACGGCGTTCACGAGGGTCTGGCGGAGGCCCGACTCAGCGGGCGTCAGGCCGGAGGCGGGCATCGACAGAGATGCCGTGCCGACGACCTTCCCGTGGACGACGAGGGGGATGCGCCTCGGCTTGGTCCCCGGTGAAGGCTGGGGCACCGAAACGACCGTCTCGTTGCCCGCCCGGACATCCAGCCCGAATCCCTCGAGCCGGGCGATGGCGACGGGTGCCGAGAAATCGGCGTGGGACCACCCGTCGGCCGCCAGATAGGCCGACTGCAGACCGGACACGACGGCCGAGGTGTAGACGTCCTCCGTCTCGGTCGAGGTGCCCCCGATGTCGAGGTCGAAGAGGAGGAGCGTGAGAGCCGTGAGGACCGCTATCGAGACGAACGCGACCGCCACGTAGCCGACGGCGAGCCGCCTCCCGAGCTGGCCGAGCAACGGCCGTCGCCTGGCGAGCACGTCCGTTACTTGTCCCGCTCGAGTCCCAACCGGTAGCCGACCCCGACGACTGTCTCGATGACGGACCTCCCTGTACGCGATCCCCCCAGCTTGCGGCGGAGGTTCTTCACGTGGCTGTCCACCACGCGCTCGTAGCCCTCCCACTCGTAGCCGCGGGCCGAGTTGACGAGCTCGTAGCGGGAGTAGACACGGCCCGGCCAGCGGGCGAGGGTCTCGAGGACCGACCACTCGGTCGGCGACAGGTTCACCGGCTTGCCGTCGACACGGACCTCGTGCTTCGCCTCGTCGATCTCGAGCGTGCCGCCGCCGTAGGAGGCCGGCCCCGTGGCCTCGTTCGCGGCCCGGCCTCTCCTGAGCAGCGCCTTCACCCGGAGCACCAGCTCCTTCGGGCTGAACGGCTTGGTCAGGTAGTCGTCGGCACCCAGCTCGAGGCCGTGAACCCGGTCCTCTTCCGAGGCGCGGGCCGTCAACATGAGGAGCAGGACGTCGGACCTCGTGCGCAGCTCCTTCGCCACGGCGTCGCCGGGGATGTCGGGCAGCCCGAGGTCGAGCACCACGAGATCCGGCTCGGCGTGCTCCTCGAGGGTGATCGCCTCGGCGCCCGAGCCGGTGGTGAGCACGGCGAAGCCCTCCCGCTCGAGGAAAGACCTGACGAGGTCCCGGAGCTTCGTCTCGTCTTCCACCACGAGGATCGTCCCGCGCACGGCGCGGCTACTCCTTCGCCTCGCCTGCGGTGAGGCTCTCGGGAACTATCGAGAGATAGCCCTCGTCCTCCTGGGCGAAGTGGAGGGTGAGGACGGCGTCAAGTCCGTAGAGGACCCGCCGCAAGTCCCGCCGCTCGTCCTCGTCCGGGCCGTCCTCGCCGATCTCGGAGGCTATGCGGCTGAACAGGGAGACGAGGTGCCTGATCTCGACGTGGGCGCGGGTCATCGGCCCGATCGGGTCCTCGCCGCCGACGAGACGGGCGACGACGGGATAGAACTCGACCTGCTCCATGTCCTCGTGCGGGAGCAGGACATCGGTGAGGAACCGCTCGAGAGACTCGAGCCGCTCGCGGGTCGCGGCGGGGTCGAGGCTCCCGAGTGCGTCCGCAGTCGCCCGTATCTGGGCGAGCTGCGGGCGCAGCAGGACGTGCTCTTCGGCGATCCGGCGGCCCACGGTCGCCTCGGACGGCGAAAGCGCGACCCGTGTACCGGGCACCGCGAGCGCCCGCAGGGCGTTGAGGATGACCACGACATCGATCGCCTCCTGCAGGATCGCCCCGTACAGGGCAGGGAGGAGTCCGAAGGCGGCGACCACCATGGCGGCGACGGACATCGTCATGCCGGCGGTCACGCTCTGCCAGGCAACCCGCCGGCTCCGGCGGGCGATCCGCAGCGCCTGGACGAGCCGGTCCAAGCTGTCGACCTGCAGCACGACGTCAGCCGCGTCAGACGAGGCCGACGCGCCGCGCGCACCCATGGCAACACCGACGTCGGCGGCGGCGAGCGCCGGCGCGTCGTTGACGCCGTCGCCCACCATGACCGTCGTGCCGCCCTGCCGCTCGAGGCGGATCGATTCCACCTTGTCCTCGGGTGACCTCTCCGCGAGGACCTCGTCGACCCCGAGCGCGGCGCCGACGGTCTCGGCCACCGACTGCCTGTCCCCGCTCGCGATCACGACCCGGTGCACGCCCGCCCCGCGCAGCTCGCGTATGGCACGGGCAGCATCGGGCCGGATGGGGTCCTCGAGAAGGATCGCGCCGGCGAGGTTCGAGTCGACCTCGACGTACACGGTCATGAGGGAGTCCAGCTCGGATCGCCTGCGCGCCTGACGCGTCCAGGACCGCCTGCCCGCCCCGAGCCAGTCGGCACCGCCGACCCTCACCTCGTGCCCGTCGACCGTGCCCGAGGTGCCGGAGCCGAGGACCTCGCGCATCTTCTCCGGCCAGGTGACCGGGAGCCCCCGGTCGAGGGCTGCGCGGAGGACGGCCGAGGCAAGGACGTGGGGGGACGTCTGCTCGAGCGATGCGGCGAGACGCAGGACCTCGGCCGGGTCCTCGCCCGGTGCCGCCAGCACGTCGGTCACCCGCGGCTGGCCTCTCGTCACGGTGCCCGTCTTGTCGAGGACCATGACGCGGGTGCCGGCGAGGCGCTCGAGGACGGCCCCGCCCTTCACCACGACACCCGAGCGGGCGGTGCGCGAGAGCCCTGCCACCATGGCGATCGGTGCAGCGAGGATCAGAGGGCACGGCGTGGCCACGACGAGCACGGCCACGGCGCGAGACGCCGAGCCGCTCACGAGCCAAGCGATGCCGGCGATCACGAGAGTGAACGGTATGAACCAGACCGCGACCCGATCCGCCATGCGGACGAACGGCGGTCGCTCCGCCATGGCGTCGCGCACGAGGCGGACGATCCCCTCGAACGTGCTGTCCGCCGCGGTGGCGATCGCGCGCAGGTCGAAGGCGTCGCCGGCGTTCAGGGCTCCGCTCTCGACCAGATCGTCGGCCGAGAGCTCGACGGGCAACGACTCCCCGGTGAGCGGGGACATGTCAACGACGGCGCGAGTCGAGGCGACCCTGCCGTCGACCGGCACTATCTCGCCGGGCTTGACGAGGAGCAGATCGCCAGGCGCGACGGCGCCGAGGGGCGGGGACGAGAGGGTGCCCTCCTCGTAGCGGTGGACGACCTGGGGCGCGTGCTGGAGCAGCCTGCGCAGGTCCGAGCTGGCACGGCTCGCGGCCCAGCTCTCGAGCAGCCGGCCGGTCGCCACCATGACAGCTATGACCGCGGCGGCGGGGTACTCGCCGGCCGCCACGGCGCCGGCGAGAGCGAGGGCGGCCAGCAGGTCGACTCCGAAACGTCTCTCGCGCAGGCTCGCCACGATCGCCCCGAGCGTCACGGCAAGTGCCAGCAGCGCCGCCGCCGACCAGAGCGCATCGGCGGCCGTCCTCTCGCCGGCGAGCCGGAGCCCCGTCCCACCAGCGAGGCATACGAGGGTCAGCGCGAGGAGGATCCCGTCAGCCCGAAGCTTGGTGCGATCCCTTCCGGGAGAGCCGCGGGGCGCGGGCGGGCCCCCGCCTGCGGGCGCGCCGCTCACCGGCACCTCTCGTGCGCTCATGCCGCCCACAGTATGGACCGGCTCCGTCACCTGCCAGGGCCGAACGTCCCTCACACGAGCCGCCGCTGGACGAGCGACCTCCGTCTGTACGCTTGCGCCCCGTGCCCGCTCCCCGGTCCCCGCAGCGGCGACCCGCGGCGATCCACCGGGCGAGGGCTGCAAGGCGGCGGCGGATGTACAGGCGGAGAAGGGCCGTCATGCTTCTCCTCCTCGCGTCGCTCGTCGCCCTTGGCATCTACTTCGCCTGGCCGAGCACGAACACGACAGGTCACGCCACACCGAAGCACCCCGCGAAGGCGCCGGTCTCACACCGGCGTCGCTCCTACGTTCCCCTGTCGCTCGGAGCACGAGTGGAGGCATGGCGCCTTCCGGCGGCCGTCTCCCGGGAGGCGGTCCTAGCCGACGGCTCGGGCCTCACGGTGATCGGGGGACTCGACGCGTCGGGCAACTCCCTGAGCGGCGTCGAGAACATCGATCTCGCCTCAGGGGCGGTGACGAGTGGTCCGGCCCTCGCCACGCCCGTGCACGACGCATCGGCGGCTGGCTTGGCCGACGGCACGTTCGTGTTCGGCGGTGGGTCGCCGACGACGGTCGCGACGGTGCAACCGGTCGGTCCGGGCACGGTGCCCGCGAGCGCGCTCCCCCAACCGCGCTCGGACAGCGCGACGGTGGTGCTCAGCTCGGGCGTGAGGGGCGGCGGGGCTCCCACGGCGTACGTCGTCGGCGGCTACACGGGCTTGACTTACCTCGGCGAGGTGCTGGCGACGAGCGACGGGCAGCGTTTCGCCACGGTGGCGAACCTGCCCGTGCCAGTGCGTTACGCCGCGGTGGCCACCTACTCGGGGCGCATCTACGTCTTCGGCGGCGAGGTGGCGGCACCCGGGCCAAACGTGGCGCTGACGAACGACATCCAGATGGTGGACCCTGCCACGCACAGCGCCGCGGTCGTCGGCCATCTCCCGGAGGCCCTCTACGGTTCCGCGGCGTTCTCCTTCCACTCCGCTCTCTATGTGGCCGGCGGGGACGCCGCGAACGGCGCCACGCTCACCCGGATAAGCCTCTTCGAGCCGAGCTCGCACGAGGTGCTCGACGCCGGGTCGCTGCCACAGGGTGAGGCATTCGGTGGTTACACGACCGTCGGGTCGGGCGCGGCTGCCGTCGGGTACATCGTCGGCGGCGAGGTGACGATCGCAGGCCAGAACACGGTGTCGCTCGCCACCGTCATGTCGCTCCGCCCGAACGGCGCTGCTCCGGCTCGACCCGAGACCGCCTGAGGCCCGCGTTCGCAACCGCGATGTTGCGCGAGGTGCAATCGCGGAGCCACCCTGCGCGCTCCCGGTCGAGGCGATCGCAGATGCGGTCCCAGTGGAGGGACACCTCGTCACCCGCCGCCAGCTCGAGCAGCGGACCCGAGCCGTCCAAGCTCCGGCTCACGACCTCGACTTGCTCTCCGCCGATGGCGAGCTCGCCGTCCTCGAGGCGGAGGCGCTCGCTCTTCACGACGACCGACTCCCCCTCGACCGAGAGCACCGTGCCGGAACGGATGCGGCAACGGTCGAGGATCCGGAGGGACGGCTCGAGGACGCCGGCGCGGGCCATGCGCAGCCACGGGTAGACGAACAGGACGTGGAAGCTGTGGTGGAGCAGGCCGCCCCGAGGGAGAGCGCCGGTCACAGCGCCGAACCCGGCGGTCTCCGCCGCGAAACCCCGCGCCAACCGCGCGACCGCTCCCTCCTCCGGCACGCGCTCGAGGAGTGGGCCGCCGACAAAGTAGGCCTCGACGACATCAGCCTCGAGCGGGTCGGCGATGCCGTTCGCCTCGGCGATCAGCTCCAAATAGGGCCACGCCCCCTCGAAACCGGCCGCCGCGCGCCCCACGTCCTCCTCCCACCCAGGCTCTCGTGCCGAGGCGAAAAGCGTCGGCGCCCCCGCCGGCCCGCAGTACCCGAGCGCGCTCGGAGGGTAGGCGTAGCGTGCGAAGAGCGCCGCTCCGAGACCGACCGGCCGCTCCGGCCCCGGACCCGGCCCCGGACCCGGCGCCACTGCTCTCACTCCGCCGGGCGCGCGGCGCGCAGTTCGGCGGCTATCGCCTCGGCTTCGGCGCGATCCGCACGCCCGATGGCGTAGCCGCTGTGCACGACCAGCCAATCACCGACCGCCGGCGGCGCCCCCTCGAGGGCAAGGAGCGACACGGCTCGGCGGAGCCCGTCGGTCCCGAGGACGAGGGCGAAACCGTCACCGACGGCGACGACCTGGTGCAGGCGGCTCAGACACATCGGGCGACCTCGGCGACAAGGGCCGCAACCCTCTCGACTGCCGGTCCGACCGCCGCCTCCACCGCAGCACTGAAACCCGTCCCGTTGGTGAAGTCCTGACCTTCGATCGTGACGAGCCGGACGGAGGGTGCTCGCTCGCCCACGAGTGCCGCGAGGCGGAGCACCCGGTCGAGACCGAGTACGTGGGTGCTCACATCGCTCGGCGGCGACGTGAACGGGGTGAGCGAGAGGTGGAGCTCGCGGACGGTCCCGGGCGCCTCGCCGGACCTCGCGGCGTCGACGAGGACGAGCACGTCCGCCTCGTCCCAGACGGCGAGCAGGTCTAAGGGATCCTGCAGCGGCCCGAACGAACTGACCTCGGCCGTGGCGCTGCTGCCGCCTGCAGCACCGGCTGCCCGCGCGGCGGCGACCGCCTGTTCCGCCACCACGGCACCGACGCCGTCGTCCCGGCGACACGGATTCCCGAGACCGACCACGAGGACCGCAGGCGGCGCTCCCCCGCTCAACGGCGTTCCATGGAGAAGTCGAGGAAGTGCGCCGCGCAGGAGATGCAGGGGTCGTAGTTGCGCACCGTCTGCTCGCAGCGCCACCTGAGGTCGTCGTCGTCGAGCTCGAGGGAAGCCTGCACGACCCGGCGCAGATCGGCCTCGATGGTCGCTTGGTTCTGTGAGGTCGGCGGCATCAGGCGCGCCGCCAGGATCGTCCCCTCGGCGTCGAGCTCGTACTCCTGGTAGAGGGTCCCCCGCGGCGCCTCGGTGGCACCGGCTCCGCGAGAAGCCCGGGGCTCTATGACGGCTGCGGGAGTCGCCGGGACCTCGTAGCTCTCGACGATCGCAAGCGCCTCCTCGCAGGCGTAGAGAAGCTCCACGGCGCGCACGACGATGCTCTTGAACGGGTTCGAGCAGACGTCGCCGAGGCCTGCGTCACGGGCTGCATCTCTCGCGAGAGGAGAGAGCGAGCGGCCGTTCAGCGCGTAGCGTGCGAGCGGACCGGTCAGGTACGCGACATCTCCGTCGAGCCTCGCGTGCAGCGCGGTCGATCTCATCACGTGCTCTTCGACCACCGTGTGGAGAAGCTCTCCAGGCGTGAGGTCGAGCCCGGTCGAGGACCGGACCCGGCCCCGCTCGATGGCGTAGCGGCCCGGTTCGGAGAGGCCGAGGAACACGTAGCCCGCTTCCACCTCCGGGAAGTCGAAGCCGGACACCCATTCGACCGTTTCCCAAGCGGCATCCCGGGCGCGGCGGAGCGGGTCGCGCAAGGCCACCACGGCCTCGGGCTCCGGTGGGGAGTAGAAGCCACCGACCCGCACGTTCACAGGGTGGACGGCTCGGCCGCCGACGGTCTCCATGAGGAGGTTGCCCGTCTTCTTGAGATCGAGCCCGCGGCGCACGGCTGCGGAGTCGAGCTCGGCGAGCTCGACTGCGTCCGCGCAACCGAAGAAGTCCGGCGCGTGCAGCAGGTAGACGTGCAACGCGTGGCTCTGGATCCACTCTCCGCAGTAGAGGAGACGGCGCAGCGCCCAGATCCGCTCGCCGACCGTGACGCCGAAGGCGTCCTCCATGGCTGCGCAGGCGCTCATCTGGTAGGCGACGGGACAGATGCCGCACACCCGGGCGGTGATGTCGGGAGCCTCCGCATAGCTCCTGCCCACGAGCAGACCCTCGAAGTAGCGCGGAGGCTCGAAGATCTCGAGCGCGACGTCTCGGACGAGACCGTCCTCGACGACGACGCGCAGCGAGCCCTCGCCCTCGACGCGGGCGAGACCTTCCACGGCGATCGAGCGCGAGCCGTGCGTCATCCTCTCCCCTCCTCTCCCGCCGCCTCTTCAGCCGCCGACTGCACCCGGAACTCCGGCGCCGCCGCGTTGAACGTCTTGAAGAGACGGGCGACGTCGCGTGCCTGCATCCCGTCGCGCCGGAGCCGGGCCGCGAGCGACCCAGTGTTCACCGTGTCTGCCGGCCCGAAGCAGCCGAAGCAACCGCGCCCGACAGCCGGGCAGAGTCCCCCGCACCCTGCGCGAGTCACCGGACCCATGCAAGCAGTCCCGCGCGCCACGAGCAAGCACACGGTGCCCCTCGCCTTGCACTCCTGGCAGACGGAGTAGCCGCGCACCACCGGGCGCCTGCCGGCGAGGAGGGCCGTGATCACCTCGAGCAGCTGATGCCGGTCGATGGGGCAGCCGTGCAACTCGAAGTCGACATCGACGTGGCTCGAGATCGGCGTCGAGGTGGCGAGCGACGAGATGTACTCGGGATGGGCGTAGACGACGCCCGTGTAGCTCCCGGCGGGGACGAAGTTGCGCAGAGCCTGTATCCCTCCCGCCGAGGCGCAGGCGCCGATGGTGACGAGCTGCCTGGAGCTCGCCCGGATCTCCTTCACCCGCTCGGCGTCTCGTGCAGTTGTGACCGATCCCTCGACGAGGGCGATGTCGTAGGGTCCCTCGACCAGGGCTCGGGACATCTGGGCGAACTTCGCTATGCGTACGGCGCGGGCGAGCTCGAGCAGCTCGTCCTCGCAGTCGAGCAGGCTTAGCTGGCAGCCGTCGCAGGAGGTGAACTTGAAGACGGCGAGGGAGGGCCGGGTCGTGCTCATCGCTCGCGCTGCACGAGAAGATCGGCGACGACGTCCGTGTAAGGGACGACAGGTCCGTCGCGGCAGACGAGCAGCGGACCGAGCTGGCAGTGGCCGCACCAGGCGAGGCCGCACTGCATGTTTCGCTCGAGCGCGACCCGGATGCGCTCCGGCGCCACTCCCGCGTCGACGAGGCCGCGGGCGGTGAAGCGCATCATGATCTCGGGACCACAGATGAGAGCCGTCGCCCCCTCCACCTCGAAGCCGGCGGCACCGAGGTGGGACGTCACGAGGCCCACGCCACCCCTCCAACGTGCGTCGGGGATGTCGACGGTGACGGTGACGCGCGCCCCGCCGGCCGCCCAGCGCGCGAGATCGTCGCCGAATATGAGCTGTTGCGGCTCTCTCGCCCCGATGACGAGGCAGACGTTGCCGCTGCGGGTCCGTGCCTCGAGGGCAGCACTCCTGCGGGCGACCAGCGCCGAGATAGCGCCGCGCAGCGGCGCCAGACCGATCCCGCCGGCCACGACGACGACGTCGCCCTCCTCGAGGAAGGACCCGTCCTCGACGCCCCAGCCCGTCCCGAACGGGCCGCGGACGCCGACGACGTCGCCCGGGCGTGCGCCGCAGAGAGCGCTCGTCACCGGCCCGACGTCGCGGACGGTGTGGACGAGCTTGCCTTCCGGCCCGGATCCGCTCAGCGATATGGCGGACTCGCCGAGGCCGAAGGCGGTCAACATGTTGAACTGGCCGTGCCTGTGGGCCGGGATGGCAGTGCCGAGCGGCGAGATCGAGATGGTGACCACCCCGGGCGCCTCCTCTTGCGTCTCTGTCACCCGGTAGGGCAGGGGCGCCATCGGTCCCGCGGCGCTACCGGCCGCCGCACCCGGCTCCGCCGGAGCTCCGCCGGACGCCGTGTCAACGGACACTCTTCGATCCGTAAAGGTCGAGGAGCCGCACGCGGGTCATCTGCAGGCGTTCGAGCAGCACCTCGGCCACCCGCTTGTACAGGAGGTGACCGAGCTGCTCATCGGTCTCTGCCTTGTCCCGCAGGCAGGTGGCGTCGAACGCGACGGCCCGGACCACCTCGACCGCCCTCGCGTCGAAGTGGTACCGGTACGGCGGGAACAGCCAGCTCCACCCGACGACACCGCCGGGACCGACCGTGTCGATCACGATCGACCCTACGCCTGGCGAGTGGATCTCGATCGAGACGATCCCGTAGCGGACGAGATAGAGGCTGTCGGCGCGCTGCCCCTCGGCGAGCAACATGTCCCCCGGTTTGATTATGACGTTGCGGGCACAACCCGCCACCGTCTCGATGTCCGCGGCCGGGAGGCCCGAGAGCAGCGGATGCGAGGACAAGAGCTCGCCGATGGAGATCGCCTTCACGGCAATGCCTCCTTCTCTTCGGCACCTGCCGGCACATCCGCTCCGGTGGGGCGGCGGGGCTCCGGCTGCGCCAGCCGGTCGTGGCGCGCCGGCGACGCCGGGCTGCAGACAGCCGCGGCCTCGGCCCTCATGTCGATGCCGACCGGGCACCAGGTGATGCAACGCCCACAGCCGACGCACCCGGAGGTCCCGAACTGGTCCCACCAGCTCGAGAGCTTGTGCGTGAGCCACTGCCGATACCTCGACGCGACCGATACGCGCACGGGTCCGCCGTGGAGGTAGGAGTGGTCCCGGTCGAAGCAGGATGCCCAGCTCCGGGTGCGGTGCACCGTCCCCGAGAGGTCGGTGGTGTCACGCACGTCGCTGCAAAAGCACGTCGGGCACACGAGCGTGCAGTTGCCGCAAGCCAGGCAGCGCTCGCTCACCTCCTGCCAGCGGGGGTGCTCGATGTTCCCGGCGAGGAGCTCGGCGAGCCCAGCCGCGTCGAACCGGCCGTCCATGGCGCTCCGAGCTCTCTCCGTCACAGCTTCACGAGCCGCGACGTCGGCCGCGGTGACCGGTCTCGTCGTGACGAGTGTCAGCACCTCTGCACCGAGAGCGCTGCCGACCCGTACGAGGAACCGGTGGTCGCCATCGGTCAGCTCCGTGAGCGCCAGATCGAATCCGGCGACCGCCTCGGGCCCGCCTCCCATCGACGTGCAAAAGCAGGTCGAAGCCGGCGCACCGCACTCGGCGACGACCAAGACGGCACCACGCCGGACCCCCTCGTAGAACGGGTCGGGCGTGGCGCAATCCACGAGCACGCGGTCGAGCACCGAGAGCGCGGCGAGCTCGCACGGCCGGGCGCCGAAGAACGCTCGCTTCTTCGACCGGCTCGAACCTCGGCCAGCCACGAATTCGACCCGGCCCTCGCCGTCCCGGCGCGCCTGCCACAGCTCGTGTACGGGGGGGAAGAGCTCAGGCTTGAAAGAGCCCGGCCCGACGGCCCAGGAGAAGAGAGAGCCGTCCTCGCCATGCTCGAGCCGGTAGCGGCCGGGCGACTGCTCATCGTGCCAGCCGGCGGGAAGATCCTCGATCGAAGCGACCGGCCCGGGGACGACGGCGCCACCGCGGACGGTCGGACCGCTCGTCTCGTAGCCGAGGCGGGCAAGAGCGGCGAGCATCTCGTCGAGCCCCTCCGGGGCCACGAGGGCGGCATCTCCCGGCGCGAAGCGTGCACCCCCACCTGGCGAACCCTCGACCACCTCCTCACGGTGCACCCCCGGGGCGATCCGAAGCTAGGGGCGAAAGTCCCCTACCGGCGGGACTCAGCCGGCGGGACTCAGCCGGCGGGTGGCCCGGCCGGCGGGTGCGGCTCGGGCTCAGCTGCGCCTTTGCTCGACGGCGTCGAGGAGGTCGCGAAGGCCCTCGGAGAATTGACGCGGCGTCGTGAAGGCGGCGAGCTGACGGGCGAGGTCGTCGACATCCGCGCCGTCCGCCTTCCACTCCGCCCGCCCGGCCTCGAGGGCGGCAAACCCGATCGTGTAGGTGTGCACGGCGGCGTACGCCCTGCGGGCTGCGGCCTCGGTCAACCCTGCCTTCTTCAGCACGGCCAGCATCGACTGCATGCGCGCGACCGCCGATGGGGAGACGACCGGGTGTTTCAGGTAGACGTGCAGCGCTGCAGGCTCGGCCACGAGGAGCGCCCTCAGCTTCTCGCACGCCTCCGAGATGTACGCCTTCCAGTTCGACTCCCTTGCCGAGGGCTGCCAGGCGTGCGCGAGGAGCCTGTCGACCACTTCGTCGAGCAGGTCGTCCTTGTCGCGGACGTGCCGGTAGAGCGACATGGGTGCGGCGCCGAGCTCCGCGGCGAGCGCCCGGATCGTGAGCTGCTCGTAGCTCCCCCTGTCGAGGACTCGCACTGCGGCATCTATGACTTGGGAACGGGAGAGGGTCCCCCATGGGACGCGGCCCTCGGAACTGTGGCTCGCCCCCACCCTGACCTTCGCCTTAGCAGGCATCAATCCCATCGTACTCATGATCGGCGGACGCAAGTGAGTTTGATCCGCGTAGGATCCGACGCATGCCTCTTCAGGGTGAGTACGAGCCGAGCTCGTCGGGCTGGGTACGCGAACAGGTCGAGGAGTACGAGACCTCCGGCGGAATCCGGGCCAACACCTTGCGGGACACCGGTCTTCCGATCATCGTCGTGACGACACGGGGGCAGCGGACGGGAAAGTTGCGCAAGAGTCCGGTGATGCGGGTCGAGCACGGCGGCGAGTACGCCCTCGTCGGATCGAAAGGCGGCGCGCCCGAGCACCCGCTGTGGGTGCACAACCTGCGCGCCGACCCGGCCGCGGTGATGGTCCAGGACGGGCCCGAGCCCTTCGACGCAGTGGTGAGGGAGCTCGAGGGCGAGGAGCGCAGGATCTGGTGGGACCGCGCCGTCGAGGCCTACCCGCCGTATGCCGAGTACCAGCAGAAGACCGACCGCCTGATCCCGGTGTTCCTCGCCGCCCCGGCCCGGAGCTGAAGGCCCGGCGGCTCTAGCCCTCCGGCTGCTGCGGGTCCGGCGGGCTCTCGAACGCGGCCGAGACGAAGGCGGCGAGGATCCTACGCAGTTCCATCGTGTTGCGGTCCGCCCGCGTGTGGATCTCGGCCCGGAGGTCGAGCGGGATCGAGAGGTCGTGGTAGCGCGACTGCACGCGGATGTCCTCGTCCAACACCTCCTGCTCGAAAGCCATCGCCGCCTTGACATCGGCGACGCCTTCGCCGAGATCGTTCCGCCAGAGAACCGTGTATATCCGGCAGGTCTCGTCGTCCTCGGGCTGGATGAAGAAGCCGATCGCGTTCACCCCCGGGGCCTCCACGTACTCGAGGCGGAGCGAGGCGAAGAACGGGGCGCTGTACCGGAAGGTCATGCGGCGTGTCTGCACGAGCGGGCGGATGCCGGCCGCCACTCCGGGGTCTTCCCTGTTCGCGAACGGGTGCTCGTAGACGAGCCCGAAGCCGAGCGCCTCCCGCTCCACCTCGTAGGGCCTCAGCTCTGCCGACTCCTCCGCCCCGAACGTCCCGGCATGCACGAAGGGGAAGTGGGCGAAGTCGAGGAAGTTGTCGATCAAGAGACCCGCCGACGATCTCGTCCGGGTCGGTTCGAGCGCGAAGCGTACGAACTCGGCGTCCGCCGCCTCGGGGATCTCGGGAAGCGCCGTGAGCGGCGGCTCGGGCGCGACGAACACGACGCCGAGCCTCTCCTCAATCCCGGCGGGAGCGCTCAGCCTGGCCGCGGGCGGAAGCGGAGCGCCTACGCCGAGCGCCGGTATCTCGCGGCACCGGCCGTCGGGCTCGAAGCACCAGCCGTGGTACGCGCACCGCAGACCGTCGCCTTCCCGCGTGCCGAGCGACAGGGGCGCCAGCCGGTGAGGGCACCTGTCGACGAAAGCACGGGGCCGGCTGTCGCTCGCGCGGAAGACGACGTAGGGTTCGCCGAGGAGCAGCACCTGAGAAGGGAGCTCGCCGACCTCCTCGCTCAACGCCACCGGGTGCCAGGCGCGGCGGAGCGAGGGGTGCGTGTTGGTGAGCTTCGGCGGCACGGCTGTCGGCACGCCGGCAAGGTAGCCGACGAAGCCCGCTAGCGCGCCCTCAGCGCCTCGAGCAGCTCGATCCGGTTGCCGAATGGATCTTCCGTGAAGAAACGCCGCCGGGGTGCCAACTCGTCGTCCCACGCCACCGGCCGGCCGGCCGCCGCCAGGCGCTCGGCGAACGCTTCGATGTCGCTGAGAGCGAGGCCGACGTGCGCCTTGCGCGCGGGACGGAACTCCGCCTCCGCGCCGACGTGGAGCGCGACCGCCCCCGGGCCGGCGAACCAGCAGCCGCCGCGGCGGGCGAGCGCCGGAGGCTTTCCCAACTCCTCGAAGCCGAGCAGTCCCGCGTAGAAGGCGCGAGCCTCCTCCTCTCCGCCTACCGGGATCGCCAGCTGGACGTGATCCATCGCCGACACGGCCGGTGGCAGCTCGCCGGGCGACCGACCGACGGCGAACACCCGCCTGTAGGGCAGAAGGGAGCCGCTCGGCCCCTCCGGGTAGGCCCCCCGCAGCAGCTCGCCGTACTCGGCGAGGAAGGCCGCGGAATCCTCGTCGCCGAGCGCGGACAGGACCGGCCGCAGGGCAGTTCCGCGCATCCACTCGAGCACGGCATCGCGCCCCTCGAGCACATGGAGGTACGTCGTCTCCCACACGTTCGCCTCGAGCCCGGCTCGGGCGAGCTCCTGGGCGTAGTCGGAAGGCTCGTGAGAGGCGGGCCAGCCGCCCGCTCTCTCGCGCAGCCTCGCCGCAAAACGGGGGGCGGACGCGACCCGGCGGAGCAGCTGGTGGGTGGGCTCGGAGAAGTTCGCCGGCACCTGCAGCGCCAACACGCCTCCCGGCGGGAGGAAGCGGGCGAGCCGGCCGACCACCTGCAGGTGGCCGGGAACCCACTGCAGCATGGCGTTCGAGATGACGAGATCGACCGGCCCGTCAGGCTCCCACTCGCGCACGTCCGCCCGGACGAGGCTGAAGCCTGCCTCGCCTGCATGCCGCTCCTCCGCCTCGGAGAGCATCTCCGGCGAGTTGTCGACACCGACGACCCGGGCCGACGGGTAGCGGCGGGCCAGCTCGGCGGTGAGCGCACCGTTCCCGCACCCGAGGTCGGCGATCTCTCGTGCCCCCGGCACGTCGACCTGCGAGAGCAGATCGAAGAACGGCCGGGACCGCTCGGCGGCAAAACGCCAGTACAGCTTCGGGTCCCACCTCACACTCACCTGCGGCCTCCTCCGCGCACCACTAGCCCCACTCAGCGGGTCCCCGTCCTAGCATCTTGCGACATGGTCACAGCGATCGTGCTGATCACAGCCGAGCCGGCCCGCGTGGCGGCGCTCGGCCAGGAGCTCGCCGACACCGAGGGCGTCTACGCCGCGTACTCCGTCGCCGGTGACGAGGACCTCGTGGCGCTGGTGCGCGCTGTCGGTCACGAAGAGCTCGCCGAGCTCGTCACGAGCCGCATCGCCAAGCTCTCCGGCATCAGCCGCACCCGCACTCTCATCGCCTTCCGCGCCTACTCGAGCGAGGACCTCGCCAACATCTAGCCCGGCGCGCAGCGAGTGCCCCGGGAACCGTTCGGATCGGCCGCACGCCTCATCGATCCCCGAGGATGTCCGCAACTATGCGAGCCGCCTCGTACACCTCGCTGTGGCGCAGGTAGAGCGGTGCAAAGCCGAAGCGGCATATGTCCGGCGGGCGGAAGTCGCCGAGCACGCCGAGGCGCTCCGCCTCCCGCACGATCGCGGCCGCATCCTCGTGGCGTATCGACACCTGAGAGCCCCGCCCGGACGGCTCGGGCGGTGTCGCGAATCGCACAGCTCCCCCGGTGTCCCGGGAGATCACCTCCATGAACACTCGGGTCAGCTGGAGCGACTTCTCCCGTGCCTGCTCGATGGTCACACCCTCGAAGGCGTCGAGACCAGTCTCGAGAGCGGCGAGGGCGAGCACCGACGGGGTCGACGTGAGGAAGGCCGACACGTCTTTCGCGGCCACGAAGTCACGGCCGAAAGCCATGGGATCGGCGTGCCCCATCCACCCCGGGAGCGGATTGGGAAGCCGCCCCTGGTGAGCGCTCCTGACGTACACGAACGCCGGTGAGCCCGGCCCTCCGTTCAGGTACTTGTAACCGCAGCCGACCGCAAGGTCCACTCCGTTGGCCTCGCAGCCGACCGGCACCGCTCCGGCCGAATGGCACAGGTCCCAGATCGCGAGGGCACCCGCGCGGTGCGCCAGGTCCGTGAGGGACCCCAGGTCGAAGAGAGCGCCCGTGCGGAAGTCGACCTGGGTGAGGAACATCGCGGCGACGTCGCCCGCCCCGAGCGCCGCGGGCAGCGCCTCGGGCTCGACGACCCTCAGTTCGGGCTCGCTGGAGAAGAAGCGCCGCATCCCCTGAGCCGCGTACAGGTCGCTCGGGAAGTTGGTCGACGTCGTGAGGAGGGCTCGGCGCTTGCCCGGCGCGGCGGCGAGCGAAGCTCCGAGGATCTTCGCGAGCCCGATCGTGGTGGATTCGCAGGTCACCACTTCGCCCGGTTTCGCCCCTATGAGGCGGGCGATCTTGTCGCCCACACGCCGCGGCCCTTCCATCCACTTGCCTGCGCCCCAGGACCGGCTGGCAGCCTCCCCCCACTCCTTCCCGAGGACCTCGGCAAGCCGCGCCGGCGCGGCGGACGGCATGGCGCCGAGGGAGTTCCCTTCGAGGTACACCACGTCCCCGGGCAGGGCGAAACGCCCTCTCGCCCAGCCGATCGGGTCGCTGCGGTCGAGCTCCTCGCAGCGCTCCCGTGTCCAGCCGATGCCTGCTGTGGTCGCCATAGGGCGGAATCTAGGTCCGTGCCGGCTCATCGCCGCGGCCAGCAGTCCGCTCGGCCTCGCGCCGTCATGTCGCGAGAGGGACGCCGCAACAGCCCCATGAGGGCGCAAGCTCATGGGATGATCGAAGTGCGGCATCTGTGAGGAGGTCGGCATGCGAGTCGGAGTGCTCACCGGCGGCGGCGACTGCCCGGGTCTGAACGCGGCGATCCGTGCCGTCGTTCGCAAGTGCGAGGTTGGCTACGGGGACGAGATCGTCGGCTTCAAGGACGGCTGGAGGGGCGTCGTGACCGACGACTCCATGCCTCTCACGGTCGAGACCTGCCGCGGCATCCTCCCGCGCGGGGGCACCATCCTCGGCACGTCTCGCACGAACCCCTACAAGATCGAGGACGGCGAGCAGCAGGTGCTCGACACCCTCGAGCGCCGCGGCATCGACGCTCTCGTGGTGATCGGCGGCGAGGACACCCTCGGGGTCGCCGACAACG
>JAJYVX010000262.1 GCA_021791795.1 Actinomycetes bacterium | reverse complement strand
AGCACCGTCGCCTCCTTGAACCCCGCGTGACGGCACAGGAGCACCGCGACTTCGGGGAAGACCTGGCGTTGGTGGGTGAGGTCGATCCAGAAGTTCTTGCGGGCGAAGGCGCAGTGAGGGTTCACGGTCTCGGCGACGAGGACGCCCCCGTCCCGGAGCGCTCTGCGAGCCTGCACGAAGAACGCCTCGACGTCAGGTCCTTGGAGGTGCTCGACGACCTGGGCCGAGAACACGGCGCCGAGGGAGCCTTCGGCGAGCTTGGCCAGGTGGGCGAGCGCGTCGTCGCACTCGACGTCGAGCCCCTTCGCCTTGGCCCGCGCCGCCATCGACGCGTCGGCATCCACGCCGTAGGCCTCGACGCCCGCTTCCTTCAAGAGCTCGAGCATCTCGCCGCGTCCGCAGCCGAAGTCGAAGACCGGCGCACTCACCTCGAGCAGCGGGAGGTACACGCGCTGGAGGCGTCGGATCGTCTCCTCGGGTGCCCGGAAGACGTCCTCGAAGCCGGCGTACCCCTCCTCGAGGCCGCGACCCTCTCGAAACCCGATGACCGGCCGGCCGGCCCGCCCTTGGACGACGAGCTGTGGCGGAAGGGCGACAGTGCCGTCTCTCAGGACCGAGGCCTCGACCTTGAGCGTCGCGAGCTCGCTTCTCAGGTCGGCGAGGACGTCGTTGACCTTCTGGAAGCCGGTCGCGGTGAGCTTGGACAGGGCATCGACACGGTCCTTCGAAGCGGCATCGTGGCGGCCGTGTCCCTGGGCGAGCGATGCGAGGCGCCCGCGGGCGTAGGCGGCGGCGTGTTGGATGGTGTACCCACCTTCGATACGTCTGCGCCCTGCGGCGCCCTTGGAGCGGCGCAGGGCGCCCGATTCGACCGCTCGGCGCAACGTCGCCCTCAGGGCCGCCCTGTCCGGCTCGGCGAGCCAGAACCCAGCGGGCGAGGCAGTGACGTCGGGCAGATGCACGCGCTCGAGCGTCGCGGGGACGAGCCAGCTCGTCTCGTCGTCGCAGTAGTCGAGGCATGCGCCGTAGCCCGTGACCACGGTGGGGAGCCCGCACGCCATCGCCTCGGCGACAGGCAGCGCGAACCCCTCCCCCCGGTACGGGTGGACGAGCACGTCGCACGCACGGTAGAGCGCGGCCATCTCTGCTGTGGTGAGCCGCCCTTCGACGATCTCGATCGCAGGGGCGGCGGGATCGGCTGCCGCGGCCCTGGCGCGCTCGTCCATCGCGATGTGGCGGTAGGGGCCGTCTGCCCCGAAGAGCTTCAGCACCAGGCAGACGTCGTCGTCGGGGGAGAAGGTCTCGAGGTAGGCGTCGAGGAGAAGGTCGAACCCCTTCCTCGCGATCGCCCCGCCCACGAAGAGCAGCCGCACGCCCTTCTCGGTGCCGAGCGCGAGCTTCGGACCGGCGGGCGAGAACGTCGTCGTGTCGATGCCGTGGGGGACGACCACGACCTTGTCCGACGGAACGCCGCTTCGCACGTAGCAGTCGCGCACCCAGGTGGTTGGGACCCACACCTCGTCTGCGGCCTCCACCCCCCGGACCCAGTCCGCGGGCACGCCGCCGAACTCCCAGGGCTGCATGATGACGAGCCGCCCTCGCGCCGGCGCCGCGAAGTTCGGCGGCCAGCCGTCTCGCACCTCGACTTCGACGGGCGCGCCCGGGCGCGTGGTGTGGTGGGCGAGGATGCGCTGCACCACCTCGCGGTGGTCGTCAGGGTAGGGAGGCGGCTCGGCGGTCACCGGCTCGACGTCGAAGAGCTCGTCGCGCGCGAGCGCCATGCAGAGGTCGCGGTTCACCTTGGCGAAGCCGCTGTCCGCGTAGAAGTCTCCGCACCAGCGGACCCTGAGCCGACTGGCGCGGCTGGCCGGCGGGACCGCCGCGGGCTGCCGAAGCCGCGCGTCGGCCACCGCTGCGGCGTTCTCCCACCTCCATCGCTCGACGACGTCAGCTCGTGCCCGGGAGCCGAGCCGGATCCGGAGGTCGGCGTCGGTCGCCGAGCGCCGCAGGACCTCGGAAAGGTGCTCTGCCGACGGTTCCGCCCAGCGCATGCCCCAGAAGTGCTCGACCTCCATGCGCTCGTCGATCTCGACTAGCCCCTCGATGTCGATGAGGAGGCTGTTGTCGTCGGTCATGAACTCGAGGTTCCCGCTCCAGCGGGTCCCGATGGCCGGGAGGCCGCAGGACATCGCCTCGAGGAGCGGACGACCCCATCCCTCGCCCCTGGAGACGCCGACGAAGACATCGGCAGCGGCCATCAGCCTGGCCATGTCCCACTGGGAAAGAGGCATGCTGAGCACCACGATCGGCGCGAGCGCGCTGCGGTCGAGGTCCAGTCGGCAGAGCTCCTGGGCCAAGAGGGCCTCGGGCGCTTCGGGTCTTCGCCCCGCTGCGACGGGGAGCGGGTCGCAGCGCAGCACGAGAGAGACGGGGTCATCCGGCCCGAACGCCCCGGCCCACGCCCTGAGGAGCACGTCGACTGCCTTACGGTAGCTCCACGCGAACACGCCGAGGAAGACGGTTCCCCTCGCTCCGGGCACCCGGAGCGCAGGAAGGTCGGGGCGCCACAGGTCGGTGTCGACCCCACCGGGGACGACGTGGACCGGCACGTCGACGCCAGCCGCGCAGAACGTCTCGGCGTTGAACGAGGAGGGCACCCACACCTCGTCCATGCAATTCAGCTTCTCCACCCATGTTCGGGGCAGGCCGTCCGTCTCGAACATCGTGCGGGCGATCGTCCGTGACGCACCGCTGACAGGGCCGACGGCGTAGCCAGGGACGTGGAAGAGCGCGGTCACGGGCGCGACCGGGCTCTTCTCGAGGGCGCGGCGCAGCTGCGCTCCCTCAGGGCGCCGGAGCGACGCGACGGCGGACGCCGAGGCATCTCCTACGCTTCGTGCCGCGACGTGCCACCCGAGGGCGGAGAGCCCTCGGAGAAAGCCCCTGGCCTCCTCGCCGTAGCCGGAGTGGTTCAGGAACGGTGCACACCACAGGATCGAGCCCTCTCGCCTGTTCGCCGAGGAGATCCCCGGTGCCGTTCCGGGCACAGGCGAGGTGCTGGACATGCCTCAGGTATCGGGATGAGCGGGCGCGTGCTTGAGCACCCGCCTGCGGGCGGCTTCCCCTTTCCATCTCCGGGCGCCCCTGTTGCCTGCCGCCTCGCGCAGCGCAGCGCCGAGCGCCGAGCGCCGAGGCTCGAGGTGCCACATGCGCCCGGCCGCTGCCAGGACGCCGGCTTCTCGGGGAGCGACCTCGACCTCGCGCGCGGTTACCACGTAGCCCTCTTCCGGTCCGCACAGCTCGTCGAAGGCGCCGCCGCCGAGGAACACCGGTGGCACGCCGCAGGCCATCGCCTCGAGCAGGGTCGCCGGGTCACCCTGGGCGCGCTCGGGGCAGACGAACGCGTCGCAGGCCCGGTAGAGTGCCGCTCGCTCCGATGCGGAGGATCCGGCCTCGACGAGGAGCACCTCGGG
>JAJYVX010000261.1 GCA_021791795.1 Actinomycetes bacterium | reverse complement strand
ACCACTCGCCGGCTCTTGCTCATCTCGGCCAGGGCGATGAGGCGCTCGTCCGGCACGTGGGCGACGCCGACCTCCGTGTCGACGGTCGAGAAGGGGTGCGGCGCGACGAGGGCGTCGCCGCCGGTGAGGGCGTTGAAGAGCGACGACTTGCCCGCGTTCGGAAGGCCTACGAGGCCGAGTCGATCCATCTGAGAAACGAGGCTAGTGCCGCCGTCAGCCCGTCAAAGAGGTCAACGGAGGGCGGCGAGACGCGCGGGAGCATCGAGCACCTCGGCGTCCGCCTGGGCGACTCGGGCGAAGAGCTGGCGAGCACGAGGGAGGTCGCCCGCCCGCTCGAACAGGTCGGCGAGCGCGTACCACTGGCGCAGGTGGCGCAGGTCGGGGTGCTTCTTGTTCGCCGCCTCCGACCGGAGCAACTCGATCGCCTGCTCGAGGTCGCCCGAGTCGGCGAGCGCACCTGCCATGACGAGCCGTCCCTCGACGAGGACGTCCCGGTCGACGCCGGCCTTGCGGAGCTCGTCCCACAGCAGGCGGACCTTGTCGAGGTGGCCGAGAGCCCGCTCGCAGTCGGCGATGACGGGGTGCTGGTCGTAGCTGCCTGTCAGCTCGTGCAGGTGGCGAAGGTGGCGGGCGGCCTGGCGCCAGCGGCCGAGCCGGTACAGCGTGAGCCCGTAGAGCTCGAGCACTGCAGGGGCGTCCGGCGCGCGCGCGACCACCGGGCGGACGGTGGAGAGCGCCTCCTCGTAGCGGTCCCGCTCATACGCGGCCGCGGCGGAGGTGAGGCGGCGCTCCAGTGCCTGAGGCGATCGGAGGGAGCGGCTCTCCGCAGGGGCGTCCGCGTGTCGCTCGAGAGAGTCCCGCAGCTCGCCGACCACGGAACTCGGCAGGGCGAACTCCCGTTCCGAGCGCGGGCTGTAGTGGCTGTGGGCCTGCGGGCGCTGGCGGCGCGGCGACTCGTCGGCGCGGGTGGGACGCCCTCGCGGCTGCTCGCTCGAGCGCCGCGGCGCGCGGGCGCGCTCGGCTGGCCGGCGTTCGCGTGGCATGCAATGGACGCTACCGCCCGCCGGTGGTCACCGGTCGCCTGTGAGCGCCACCTGTCGGAGGGCGGCCGGTTCCTGCAGAGGGTCCGAGGTCTCGGCTTCGACGCCGCTCGGCTCGGCTTCGACCTCGCGCTCGTCCGTCGCGTAGACGACGCAGCCAGCCTTTGCCAGCGCGAGGCCGACGCGCCCCCCGCGGGCCGCGCGCTCGGCCGAGACGACGCCGCTCACCCGGCTGCCGCTAGGCAGCTCCACGGTGAGCTCGTAGCCCCGCCCGCGGAAGGCCACGTCCACGACCTTGCCGGACACATGCGCCTCGGTGCCGTACGGAGAGCAGAGACGCACGGCGGAAGGCCTGGCGAGAAGGGCTCCTCGGCCGGGCTCGAGGGCACTTCCCGCCTCCGCCGAGACGGGTCGCGTGGCCGTCGGCTCGAAGAGCTCGACCTCGACGCCGCCGCCGGCAGCCGCCCGCCGCCCCACGCGGACGGCGAGCTCGGTGGCGACACCGGTGAACCGTGCCACGAACGGGCTCGCCGGGTGGCTGTAGACCTCCTCGGGGGAGCCGAGCTGTACGAGCCGTCCCTTCTCGAGCACACCCACCTTGTCGGCGAGCGCGAACGCCTCCTGCTGGTCGTGGGTTATGTACACGGCCGTCGAGCCGGAGTCACGCACCAGCTCGGAGATCTGGACCCGCATGCGCTCGCGCAGGTCCGCGTCGAGATTGGACAACGGCTCGTCGCAAAGCACGAGGCCCGCGTTGCCGACGAGGGCTCGGGCGAGGGCGACCCGCTGCTGCTCACCGCCCGAGAGCTCTGAGGGGAAGCGCACGGCGAGGCCTTTGAGCCCGACTCGATCGAGCATCTCGAGGGCGTGCTCCCGGCACGCCTTGGCGGAGAGGCCCGTCCGGCGAAGGGCGAAGGCGACGTTCTCGGCTGCGCAGAGATGGGGCCAGAGCGCATAGTCCTGGAAGACCATGGCGAGGTTCCTTCGCTCGGGCAGGAGATGTCGCGAGCCCTCGGCGACGACGTTCTCGCCGATCACGATCCTGCCGGTCGTCACCTTCTCTATGCCGGCCACCAATCTGAGCAGCGTGGTCTTGCCCGAACCCGAGGGGCCGAGCAGCACGAGGAAAGTGCCCGCATCGGCTGCGAGGAAGACGTCTTGCAGCGCGACGGCTCCGTTTCTGAAGGTCTTCCCGACAGCTTCGATGCGAAGGGCATCAGCCACGATTCAGCGCTCCTATCCTTCGCCACCCCCGCGGCGCCAACAGGCGGTACAGACCGAGGACGAACCCGACGGCAACGAGGGCAGTTGCGACGCTCACGACCGCCTGGGCCACGCCGACCCCGAAGTGGTAGTTGCCGAGGTTGTCCTGTATCGCCACCGAGACGGGCGGTGAATTCGGCGCATAGAGGAGCTCGGAGATCGGAAGCTCGAGGAAGACGGCGGTGAACGTCAGCACCCAGGCCATCACGAGGGGCCGTGACACGGCCGGAAGCACGCCGCGCGCCCATGCCCGGATCGGGCCCGCGCCATGCGTCCGGGCCGCTTCGTGCAGCGAGGGCTGGATCTGTGAGATCGGCCCGACGAGCACCCTCGCGTTCGTCGGAAGGCTAGCTGCCACATAGGCGACGAGGAGGAGCGTCGTCGTCTGATAGAGGTTGATGCCGAGCCTCGACATGATCGGCAGGTTGTAGGCGAATATGTAGCCGGCCGCGAAGACGACGCTCGGCAGCGCGACGGATGCGAGGAGGAGGAAGTCGAGCGCCCTCGCCGTCCTTCTTCCCTTGTTCGAGGTGAGCATCCTCGCCGCCACCAACCCGCCGACGACCGTCACGCTCGCGGCGAGCGCGCCGTAGACGAGCGAGCGCTCGACCGGGCCGAACAGCTCCGAGCTGGCGAAGACCGCTCTGTAGTTGGCAAGGGTGAGGCTGAAGCTCGACCCGTAGTCGCCGAGCAGGGAGCCGCTCACGGCCCCGAGCGCCGGCACGCCGAGGGCGAGAAGGATGAAGATCCCGACCGAACCGGCAGCGCCGAGCCTCTCGAGGCGCCCGAGCTCGGTCGGCGTGGCCAGCCTCGTGCGGCCGGAGAGCACCGCGTAGGAGCGTCCTTTGAGCGCCCTCGCCTGCAGGGCGAGCGGGACCGCGACCGACGCGACGAGCAGCCAGCCCATGGCTGCCGCGCCGGGGAAATTGGGCGGGAAGCTCCCGATCGCCGTGTACAGCTGGTACGTGAGAAGGGGGAAGTGCGCCGAGTAGGCGAGGGTCGACGCGACCCCGAAGTCGCTCACCGACTCGGCGAAGCCTATGGCGAGTGCCGAGGTGATCGCCGGGGGCACGCCACGAGCCGCCCAGGACCGGACCGTCGAGCGATTCCAGGCCGGCGAGGTCCCTGTGCTCGTCTGCTCGATCACCGCCGCCGGCGTCGGGCTTACCTTGACCAGGGCGGCGGACTGCC
>JAJYVX010000044.1 GCA_021791795.1 Actinomycetes bacterium | reverse complement strand
TCACCGTGGCGAGCGCGATGCCGACGATGGGGGAGTTCGTCTGCGACAGGCTCGTGCTGCCGTGGGACTGCGCGCTTCCTCCCGGGAGCACGCTTCCCTGGTCGGAGGCCACCCAGTACCCGCTGACGGTACCTGCGGGGGCTATGCCGATAGCTTGGCCCGGGAGCGCGCCCTGGGCGGTCGCCCCGTTCTCTGCGTCGCCGAATGCGAAGACGTCGCCGTCGGCCTCGACGAGCCAGTAGCCGAGGCCGTCGGGCGTGGGTGCGATCGAGGTGACCTTCGCGTCGGTCGTCACGCCCGAGAGAGAGCCGTAGGAGACGGCGTCGCCGGCGGTGAACACCTGACCGATCGAGTTGACGAACCAGGCGCCCGAGCCGTTCGGCGTGGCGGCCGCACCGACTATCGGATAGGTGAGGTCGGCCCCCGGTAGCCCGTAAGGGGCGACGCGTGCCGCGTCGCCGAAGCGGTACATCGTTCCGGTGTCGTCCACCACCCAGTAGCCCCTGCCGTCCGGGCTCGACACGATGCCTATGGCCGTGTGGCCGGCGGGGAGCCGGCCGGACATGGAGCCGTAGGAGGTGGCGTCACCGTACGCGAAGACCCCTCCGTCCGAGGCGACCAGCCAGTATCCGCCGCGGTCTGGCGTCGTGGCGATGCCGACGATCGGAGCGCTCAGGTTGAGCCCGGCGGCCGATCCGTATGACGGTGCGCCGCCGAAGTTGAGCACCTGACCGTTCGCCGTCGCCAGGTAGTAGGTGTACTTCACTCTGGCAGTCGCCCCACGCGGGGCTGCGCTCGCCGGGGCGGAGGTGAGCGGAGAGAGGAGTAGCCCTACGCTGAGTGTTGACATAACCACTCGTAGTGGTCGCATCCATCTACGGACAACCCCACACATCTTGATCGTTCAGCCCTTGCCGTTTGGGAGCCGTCGCTCGCGGCTCGCGACCACCTGTCCTGCCGGAAAGCTTCCCCTCGAGGCTGCCCAGCCGCCCGGAGAACCAGCTCCGCCGATCCTCCTTCCGAAAATGATAGGCGGTCCCACCCACTTGTTCCAGTGAATGGCTCTTCGGCGGCGCATTGACAACGTGATCGTCACATGCCCGGCGCCCGTGCAGGGCCGCTGCGCGACTCAGTCGCCGCGGAGCAACTCGGCGAGCCGGAAGGCCAGGTCGATCGACTGCCTCGCGTTGAGGCGTGGGTCGCAGGCCGTCGTGTAGCGCAGCGGGAGCTGCTCCTCGAGGATGTCCTCGATACCTCCGAGGCACTCGGTGACGTCGTCGCCCGTGAGCTCGATGTGGACGCCCCCCGGCCAGCTGCCGAGGGAGCGGTGGACCTCGAAGAATGCCTGTATCTCCCCGAGCACGTCGTCGAAGTGCCTCGTCTTGCGGCCCGACTCGCTCACGAAGGTGTTGCCGTGCATGGGGTCGCAGGCCCAGACGACGGGGTGCCCCGCCCGCTCCACCGCCTCGACGAGCGGTGGCAGCCGCCGCCGCACCTCGTTCACCCCTATGCGGGTCGTGAGCGTGAGCCGCCCGCTCTCGCGGGCGGGGTTGAGCGCCTCGCAGAGCTCGAGCACCTCGGCAGGCTCGGCGCCAGGCCCGATCTTCACGGCGATCGGGTTCCGCACGCCGCGCATGAACTCGACGTGCGCACCGTCGAGTTGGTGGGTGCGCTCTCCGATCCAGAGCATGTGGGCAGAGCAGTCGTACCACTCGCCGGTGTCGGGATCCTTCCGGGTGAGTGCCTCCTCGTAGTCGAGGAGGAGCGCCTCGTGGCTCGTGAAGAAGTCGACCTGGTGGATGGGGGAGTCGGTCGAGAGGTCGACGCCGCAGGCCCGCATGAACCGGAGGGCGCGGTCGATCTCCTCGGCGATCGCCTCGTAGCGGCGACCTTCCGCGCTCGAGGCGACGAACTCCTGGTTCCATGCGTGCACGTTCGTGAGATCGGCGAAGCCCCCCTTCGTGTACGCCCGCAGGAGGTTGAGGGTGGCCGATGACTGGTGGTACGCCATGAGCATGCGGGAGGGATCCGGCACCCGCGCCGCGGGCACCGGCACGTCGTCGTTCACGATGTGGCCGCGAAAGACAGGCAGCTCCAGCTCGCCGACCCGCTCGGTCGCGGCCGAACGGGGCTTGGCGAATTGGCCGGCGATGCGGCCGACTTTCAGCACCCGGACGCCCGAGCCGTAGGTGAGGACGACCGCCATCTGGAGTATGACCCGCAGCTTGTCCACGATGTTCTCGGCGGAGAACTCGTCGAAGGACTCGGCACAGTCACCTGCCTGGAGCAGGAAAGCCCGGCGGTCGGCCACGGAGGCGAGAGCGCGGGTGAGGCGGCGCGCCTCACCGGTGAAGACGAGGGGAGGGAGCTCGTAGAGCTGCTTCACGACGTCGCCGGCGGCTCTCGGGTCGGGCCACTGCGGCAGCTGAGCTGCCGGCAGCGCGCGCCAGCCGGACCGGGTCCAGCCGGCGCCGTGAGGGGCGACCTCCATGTCGCAAAGCCTAGGCGCTGGGTAACCTTCGCCGATGCGGCCGTTCCGCTTCGGCATCCAGTCCTCGCACGCGACCTCGCCGGCTGCGTGGCGCAGTCACGCGCGAAAGCTCGAGGATCTCGGTTACTCGACCCTGTTCCTGCCCGACCACCTCGACGAGCAGTGGGCGCCGCTCACGGCGCTCGCCGTCGCGGCGGAGGCGACGACGACGCTCAAGGTCGGCTCGCTCGTCTTCGGCAACGACTACCGGCACCCGGTCGTGCTCGCGAAGGAGTGCGCCACGCTCGACCTCCTCTCCGAGGGCCGGCTCGAGGTCGGGCTCGGTGCCGGATGGCTGCGGGCCGACTACGAGCAGGCCGGTGTCGCCTACGACGGAGCCTCGAGGCGCGTCGAGCGCCTGGAGGAGGCCGTGAGGGTCCTGCGGGCACTCTTCAGGCAGGAGAAGGTCGACTTCGCCGGGAAGCACTACAAGCTCGAGGGTGCGGTCGGATACCCGCGGCCCTACAGGGAAGGTGGGCCGCCCGTCATCATCGGCGGAGGCGGCAGGCGTGTTCTGCGCATCGCCGTCGAGCACGCCGACATCGTCGGAGTGAACGCATCGCTCGAGTCAGGAGAGATCGACGAGCGGACGATCGTGTCTGTGACGGCCGCCCGCTTCGCCGAGCGGATCGAGTGGGTGCGCGAGGCGGCGGGCGAGCGGTTCGGCGATCTCGAGCTGCAGAGCCTCACGTTCGTCACCGAGGTGGGCCGGCCGGCGGCGGCAATAGCCGATGACTACTCCCGGCTCTTCGGCTTCCCGCCAGAGGAGGTAGCAGGCTCACCGACCGTCCTCGTCGGCACCGAGAGCGAGATAGTGGACACGCTCGTGTCGAGGCGGGAAGAGATGGGTTTCTCCTACTGGGTGCTCCACGACAAGGACGTCGACGCGTTCGCCCCGATCGTGGCGCGGCTCGCCGGTACGTAATGGCCGCGTCGGGGCCCCACCGGATCGGGTTCCTCGGTGGGACCTTCGATCCCATCCATGTCGGCCATCTCGTCGCGGCCGTGAACGTTCGCTACGAGCTCGCCCTCGACGTCGTGCTCCTCGTCGTCGCCAACGAACCGTGGCAGAAGGTGGAGACTAGGCCGGTCACGCCGGCCCGCGACAGGTTGGCCCTCGTCGAGACGGCCGTGGAGGGTTTCGACGGGATAGAGGCGTGCTCCATCGAGATCGACCGGGGCGGCGTCTCCTACACGGCCGACACGGTCGCCGACCTCGAGAGGATCTATCCCGGGGCGGAATTGAGCCTTGTCATCGGGGCCGACGTGGCGCTCCAGCTGGGGACGTGGGAACGCATCGAGGAGGTCCGTCCCAAGGTCTCGCTCGTCGTCGTGAACCGCCCGGGTTCGGCAGCGGTGATGCCGGGAGAGGACGGCCCGCTGGCCGGGTGGAAGGCTGAGGCGGTCGAGATCCCCGCGCTCGAGATCTCGAGCACCGATCTCCGTGACAGGGCGGCAACCGGGCGCCCGCTCGACTTCCTCATCCCCGAGCCGGCGATCCGCTTGCTACGGGAGCGATCCCTGTATGGTGGCGGCAGATGAGTCTCGCCCCGTTCAAGTCGCTCGTGGTCGGAGTCCTGTGCCGCGGCGGAGTGGGTGCGTCGCCGAGCGCGGGCACGAAACACCGGAGCACGAGAGGGCGACACAGGTCTTGACGTTGTCGCGTGCCGTGGTCGCCGCCGAGGCGGCCTCGTCGAAGACGGACGAGCCCACCGTCGTCGTCGACGTGGGGGACCTTCTTGCGATCACCGACTACTTCGTCATCACGAGCGGGAGGAACGACCGGCAGGTGAGGGCGATCGCCGACGAGGTGGAGAAGCGGGTGAAGGAGGACGGCGGCGGCTCCCCCCTCCGCGTGGAGGGCAGGGACGATCTGCACTGGGTGCTCATGGACTACGGCGACTTCGTGGTCCACGTGTTCTCCGAAGAAGCCCGCGCCTACTACCAGCTGGAGCGGCTCTGGGGCGATGCGCCCCGCGTCGAGTGGCTCTCGGGTGCCGCGGCGCGGAGGGAGAGGTCCGCCACGCGGGTGTAGCCCGGTCGCCCGCCTCCCGCAGGAGCGACGGCACTTCGCTCAGGAGCTCGGCTGCAAGAGCGAGGCGTAGTCCTTCGCCGTGACGGGCCTGAGGACGAGCTCTCCGAACCCGACTGCCACCTCGGCGTAGGACGGGATGCCGTTCCAGTAGAACTGCACGGACCGGATGCTCGGGATCGTCGAGGTGATCGACTCGACGACCTGGGCAAGCTCGAGCAACGCAGCCTCGCCCTGCTGGTTGAAGTAGAGGGCGTCGAGAGCCACGGCGGCTTCGCCGCTCTTGTTCACCCACATCACCCTGAGGTTCGTGCTGGCGGGTATGGCCGTCCCGATCTGGTGAAGGAACTCGCGGTTCGTCGGCCCCTGCTCGAGCACGTTGATGACGTCCTGCGGGGTGACGGGCTTGCGAACGGACCTCGTGACGTCGATGAGCTTGTTGTTGGAGTTGAGCAGATAGATGGTGGCAAAAGCGCCGCGGGTCGGGCCCGAGCTCGCATCCGTCGAGGGTGGCTGCGAGAGCGCTTTCGGGATGAGGTCGGTGGAGAGCCGCTGCGGGGTGGCGGCCACGGGTACGCCGCAGGAGGAAAGACCAACTGCGAGCACGAACAGGCCGGCCGTGAGCACCACCGCTCCGGTGTGCCTCAAGGTTTGCCCCCATTCGTCTCGGGCGGTCGGGGCGAGGTCCTGAGCGGCAGCTCCACGACGAACCGGGATCCCCTTCCATTGTTCGACTCGACGAACACGCGCCCTCCGAGCGCTCGCGCGTGCTCCGAGACGATGGCGAGCCCGAGCCCCGTTCCCTCGCCGGCTCCGCGCCGCTTTGCGCTCGAACCGCGCGAGAAGCGCTCGAAGATCCGGTCCCGCTCGCTCTCGGGTATCCCCGGGCCCTCGTCCTCCACGGCGAAACTGCCCCAGTCCCCCTCGGCGTCGATCGCGAGTCGTGTCGCTCCGCCCGCGTAGTGGCGGGCGTTCTCGAGCAGGTTCGCCACGATGCGCTCGAAACGGACCTTGTCGATGAGCACCCGCCGCTCGGCGAGGTCGCCGTCGATCGACACGGGAACGGCGATGCCCGTGGCCGCCACCGTGTTCTGCACGAGGGCGCCGAGAGCCACCTCGTCGTCCGTCACCTCGCCGAGACCGGCGTCTAGCCGGGAGATCTCGAGGAGGTCGTCCACGAGGCGCCGGAAGCGTCTTACCTCTGCGCTCAGCAGGTCGAGGGCCCGCTTGGCGCGGTCGGGAAGCTCGTCGCGGCGCGCCTCGAGCACGGACAAGGACGCGGCGAGCGTCGTGAGCGGCGAGCGCAGCTCGTGGTTCACGTCCGCGCTGAAGCGCACCTCCCGTTCGACGCGCTCCTGCAAGCGGTCCGCCATCCGGTTGAAGGCGGAGGTGAGGACGGCGAGATCGGCGTAATTCTCAGCCTCGAGACGGGTGTCGAGCCGCCCTCTCGCGATGGCGTCGGCCGCCTCGGCCGCCTCGTGCAGCGGGCGGAGCGCCCTTGTCGCTCCCCAGCTGCCGAAGATGGCGCCCGCGAGCGTCGTGACGACGGCAGCCAGTATCAGCGAGACGAGCAGCACGTGGAGCGTCCGTTCGATGTCGCTCAGGTTGAACACGGCGAAGTAGGCCGCCTTCTGAGCCGCCATGGGCACTCCGACGACGAGTGTCGGCGAGCCGTTGAGGGAGAGGACCTGTTCTGCGGGCTTTCCTCGCAGCACGATCGACCTCAGGTCGGGGGGCAACGCGCCGTAGACGGAGGGCGACGACGCGTACAGCTGTCCTGACGACTCGATGAGGATCGACTGCGAGCCGCGGGCCGTGTCGACGCTGGCGAGAAGGGCTCCGTAGTCGAAGAACTCGTGCAGAGTGCCACTGATCTGGACCGCGTTGCCGATCGCCTGATGGGTGAGCGACGTCTCCTGGTCTCTCAGGATGGAGTTTCGTACGGAGAAGTACGTGATGGACGCGAGCGCGCCGGACAGCACGAGCGCGCCGAGCGCGAAGACGAAGATGACCCTCGCTCGAAGCCCGACGTGGCGCCGGTGCCGGCGGGCGCCGAGCGCACCCGCAGAATTCATCCTCAGCCTTGACCCTCCGGCCGGCTCATGGCGCCAGCTTGTAGCCGAGGCCGCGCACCGTGAGCACGTGGCGCGGGTCGCTCGGGTCGCGCTCGACCTTCGTCCTCAGCCGGCGCACGTGCACGTCGACCAGCCGGCCGTCCCCGAAGTAGTCGTAGCTCCAGACTCTCTCGAGCAGCTGCTCACGCGAGAGCACCTTGCCGCTGTTCGCAGCCAGTTCGCAGAGGAGAAGGAACTCAGTCCTCGTGAGGTGCACCTCCTCGCCGTCGCGGCGCACAACGCCGGCCTCGGGCAGGATCTCGAGATCGCCGAAGCTCAACGATACCGGCCCTCCGTCGGTGCTCCGCGCCCGCCGGAGAAGTGCCCGGATCCGCGCGGCGAGCTCCTTCGGCTCGAAGGGCTTCGTCACGTAGTCGTCGGCGCCGGCCTCGAGGCCGGCGACCACGTCGTGGGTGTCCGTGCGCGCGGTGACCATGATTATCGGCACCGTGCTCACCTTGCGGAGCTCGCGACAGCAGTCGAAACCGTCCATCCCCGGCAGCATGATGTCTACGACTAGCAGGTCGAACGGCTGAGCGATGAGAGCTCGCGCATGGCACTCGAGCGCCTCCTCGCCGCTCTCGGCCTCCTCCACCTCGTAGCCCTCGTCCTCTAGTGACAGCCTCATGGAGGTGCGGATGCGCTCGTCGTCCTCCACCAGGAGTATCCGGCTGGCCATGGCATATCTTCTCGCACCTTGAGCATGGATATGCGCACACCGTGGCGATCCGGGCGTCGCGGGGGTCGGCTGTTCCGGAGCGATGCCCGCCTCGGGTACCTTTGATGGCCGTGGGGTTCGAACTCGAGGGGTTCGCGCGCTCGCTGTCTACTGATTCAGCGGCCACGAGGGGCGCGTACGTAAGAGATGTCGCGGCCTTTCTCGAGTGGGCCGAGCGACTCGGTCTCGACGGACCGGACGAGGTCGATCGGCTCGTCCTACGCCGATACCTCGCCTATCTCGCGACGCGCAGGTACGCGAAGACGAGCATCGCCCGCAAGGCCTCGTCGCTCCGCCGCTACTTCTCATGGCTGAAGCGCTCGGGTCACATCTCGCAAGATCCGGCTGCGAGGCTGATCGCCCCGGCGGGCGATTCGCGCCTTCCCCGCGTGCTTTCGACCGGCGAGATCGCCGCGCTCCTCTGCGGATCGGGTGCCGCGATCAAGGCACGCCCCGCATCAGAACGGCTGCGGGACGACGCGATCCTCGAGTTGCTCTACGGGAGTGGCCTCAGGGTCGGCGAGCTCTGTGGTGCGGACGTCTCCGACCTCGACCTCTCCGGTGCCAGCGTGACCGTGTGGGGAAAGGGCTCGAAGCAGCGCCGGGTCCCTCTCTCCGAGCCGAGCGTCGACGCTCTCGCCGCCTACCTGGCGGAGGGAAGGGCTGTCTTCTTCGCTCTTTGCTGCGGCGGCGCCGAGACGGCACCCGCCCCCGAAGGGGTCGGAGGTGCCGGGCCAGGTGGCGACCGCGCTGCTCTCTTCTTCAACAGCCGCGGGCGGCGCCTCACGCCGAGGGACGTGCGCCGGGTTGTCGACAGGCGTTCTCCGGTGCCGACCCACCCGCACGCTCTCCGGCACACCTACGCCACGCATCTCCTCGACGGCGGCGCTGACTTGCGGGTCGTGCAGGAGCTGCTCGGTCACGCGAGTCTCCGGACGACCGAGGTCTACACGCACGTCTCCACCGATCGGCTGGTCGGTGCCTACCGCAGCGCGCATCCGAGGGCCTGATGGCGGTAGACGTCCACCGGATCGAGACGGTCGGAGAGCTCTGGGACGAGTACCGCCGGAGCCCGGACCATCCTGCCCGGGACCGCCTCATCCTCCACTACTCGCCTCTCGTGAAGTTCGTAGCCGGCCGGGTGCTGTCGCGCATGCCCGACTCGGTCGAGGGCGCCGACCTTGTGAGCTACGGGATCCTCGGCCTCATCGACGCGATCGAGAAGTTCGATCCCGACCGGGGCGTCAAGTTCGAGACGTACGCGGTTCCGCGGATCCGAGGAGCGATCCTCGACGAGCTACGCGCCATCGACTGGGTTCCGCGCTCGGTGCGGGCGAAGGCCCGCGCGGCCGACCAGGCCTACAACAAGCTGGAGCACCGCCTGCACCGCTCGCCGACGGACGACGAGCTGGCGGGCGAGCTAGGCATCACCACCGGCGAGCTCGACGCCCTTCTCCGCCAGACCACGAGGGCCGGGATACTCCAGCTCGACGAGGTCCTCTTCGGCCAGCATGGCGCGACCGGCACGCTCGGGGACACCTTGCCGGACGCCGGCGAGGGTCCCGTCGCCGCGTTCGAGCGGGAGGAGACTCGTCGCGTCCTCGCCAGGGCGATAGCCGCGCTGCCCGACAGGGAGCGCACCGTGCTCACCCTCTACTACTACGAGGGCCTCAACCTGGCCGAGATCGGCGAGGTGCTCGGCGTCACCGAAAGCCGGACGTGCCAGATCCACACGAAGGCCGTCCACCAGCTGAGGCACCGACTGCGCGACCAGGTGGGTTGAACCCCGTACCGCGGGGCGGGCGCGCTCGGCGGACGCTGTCCCGGCCTCGTGAGTGCAAGGGACCTCGAAGGGATCAGGTAGCATGCCTGCGGGCCTGCTCAGGCCCCTTGCCAAGTGAAAGTCTCGTCCGGGTACACCCGCGGTCGCCATGAGGCGCTCGTGCCCGGATCAGCAGAACCGCCGGGAGGAAGACAACCGTGGCTGTCGTCACGATGAAGCAACTGCTCGAGGCCGGAGTGCACTTCGGCCACCAGACTCGTCGATGGAACCCGAAGATGAAGCGCTTCATCTTCGGTGAGCGCAACGGGATCTACATCATCGATCTCAACCAGACGCTCGACCGCCTGAGCTCCGCCTACTCGTACGTGCGGGACCTCGTCGCGGACGGCGGCACGATCCTGTTCGTCGGCACGAAGAAGCAGACCCAGGACCCGGTAGCCGAGTTCGCCACCGCGTGCGGCATGCCGTACGTCAACCAGCGCTGGCTCGGCGGCATGCTCACGAACTTCCAGACGGTGGCGGGCCGCGTCCGCAAGCTGCAGGAGCTGGAGAGCTCCCGCCGGGCCGGTGACTTCGAGGCCATGCCGAAGAAGGAGGCGCTGCAGCACTCGCGCGAGCTGGAGAAGCTGGAGCGCAACCTCGGCGGCATCAGATACCTGTCCGGACCGCCCGACGCCATCTTCGTGATCGACACGAAGAAGGAGCACATAGCCGTGACAGAGGCGAACAAGCTGAGGCTCCCCGTCGTGGCCGTCGTGGACACGAACTGCGACCCGGACGTGATCGACTACGTGATCCCGGGCAACGACGACGCGATCCGCGCCGGGCGCCTCATGTGCCGCATCATCGCGGATGCCGTGAGCGAAGGCCGCTTCATAGCGTCGCGGCGGGCGGCCGTGGAGCGCGGCGGGCCGCGTGTGGGTGACATCGCTCCGGCAGGCTCGATCGCCTCGGTGATGGAGTCAGCCGTCCGGTCGGCCGGTGCCACGGCGGAGCCGGCTAACCCCGCAGCAGCCACGCCCGCAGCCCAGCCGGAGCCCGTAGCGGCGCCGGAGCCCGCAACAGCGCCTGCCGCGGCCGCAACCGAGCCCGAGCCCGCAACAGCGCCTGCCGCATCCGCAACCGAGCCCGAGCCCGCAACAGCGCCTGCCGCATCCGCAACCGAGCCCGAGCCCGCAACAGCGCCTGCCGCATCCGCAACCGAGCCGGAGCCTGCCGCGGCCGCTTCACCCGCCGCCGAGACGGGCATCACCACAGAACGCCAGTCGGAGGAGTAAAGGCCAGATGGCAGAAGTCACGGTTAAGGAGGTCGGCGAGCTGCGCAAGCGCACCGGCGCGGGCATCCTCGACTGCCGGACAGCGCTCGAGGAGACGGGCGGCGACCTGGCCGAGGCCGAGAAATGGCTCCGGGAGCAGGGCAAGGTCTCGGCCGGCAAGCGCTCGGGTCGTGAGCGCGCAGAGGGTGCCGTGGCGGTGGTCGTCGACTCGGCGGAAGCGGGCGAATCGCACGGCGCCATCGTTGCCCTCGAGTGCGAGACAGACTTCGTCGCGAAGTCGGCCGAATACGTACAGCTCGTCGACGAGCTGGCGGCCGAGCTCGCCATGGGAGGCGAGGCAGCGCTCGAAGCGCAGAAGGAGCGCATCGACCAGCTCGCGGTCACCTCGAAGGAGAACATCGCGCTCGGTCGCCACGTGCGGTTCACCGCCGGGCCGGGGAGCGTCATCGGCAGCTACCTGCACATCCAGAACAGCCGCGGGGTAAACGCCGTCCTCGTCGAGCTCGAGGGCGGCGATCACGACCTTGCACACGACATCGCCGTGCACGTCGCCTTCGCCCGGCCGGAGCACCTCTCACGGGGCGAGGTTCCCGCCGAGCAGGTGCAGGCCGAGCGGGAGACCGTCGAGGCGATCGCGCGGAACGAGAACAAGCCGGAAGCCGCGATCGGAAAGATCGTCGACGGCCGCATGAACGGCTGGTTCAAGGAGCGCGTCCTGCTCGAGCAGGCTTACGTACGTGACGAGAAGCGGACGATCGCGGACGTGCTCGGTACTGCGAAGTTGACGAGGTTCGCACAGGTGGTGATCGGCTCCTGACAACGGAGCTGCTCGGGGAGGGGGTGGCTCGATTGCCCGAGGCACGTTGGCGCAGGGTTGTGTTGAAGCTCTCGGGTGAGGCGCTCGCGAGCGCTGCCTCCGACGAGACCATCGAGGCAGCGGTGGTCGGCCGTTTGGCCGCCGAGATCGCCGCCGCAGTCGACGAACTCGCGGTCGAGATGGCCGTCGTCGTCGGCGGCGGCAACATCTGGCGTGGCACGACCGGCGTCGGTGAGGGCATGGACAGGGCGACGAGCGACACGATGGGCATGCTCGGCACGGTCATCAACTCGCTCGCCTTGCAGGACGCCATCGAGCGGCAGGGCAGGCCCACCCGCGTCCTCTCGGCCGTCCAGATGGCCCAGGTGTGCGAGCCCTACATACGCCGCCGAGCCATCCGCCACCTCGAGAAGGGCAGGGTCGTGATCCTTGCCGCCGGAATGGGCAGCCCATACTTCACGACCGACACGCCCGCCGCGCTGAGAGCCGCCGAGATAGAGGCCGACGCCATCCTGAAGGGGACGCACTCCGGTGTCGACGGGGTGTACAGCGCCGACCCGCGCGTTGTCGCCGGAGCAAAGAGATACGACGAGGTGACCTTCATGGAGGTCATATCGCGGGATCTGCGGGTGATGGATCTCACGGCCGTGACGTTCTGCCGCGACAACAAGATCCCGATCCTCGTCTTCGACATCATGCGTCCCGGGAACATCCGGGCCGCCCTTGCAGGCGAGCGGATCGGTACGCTGATCTCGTGAGCGATGCCGACGATCTCGTCCAAGCTGGCCTCGAGGAGTGCCGCGAGAAGATGAGGAAGGCGGTCGAGCACGCGAGAGCCGACTTCGCGAGCGTGCGCACCGGCCGTGCCTCACCTGCCCTCGTCGAGAAGCTGAAGGTCGACTACTACGGCTCAGAGGTGCCACTCCAGCAGCTCGCCGGCTTCAGCATCCCCGAGCCGAGGATCCTTGTGGTCTCCCCCTACGACAAGGGCTCGCTGAAGGCGATCGAGAAGGCTCTTTCGGCTTCGGACCTGGGTATAAATCCGTCGAACGACGGATCTGTCATCCGCCTCGTCTTTCCCGAGCTCACGACCGAGCGCCGTGGTGATCTCGTCAAGGTCGTGCACAAGCGGGCGGAGGAGGGCAGGGTCGCGGTGAGGAACATCAGGCGAGCCACGCGGCACGAGCTCGAGGCCCTGGAAAAGGAGGGGGACCTCTCATCGGACGAGCTCGAGCGGGCTGAGAAGGAGCTCGACAAGATGACCCACGAGCTCGTGGCCGAAGTCGATAGGTTGCTCGGAGCGAAAGAGAAGGAGTTGCTCGAGCTCTGAGCGCTGCGCCCGGTTCATGCCCGGGCGGAGGGCTCCGGCGCGAAGGGTGGCGATCGCCGGGCTCCTGAGGAGAGATATGGACGATCGATACGACTTGCCTCCCGAAGACGGTGACTCCGAGCGGGACACGCCCGTCTTCGGCCCGCCCCACCCGGGCCGAGCCCGCATCGCGGGAGTTGAGGCCGGTGTGGCAGCCGGGCTCGTCTCGCCGGGGGATGACGAGAGGAATCCCCGGAACGGAGGGGGAGGGGGTGCAGAGGGCGCCCGGGTGCGCGACGAAACAGGCGCGATGAGCGTCCCGCTGCCGGCCTGGACGGATCCGCCAACGAGAGAGGTGCCGAGGGTGCTGCGCGATCCGTCCGAGGCACCCGGACCATCGGTCCCGGGCCCGGTGTGGCGCGAGGACGAGTCCGACTGGGACCGGGACTCCCTTGCTCTCGCCGATCTCATGAGCGAGGGTTCGACCGTGGCCGAGCACGGCTTCGATCCGCGCCCCGAAGACGACGACCACTTCGGGCTGCCCCCCGCCCCGACGAGGACGATCTCGTCGAACCCGGTCGGTCCGAACGCCGCGCTCCCTCAGCCCGGCGGGAGGCACCGCCGGGGAGGTGTCGTCTGGGCGGGACGTCGTGGTCGTGAAGGCGCCGAGTCCACTCCGGTGGCCCCCGAAGAGGTGGTGGAGGAGCGGGCGGCACCCGAATTGCCGCAGGGCCGCCCGCAGCGTGGTCCCGCGGGACCCGTTCCCGCCGGCGACCGGCAGTTCGCATCGGACGAGACCCAGGTCGTCGAAGCCGTGCGGAGCGCTCCCGCCGCGGACGAGACACAGGTGCTCGACGCCACGACCCCGCTCGAGGGACGGGGCAGCTCGAGACGGATGTCTCCTCGGGCGAGGCTCCGCTTTGCCGGCCGGGGCCGGAGCAAGGTGCTGGCCGGTGACGCCGCGGATGCCTCCGCGGCGGCGAGGGCAGCCGGCGAGCCGTTCGATGCTGCGGCAGGAGCAGCCACTGCGAAGACCACTGGGCGCCGTAGTCCGGTGGTGGCGACGATCACGGGACTCGCGGTCGGAGCCCTGGCGCTCCTCTGCTTCCTCGCCGGACCACCGGCCGTCCTCGCCTTCGTCTCTCTCCTCCTCGTCGTGGCGATGGCGGAGACCTACCAGGCGTTCCGCTCGGCGCACTACAGGCCGGCGGCGATCCTCGGCCTGCTCGCGACGCCGGCCGGGGTCATAGCCGGCTACTTCCGCGGCACCCAGGGCGTCCTGCTCACGCTCGCTGCCTTCCTCTTCGTGACGTTCGTCTGGCATCTCACCAGACTCGCCAAGCACCGCCGCATCGCCAATCTCACCGTCACCACGTTCGGCTGGCTCTGGGTGGGCGGGCTCGGGGCATTCGCTGGGCTTCTCATCTCCCCGAGCGCCTTCCCCGACAGGCATGGCATCGCCTACCTTCTCGGCGCGCTCGAGGCGGTCGTCGCCTACGACATCGGCGGCTACCTCTTCGGCAACCTGCTCGGCCAGCACAAGCTCGCCCCGTCCATCAGCCCCAACAAGACCTGGGAGGGTGTGTTCGGCGGCAGCCTCTGCGCGCTGGTCGTCGCCCTCGCCATCACGAGGCTCATGGCTCCTTGGACTCTCGCGCACGTGGTCGCCCTCGGCGTCGTGGTCGCCGTCGTCGCCCCCTTCGGCGACTTGGCGGAGTCGATGGTGAAGCGTGAGCTGCACCTGAAGGACATGGGGAGCCTCCTGCCCGCGCATGGAGGTGTGATGGACCGCATCGATGCGATTCTCTTCGTGGTGCCTGCGACCTATTACCTGGTTCTGGCATTCCACGGCTGAAAGTAGCTTTCGTGAGTGAGCGCCGCCGACTCGTACTCGCCGGATCGACCGGTTCGATCGGCCGGCAGGCCGTCGACGTCTTGAACGCCGTGCCTGGTCGTTTCGAGGTGGTGGCCATAGGCAGCCACTCGTCCGTTGAAGTGCTCGCCGAGCAGGCACGGTCTCTCCGACCAAGGGTCGTCGCAGTGGCCGACGACACGCGGGCGAGCGACCTCGAAGCTCTCGTGCCGGCCGGCACCGAGGTCCGGGCAGGCTCCGAGGCTCTCGCGTCCATCGTGAGCGAGGGCGACGTCGTATTGAATGGGGTGGTGGGTTTTGCCGGTTTGGGGGTGACGGTCGCAGCCCTCGAGGGCGGCGCCCGTCTCGCTCTTGCCAACAAGGAGTCACTCATCGCGGGCGCGCCGGTGGTGGACAAGGCGCGGCAGACCGAGGGCGCCGAGATCGTGCCGGTCGATTCCGAGCACTGCGCCATCCACCAGTGCCTGCGGTCGAGCACTCCCGAGGAGGTGGCCCGCCTCTGGATCACGGCGAGCGGCGGACCGTTCCGCGGCCGGTCGCTCTCGGATCTCGCTTCGGTGTCGGTGGAGGACGCCCTGGCCCACCCCACCTGGAAGATGGGCCCGAAGATAACGGTGGACTCCTCAACTCTGATGAACAAGGGGCTCGAGGTCCTCGAGGCGCACGAGCTCTTCGGCATCGACTTCGACAGGATCGGAGTGGTCGTGCACCCGCAGTCGGTCGTCCACTCGATGGTCGAGTTCCGCGACGGGGCCGTCCTCGCCCAGCTGTCGAAGCCGGACATGCGGCTGCCCATCGGCTACGCGCTCGGCTATCCGGAGCGCCTCGACGTCGCCTACGGAGCCATCGACTGGTCGGCCCTCCGTTCACTCGACTTCGAGCTGCCCGATACCGAGACCTTTTCCTGTCTCTCCCTTGCCTACGAGGCGGGCCGAGCGGGGGGCAGCGCGCCTTGCTGGCTCAACGCGGCGAACGAGGTCGCCGTTGCGGCCTTCCTCGACGGGCGGCTCTCCTGGACCGACATCGCATCAGTGGCCGCCTCGGCACTCGACCGCCACGAGCCGAGCGACCTTTCCACGGTCGACGACGTGCTCGAGGCCGACCGCCGGGCGCGGGAAGTGGCGATGGCGGCCGTGCGCGAGCGGGAGCTGGTCGCTTGAGCGAGACCGACCAGTTCCTCTCCGGAGAACCGCCCGGAGCCGCCCCGCGAAGCCTGAACCCGGAGGGCCCGGGGCCTCCTGCTCGCTCGATCAGGTGGGCTCTCGCCCGGCTCCTTCTCGTAATGGCCTCCGGCGTCGCGCTCGCCGTCGCGCTGAAGGCGGTCGGTGTGCTCGTCGTCGTGCTCGCCCTCGTCGCGATGGTCATGGCGCACGAGCTCGGGCACTTCGTGACCGCGAAGCTGAGCGGCATGAAGGTCACCGAGTACTTCTTCGGCTTCGGCCCGAGGCTCTGGTCGGTGCGCAAGGGCGAGACCGAGTATGGCGTGAAGCTGCTGCCCGCCGGCGGGTACGTGAAGATCACGGGCATGACGATGCTCGAGGAGGTGATGCCTGCCGACGAGACGAGGAGCTACAGGCAGGCCACCTTCCCCCGACGGGTGCTCGTGGCGAGCGCGGGATCGATCGTCCATTTGCTCCTCGCCTTCGTCCTCGTGTGGAGCACGTTCGTGTTCATCGGCTGGGCCAAGCCCGTGCAGCCCTACATCGCCGGGCTCCTCTCCTTCCGCGGCCAGAAGACTCCCGCCCAGCTCGCCGGCCTGCGTTCCGGCGACCAGTTCGTGTCGATCGACGGCAAGCCCGTGAGCAGCATGGACCAGCTCATAACAGAGGTGAACAACAACGCCGGGAAGACGCTTCATGTGGTCGTCGACCGAAGCGGGCGCCTGGTCAAGCTCTCGATCCGACCGGTGGACGGAAGGCACGTGACCGAGCTCGGTGCAGGTCCGCCGCACAGCTACAGCGGCAACCACCCGATCGGCATAATCGGCGTCACTCTCTCCGATTACGCCACCCAGGCGGTGAACCCGCTCGTCGCGATCCCGCGTAGCGGTGCCCAGATCGGCTCGCTCGTGGCCGGCACCGCCCGGAGCCTGGCCGATGTCTTCTCGGTTCACGGCCTCAGCAGCTTCGCTCACCAGGTCGCGACGGCCGGCAATCGAACGTCGTCCAGCTCGCCGTCGTCAAGCCCCTCGAGCGGCACCTCCGCGAGCGGCGCGACGGTCTGCTCGATCGTGTGCGCGGTCCAGATCGGCTCGCAGGAAGCAGGTCACAACGTGGGGAACCTGCTCCTGCTCCTTGCCGAGATCAACCTGTTCGTCGGTCTGGTCAACCTGTTCCCGATGCTTCCGCTCGACGGGGGGCACGTGGCGATCGCGGTCTACGAGCGCATCCGATCGAGAAGAGGTCGGCGCTACCACGCGGACGTGGCAAAGCTGCTGCCGCTCGCCTATGTGTTCCTCGCGTTCATCGTGGTCATCGGCATAGGCGCTCTCTACGCCAACATCGTGCAGCCGGTGCATCTGCCCGGAGGCTGAGAGAGGCAGACAGCCTGCCGGCCCCTGCGGCGGCTTGGAGAGAGCCCGGCGCCGGCGCACTTCTGCCCCTCCGGCTCGCCCTGTCAAGCGTGGGCGAGGGCCCGACCACGGAGCGGTAGCCGGCGGAGCCTGCGTGGTCAGTCCCTGCGGTCACCTGCCCGCCCGCTCGCCACGGTCCTGCGTATGAGCTCGATGCGGTCCTCGGAGGCGTTCGCGTCGTCGCCCTTCTCGGCCAGGAGCGCCTGCCGGTCGGCCTCGGCCTCGGCCTCGGCACTGCTGTCCGCGGCGGCGAGGCGAGCTTCGATCCCTTCTGCGACGAGCTGCTCTGCCTCGGCGACGAGGGCTTCGACCATCTCGTCCTCGGGCACGACGCGGACTATGTGGCCCTTGATGAACAGGTGCCCCTTCTTGCGTCCTGCAGCTATGCCGAGGTCCGCCTCCCGAGCCTCGCCCGGACCGTTCACCACACAGCCCATCACCGCCACCTGGATGGGGAGGTTGCGCTCCTCGAGAGCCGACTGCGCCGCCTTGGCGACGCCGATCACGTCGATCTCGGCGCGGCCGCAGGAGGGACATGCGATGAGGTCGAGCCCCTTCCGCTCGCGAAGACCCATGGCTTCGAGCAGCTGACGCCCGGCGCGTGCCTCCTCGATCGGATCCGCTGTGAGCGAGTAACGAATCGTATCGCCAATCCCCTCTGCCAACAGAGTAGCTATCCCAGCGGTCGCCTTTATAAGACCACCAGGCAGAGGGCCAGCTTCGGTGACCCCAAGGTGCAACGGATGATCTACCTTCTCGGCTAGCAAGCGATAGGCCGCGATCATAAGTGCTACATTCGAAGCCTTCACCGAGAAGGCTACGTCATCGAAGCCAACCTCGTGGAAGAGCTCGAGTTCATGGAGCGCCGAGGCGACCATGGCCTCAGCGGTGATTCCTCCAAACTCCTTAGCAAAATCAGGGTGGAGGGAACCGGCGTTGACACCGATCCTGATCGGGACGCCACGTGCCCCTGCCTCTCTCGCTACCAGCTTGATCTCCTCTGGTTTGCGCAGATTACCCGGATTCAACCTGAGTGCGGCTACGCCCGACTCAAGGGCAGCAAGTGCCATCTCGACATGAAAATGAATATCGGCGACGATCGGCACCGGAGAGCGTGGAACGATTTGGCGGAGCCCATCAGCTGCGTCCTGAGAGTTGCAGGTGCAGCGGACGATCTCGGCACCGGCAGCTGCCAGCGAGTAGATCTGAACCAGGGTTCCCTCTACATCAGCGGTCTTGGTCGTCGTCATCGACTGGACTGAGATAGGGCTGTCGCCACCAACGGTTACCTTGCCGACCTGGACGGCCCTCGAAACTCGACGCTTCGCCAACGTTACCTGTTCACGTGTCATTGCAGCTCACTTTCATCATAATCCTAGCCAAATGGGTTAAAGATTGGATGGGTGATATCGAGATATAGCGAGGTCACGCCGATCAATAGAATGATAGCCAACACCGCATAGGTAACTGGCATTAGCTTCATCACGTCTGCGTGATAACGGCGATTCTTTCTCGAACGGATGCGTTCATAGATCGCTATCACCACATGACCGCCGTCAAGCGGCAAGAAGGGAAAGAGGTTGAACACGCCAACAAACACGTTTATCAAGAACAACAGCTCCAAGACTGCTGCGATACCAGCCCGCACAGCGTCGTTAGCTAGATAGACGATGCCTACTGGGGATTCAAAGCGCGACTGCGATCGAGCGGAGGTGGGACTCGACGACGGGTGGACCACCTCTTGAGCATAGGTGGCGATGCCATGTGGTGAAAAGTGTGAAAGGATCCCAGCTACCGAGCTCCATGCGTATGAACCCAATCCAGTCACCGCATGGCCCGCACCTGCTACCAAAGAGTCGGTAACTGTCTTGGTGGTAGACTCTATAGTTACCCCAATCACTCCAGATCCATGAAGCGACTTGTAAACCGGATCGGTTCGAGCCAGTACCGAAGCGCTCACCGGTACCACAGTCCTGTATAGAACCTTCGACCCGACTCGTAGCGTCAGATGGACAGGCTTGTTAGCGCTCGTCTCGATAATCTTGCCGAAGGTGGAGGTGCTAGGGTGATGAATCCCATTCACAGCCAACACAGTGGATCCGGCCGGGATGTGGGCTTGATAGGCCGGTGAAACAACATGTGGAGCCTTGGCTACCGAGGCGATATAAGTCCCTCCATTGCTGACCGCGAACCCAACACCAGACAGCAACACCCACAAGATTGCGAACGCCATTATAAAGTGCATCAAAGAGCCTGCTACGCTGACCAAGATGCGACGAGGAAAGGTCGACTGTCGATATGTTCGTGCTTCATCTTGAGGTGGCACCTCCTCGACGTTGGTCATGCCTGCAATGCGGACATAACCTCCAACTATCAGTGCCTTGATCCCATACTCAATCCCGCCT
>JAJYVX010000260.1 GCA_021791795.1 Actinomycetes bacterium | reverse complement strand
GCGCGGCCTCGCTGGCGAGGCGCGCGAGCACCGGGTCCGAGGGATCGGTCCTCGGGTCGTCGGGCTCGGAGGGCTCCTCGACGACCAGCCTGCGCAGGAGGTCCCCCACCTCCTCTGTCGTGCGCTCGATCGCCTCGCGGACGCTGTCGGCACCCGCGAGCGCCGTGAACGCCCGCTGCTGCACGTCGGTGAGCGGCTCGTCCACGACGGCCCACATCGAACCGAGCATCTCGCTGCCGGCACGGACGCTGACCGCCGCCCGGGCTTGCATGATGTCGCTCAAGGGCTCGATGTAGATGGGCGAGCTCTCCCGCTCCAGCCAGGTGAAGACGCCCCGCTCCTCGAGCATTCGAAGGTACTCCGTCGGGACCTGGCGCCCGAGGATGGTGTCGCGCCGACCGACGTCGGCCTCGTCCTGGCGACCCGAGAACGCGAGCACACGCGAGGAGGTGTCCTCGATGGTGACGGCCGCATTGACGATCGCGCTCACGGCCTCCGCCAGACCGAACAGATCCTCGCCCGGGTCGCGCGCCCCGCCGGTCGTGGGCAGGAGCGAGCGGACGAGGGCGGCGATCGACGACCACGAGGCGTCGCGTACGAGCCCGAGGATCGTCGTGTCGCCGCTGAGCTCGGCCAGCTCCCGACCGCCGGGCCCGTCGAGTCCTCCGAGAGGGACCTTGACCACGATGCCGGCGACGCCGGCCCCCTGCAGCGAGCGGGCGATCGCCGCGACGCCGTCGACGCCGCGCACGCCGACGGCGAGGACGAGATCGCCGCGTTGGCCGACGGCCTCCTCGGCCGGGTCGTGGATGACGACGTCGAACACGTCGCAGCCCTCGGAAGGCCCTGCGAGGACCTGCAGGAGCCTCGGTCCGAACGCCTCCACGACGCGGCGGAGCGGCACCGACGGTCGGAGCTCGTCGAGGTGCACCACCCCTGCCAGCCTACTGCTGTGCCGCGCCCCCCCGCTGTGCGGCTGCACCAATCGCGACCGGCGATATTGGAGCTTCAGACCATGCTCGCGCTAGGCCCGCTCACCATAATTCCCGGGGTGGACAGGCCCGGTGCCGACGGGCTCTCGAGCGACGAGGGGGCATGCATGTGAGCGACGACCTGCAGGAGAAGCTGGACGGGCTCGGTCAGGACCTGGAGGTCCCCGGCGTCGCCGCCGGCGTCTACGTGGACGGCGAGGAGATCTACGCCTACCACGGCGTCACGAGCGTGGAGAACCCGTTGCCGGTCGACGACCACACCCTGTTCCAGTTCGGCTCGACGGGAAAGACGTTCACTGCGACCGCCGTGCTGCGCCTCGCAGAGGAGGGACGCGTCGACCTCGACGCCCCCGTACGCCGGTACGTGCCGGAGCTGAAGCTGAAGGACGACGACGTCGCCGAGCGTGTCACCGTCCTCCAGCTCTTCAACCACACCGCCGGTTGGGACGGCGATCTGATCGTCGACACCGGCAACGGGGACGACGCACTGGCGAGGTACGTCGAGCGGATGGCCACGATCGAACAGGTCTCACCGCTGGGCTCGACCGTCAGCTACAACAACGCCTCCCTCTCGCTCGCGGGCCGGCTGATCGAGAAGGTCACCGAGAAGGTCTACGAGGACGCGATGCGCGACCTGGTCCTCGCACCCCTGGGTCTCGACGACACGCTGTTCTTCGCGAACGACGTGATGACCCGCCGCTTCGCGGTCGGGCACACCCGGCACGACGACGGGAGGATCACGGTCAACCGGCCGTGGGCACTCCCGCGCAGCGCGCATCCGGCAGGAGGGATGTCCGCACCTGCGGCCGACCAGATCGCCTGGGCCCGCTTCCACCTCGGAGACGGGAGCGCACGTGACGGAAGCCGGCTGCTCTCCGAGGAGATGCTCCAGCGCATGAAGGAGCCGACCGCGGACATGCGCGGGAGCGCGCTCGGTGACTACGTCGGCATCTCCTGGCTCCTGCGAGACGTCGACGGAGCGCGCCTCGTCAGCCACGGTGGCACCACGAACGGCCAGCACTCGGACTTCGTCATGGTGCCCGCCCGCAATTTCGCGGTCATCAGCATGGCGAACTGCGGGCCGAACGGGCCCGAGCTGAACCACCTCCTCACGAAGTGGGCACTCGAGCACTTCCTCGGGTTGCGCGAAGAAGAGCCTGAACCCCTGGTCCTCGACGACGGGACCCTCGCCGCCTACACGGGGACCTACGAGACGATCGCGGCGATCTGCGTGATCACCGCAGAAGGCGGCAGGCTGGTCGCGAGGACCGAGCACAAGCCGGAGATGGCGGCAGCCCTCGGCGACGTGGACGAGGAGCAGCCACCCATCCCCCTCGCGCTCATCGCCGGCGCGGGCGATCCGTACATCGTGCCGGAAGGCCCGGCCAAGGGCATGCGCGGCTACTTCTCGCGGGACGCCGAGGGACGCGTGAACGGCGTCCACCTGGGAGGGCGCCTCGCCGAGCGGGTGCCGGCGCCGCCAGCCGGGACCTGAGGTGGGGGGCGGAGGGACCCTCGAGGACCGCCTGGACGTCACCCAGGTCCTCGTCGTCGGCGCGGGCATCGTCGGGCTCTCGTGCGCATGGTCGCTGCAGGAGCACGGCATCGAGGTCGAGATCGTCGACCGCCGCCAGGCCGGCTCCGGGGCGTCGTGGGGAAACGCCGGGTTCCTCTCCCCCGCGCTCACCGTGCCGCTGCCGGAGCCCTCGATCCTCCGGTACGGGCTGCGGGCGGTGCTCGACCCCCGCTCACCCGTGGCGCTGCCGATGCCGGCGAGCGCGCGGACGGTCGCGTTCCTCGCCCGCATGGTGCGCCACTGCACCCGGGAGCGATGGGAGCGGTCGATGGCCGTGTACCGGCCGCTCAACGAGCAGATCTTCGAGGCGTTCGACCAGCAGAGGTCGGGCGGCGTGGAGGCCGCGATCACCGACGCCGACGTCGTGGTGGCGTTCCGGCGTCCCTCCGAGGCAGCGGGCGTCCTCGCCGAGCTGCAGGCCGTCGTCGCCGCCGGGCAGGAGGTGCGCGTCGAGGTGCTCACCGGCCCTCAGGCAAGGGCCATCGAGCCGCATCTGTCCGCAGCGATCTCCACCGCGGTGATCGTGAGGTCCCAGCGGTACATCACTCCGCACGCCTACGTCGCAGCCCTCACCGAGCAGGTGCTGATCAGAGGCGGGAAGCTCACCGAGGACATGCCGGTCACCGGCGTGCAACGGCGAGGTCGGCGCGTCGTGGTGACCGGGGTCGATCGCGAGCTCGAGGCCGATGCGGTCATCCTGGCCGCCGGCTCCTGGCTCTCGGCGCTCGCTCGCCCACACGGCGTCCGCATCCCGGTCCAGGCGGGAAGGGGTTACAGCTTCACGGTGCCGAGCCCCCAGCCGCTCGTCGGGCCTGTCTACCTGCCCTCGACGAGGGTGGCCGTCACGCCCGCCGGGGCCCGGGCTCGCCTGGCCGGGATCATGGAGTTCACCGACGCAGACGCTCCGCCCGGGCGTCGCCGGATCCCGTCGATGGTGCGAGCGGTGCGCCCCCT
>JAJYVX010000043.1 GCA_021791795.1 Actinomycetes bacterium | reverse complement strand
ATTCGCACGCTCACTCCCACACGAGCACGTTGCGGCCGGACACCTTCCGTGCGCGGAGGCGATCGAGGCCGACTCCCACCTGGTCGAGCGGGTAGCGGGTGTCGACGACGGTCTCGAGCCGCCCGCCGGCGCAGAGCCCGACGGCCGTCTCGAGGTCGCGGCGGCTCGCCGCCACCGAGGAGACCCAGCGCAGCTCGGACAGGATCAGCTCCACCGGGTGCACGTTCAGGTGCTCACCCGTGTAGCCGATCGAGACGAACGTGCCGTGTCGCCGGAGGCTCCGCAGGCCGGCCAGCATCGACTCCTCGGTGCCCACCAGCTCCACGAAGTGCGAGGCTCCCGCGCCGCTCGTCGCCTCCCGGACTGCCTCGGCCACGTCGGCGTAGCCCCCCGGACCGAGCACGATGCAGCGCTCGGCTCCCGCCGCCCGCGCGAGCTCCGCCTTGGTCTCCTCATCCGCGATGGCGAGGACGTCCGCTCCACAGGCGCGGGCTACCTGGATCATCATGAGCCCGACCCCTCCGACACCGTCGACCACGACCACGTCGCCGAGCGCTACTCCGCCGAGACGACTCGCGTGGACCGCTGTCATGCCGGCGCAGCTGAGCAACGCGGCGTCCGCGAAGGAGACCTCGTCCGGCAGCGGCACGAGGTTCTCGGCCGGCACGGCGATGTAGTCCGAGAAGGTGCCGTCAAGGGTGAAGCCCAACTGACCGACCGGCTCCGTGCAGACCTGGGGGTTGCCCGACCGGCACCACTCGCAGTGACCGCATCCGATCATGTTGTAGACGGCCACCCGCTGGCCGGCTCTCACGGGCGACCCCTCGGGAGCGCTCGCCACCACGCCGGCCGCCTCGTGCCCGATCGTGAAGGGGTATCGGGGCGGTTCGAAGAGGGCGTCGATGATGTGCAGCTCTGTTCCGCAGATGCCCGCGGCCCGCGTCTCGACAACGGCCCAGCCTTCGTGCGCGGCATCGGGGATCTCGCGGACGGCGAGCTCGCCCTTGGACGCGAGCAGTGCTGCTTTCATGGCGGTGATCTTCTCCTCTTCTCAGGTCCGGGAAGCCCGAAGCCGCCCGTGTCGTCCCGTCAGCTCGACGGAGCCTCCATGCGCTCCAGCACTTCCTGGAACACCTCGTTGGAGCGCCGCAGCACCGTGGCCTCGTCCACGGTTCGCACCTCCCTCGCCTCCATCACGACATCGCCGTCGATGATGGTCGTGTCGACGCAGCTCCCGTTGGCCGCATAGACGAGGTGCGAGTACAGCTGCGCCTTGTTGCCCGGCACGAGCGGGGTGAACATCACGCTGTCGAGGTCGACGAGGATGACGTCCGCCTTACGTCCGGGAGCGATGTGCCCGGTCTCGTGCTGGAGCGCCTTCGAACCGTTGCGCGTGGCCATGGCGAGCACTTCGGGGGCCTGCTGCAGGCTGGCGTCGACGCGGGTGGCACGGTGTATGAGAGAGGCGAACTTCATGACTCCGAACAGGTCGCAGCCGTTGTTGCTCTCCGCCGCGTCGTGCCCGAGGCCGACGTTGATACCGGCCGCCAGCATCTCCGGCAGGCGGGCCACGCCGTTGCCGAGCTTCGCGTTCGAAGACGGGTTGTGGGAGATCTGGGTGTCCGTCGCCTTCATGAGGGCGATCTCGGTGTCCGACAGCCATACGCAGTGCGCGGCGATGCAGTTCCGTCCGAGGATCCCGTTGTCGTAGGCCACCTCGGTCGGTCGCCGGCCGAAGCGTGCCTTCGAGTGCTCCACCTCCGAGAGTGACTCGTTCAGGTGTATGTGAATCCCGGTGCCGAGGTCGTCGGCGAGCTCGCGAGCGCCGCGGAGCAGGTCCTCGGAGGCGAGGGGCAGCCACTCGATCCCGACGTAGACCTCGATGCGCCCGTCACCTGCGCCGTGGTGCTGTTCATGAGCCTCCTTGGCATCGTCGAGAGTGTCCAGCTCATGCTCGGCGTCGGCGATGTCGTTCGACAGGACGGCCCGGATCCCTATCTCTTCTGCAGCCCGCCTGAGCCCTCCGAGCTTGCGGTACATGTCGTTCACGGTCGTGACGCCACACTTGATCGCCTCGAGGTAGCTCAAGAGGGCAGCCCAGTAGGCAGATTCCTCGTCGAGCGCCCGTATGCACGGATACCAGAAGTTGAAGAGCGACTCCCACAACGGCAGGTGGTCGGACCATCCCTTTCCTATGGCGGTGTGGAAGTGCAGATCGACGAGACCCGGCAGGACGGCCTTGTTACGAGCGTCGAGGACGCGCGCGCCGGAGGTGTCGTTCCGTGCGGTGACCTCACGGGCGGGGCCGACGTCGACGATGCGGTCGCCGACGATGAGGACGGCGCCGTCCTCGATCACGTCTCCGGCGTCGTTCATCGTGACGATCGTCCCACCGCTCAACAAGAGGCTCGACGCCTTCATCGCTCTTCCTCTTTCCTTTCGGGATTGTCCGCTTCCATCCTCTGGGGCGCCCGGACGGCCCCGTCCGTCGAGCCGTCGGCCGGCGTGGCCGAGGGAGAGCTCCATGCCATCGTCCAGAAATCGACCTCGTAGAAGGTCGAGCGGTCGAAAACAGTCGCCAGCCGGTCGAACTGCGCTTCCTCGAGACGTGCCGCCTCGTCGAGCAGGTCGGCCGTGGCAGCCACCAGATCCTCGTAACCCTCGCCGGCGAACATCTCGATCCAGTCGGCGTAGATCTCGTCGGACGGACGACGGCGCGAAAGCATCTGACCGATCTCCCCGTAGCTCCACTGACAGGGAAGAAGCGCTGCCAGACCTTCGGCGTTCGAACCGTGCGCAGCGCACCAGAGAAGGTGACGCGTATACGCGTAGTTCGTCGGATGCACAGCCGCAGTCCCCTCCGAGACGAGGGCGCCCCCGAGCCGTGCGAGGAAGCGCCGGTTGGCCGGCAGTTCCGTGTTCACGATCTGGTCGAGGAACCTCGTGAGCACCCCGAGATCGAGCTCCGGCCTGAGCCGCGCCGCGAGGTGCGCGATGGCGCGCGCGTACTCTTCCAGGTAGCAGACGTTCTGTTCGAAGTAGTACCGGAAGATCGGGTGAGGCAGGCTCCCATCCCCGATGGCAGTGACCATCGGATGCGAAAGGGCGGCCTGCCAAACCTCAGCTCCGCGCGCCTGCAACTGCCCTGCCACGGAGTGGAGCCCGATCCGGCTCATTGCGGGTCCTCGACCAGATCGAGGTCTGAGCGCCCTCGTAGCGCTCCGGCGACTGCCATCCGAGTTCTCCCGTAGTCACTCTCAGGGCGTGTAATTTTCGACATCAGATATTATCTGCTGGCAGGGCAAGCGGAAAGGGCTCAAACCGAGGGGCTCCTGCGCGTCCAAGGGACCGACGCAAGGCAAGAGCTCAGTCGACGCCTTCGGCCAGTGTGTTCCAGAACGAGAGCTCGAAAGTCTGGAGCAGCCGCGCCGCCGTGCGCGCACTCGACGGGAGCCGCCCGTCGACGATGCCGTCCTCTACCACGGACATCGCCAGTTCCTCGAACTCGGGGTTCGGCTCGCCGAACAGCCTGAAGAACGAGGCCGCCTCGGCGCTTATGCCGTAGTGCGCTTCGAGCGCGCGGGCAGTGGCTCCACAGGCGTCGCCGAATGCAGTCAGGTTCGCCACGAGCGACAGTGCCACGTCGACCTGCGAGCCGCCGAGCGCGAGTTGGCTCAGATAGGCCGAGTAGGTCTGACAGCCGGGCAGCGGTTCGTAGGCCCCGATGTCTTCTATCGAGAGGCCGAGGGCGTCGGCGAGACGCAGGAGGCCAACCCGCCCGGGGGTCTCGCTCGCGGCCAGGTAGAGGAAGAAGTCTGCCGCAGGAGACGTGGGGAAGCGGGCGGCGAGCGTGGAGAAGCTGCGACGGTCGGCCTCGCCGATCACGAACTCCTCGCAGATCAGGCCCTTCACTCTGTCGAGCGGCAGCCTCCCTTCGGCGATGAGCTCCACGAAGCGGTTGTGGCCCTCGCCGGGTGCGAGCTCGGCCCGGACGCTCGCGAGCAGTGCCTGCCCCGACGCGCTCATGACGCGCCCTCCGGTCCCAAGATCGGGGTCTTCTTCATGCTGCCTTCTCCTCTCTCTGGAGCGGTGATCTCAATGCCGGGGCGCGGCCGCACGGTCATCGTCGCGCCGTGAAGTCGAAGCCCGGCCGGGTGACGTGGACGTAGTCGGTGTGGGTGAGGGTCGCCAACTCCTTCAAGAGGGCGATCACGGCCGGGGGCACGTCGGTCGGGTAGGAGCGGCGCAGCGGTCCGGCCGCCCGGGCGGCGGCGATGTCAGCCTCCGGGACGAGGTAGCGAAGCAGCAGCTCCTCGTCGCTCAGATGGCTTCCTCCGTACTGAGCCCTCAGCTCTGGGAGTGACGGCTGAGGAGGTTCGAAGCGTGCGAGCTCGCGACCCCTTGGCGACGAGACGATCCGGTCGAGCACGTCGCCGTCGAGCGGAGCGGGCGGCTCACCGAGGTGGCCGTACACGTACATGATCACCTCGTCCGGCACGATCGAGTAGCGGTCGCCCGTGACGACGTTGAGCACGGCCTGGATCCCCATCAGCTGGGAGAACGGCGTCGCCGAGATGGGATGGCCGAGCTCGGCGCGGACGCGTACGACCTCCTCGAGCACTTCTATGAGGCGGCTCTCCATCTGATACTCGGCAAGCTGCGCCTTGAGTGTGCCCGTCATCCCTCCAGGAAGCTGGTGATGATAGGGGAAGACCTGGTACTCGACGGGAGCGCCCAGCGCGTAGCCTTCCTGTTCGCCGACGCGATGGAAGTGCCTTGCGATGCCCGGGAGGCGAGAGGAGTCGATGGAGCTCGTGTAGCCGAGCCAGCGGAGGTTCTCGAGCGTCGCTTCGATCGAGGGCAGTGACGGTCCGTTGGCGAGCGGCTCGCTCGCGGTGTGCAATATGCGCACACCGGCGTTCAGCGCCTCCACGTAATTGAGCGGGGCCAGGCCCGTCGTGTTGTGGCAGTGCATCTCGAGCGGCAGGCCGCCGGCGGCAGCGACGAGCGCCGGCATGAGCGTCCGGGCTCGCTCCGGAGTGAGGATGCCGGGCGCGTCCTCGACGTAGATGGAGCTCACCGACCCCCAAGAGGCCATCTCGCGGACACGCTCGGCGAACCACTCGTCGGTGTGCACCGGGCTGACGCCGAACATGACAGCAGCTGCGACGTCCGCGCCTTCGCCGTGAGCGACTCGGCTCAGGTGCTCCATGGCGTCCATGTTGTAGAGGCAGTCGTAGATCCAGAAGCTACGTATGCCGTGACGGACCAGCGTGCGCACCCAGAGCTCCATGAGCGAGACGGGCGTCAGCCCGAATTTGGCGATGCAGTTGCTCCGTGAGGCCGACCGCAGCGGCGTCAGAGGGAAGAGCGAGCGGATGAGGTCGAGTCCTTCGAAGGGATCCTCGTGGCAGTAGCGCAGCACCACCTCCATGAGCGAGCTCGCCGTGAGGTCGACGACGCGATAGCCCGCCTGGTCGATCTCCTCGGCGACCGGAGCGATCATGCCTGCTCGCATCCTCATGCCCCACAACGACTGCTGGCCGTCCCTTAGCGTCTGGTCCACGAATTCGACGTCGCTCATGGGGCGACCGCTCCGACGACGTGCCCGTCCATCTCTTCTTCGGGGATCGGCTCGATCGAGAAGATCGTCTGACCCAGGTGAAGGCTGTCTCCGTTGACCGCGAGTATCGCCTTCACCACCCCCGTGACACCGGCGGAGACGTGGCTGAAGAGCTTCATGACCTCGACGAGGCAGAGCGTCGTGTCCGGCGCCACCACGTCCCCCACCTCGACGAAGGGCGGAGCACCCGGATGGGGCGAGCGCCAGAAGATACCGATGCTGGGCGAGCGGACCACAAGCGTCCCCGGCACCGGCTCCGCCGGTTCCACCGGCTCCGCGGTGGTCCGCTCCCGCCGTGGCCGCGGTGGATCCGCCTGCCGCTGGTCCTCGTTCCCGGCCGGCAGCGCGACGGGAGGCTGAAGCGGCGCGAGAGGCAGCGGGCCCGAGCGGCTCGGGGTGGTGCCGGGGGCGGCGGCGGCAGCGGAGTCCTCGACCTCGCTCCTCTCATCAGGCCCGCAGCGGGCTATGTGGACCTCGGTGTCGCCTATGAGGACACGGAGCTCCTGCCACCCGGACGAGTCGAAGTGGCGGAGAAGCTCCCGGATGTCCTCGATCTCGATCGGCTCGCCATGCATGGGCCTGCGCTGCTCCTTCTCAACCCTGGCGGCGGGGGATCGCCCTCGTTAGAATCTAGTACGCAATGTACGATCTTCCATGGTCATCTCGCCCCGCGGGGCGCCCGAGCCGGCTTCGCTCCGCGAGACGTCGTGGCCCGTGGTGCAGGTCAAGCACGCTCGCCGAGAACGAGCGGCAGGTTCGGGTCTGCCGACCATTCATCCAACGAGCCGTCGTACACAGACACATCCTCCTTGCCGACCAGGACGAGACCGAGGGCGAGCACGCTGGCGGATATCCCCCCTCCGCAGTACGCCACGACCGGCTCGTCCGCAGTGGCCAATGTCCCGAGCGCAGCGCCCAGCCGGGCCGGGTCGAGAAAGCGTCCCTCTGCGTCGAGCAAGGAGCGGGCCGGGACGTTGCGGCTGCCGGGGATGTGTCCCCGCCTCGCATACCGGGACGGAGTCACCCCGGCGAAGACGTCGGGAGACAGGGCACAGACGAGCACTCCGGGCTGCTCGCCGGCGACGAGCGCCTCGACATCGGGCAGATCGGTCCAGGTGTCGGAGCGAACCTCGAGAGCGAGCACGTCGCTCTCAGCGAGGCGCTCTCCGTCATCGTCACGGCCCGTGCCCGGTGCGCCCGTCTCGACGGCACCGCCGCACGCCAGCCACGCGTTCCATCCGCCGTCGAGCACTGCCGCCGGGATGCCGACGGCCCGGAGCATCCACCAGAGCCGGCAAGCCCAGAGGCCGGACTCCGAATCGTACGAGACCACGGCGGACCCCCTCCTGACACCGAGTCGAGCGAGCGCCCGCGCGAGAGTTTCAGGCTGAGGTCGAGTGAAGTGAACGGTCGAGCGATGGTCAGAGAATTCACCCAGCAAGTCGGCGAACCTCGCACCGGGTACGTGACCCTCGAGGAAGCGCCCGAGACCGCTCTCCGCGCGGAAGTCGCCGTCGCTCTCGGGCGGGGCGAGCAGAACCGTGGCGTCGACGACCGTAAGGCCGGCACCAAGGTGGTCGGCCAGCCAGGCCGCGGAGACGAGCGGGCCGGGCAGCCGGCCGACACCGGGAGCTTCGTCGTTACCCGTCACGGGAACGAAGCTAGCAGCGACCCAGGTGGGACAAGTGGGGACGCCGGCCGCGCCGTCCGCAGGTCCACCGGCGATCCGGTAGCGCAGCTTCGAAGCGTCGTCATGTCCCGGCGGCGCTCGGCCGATGACGTCTTCGTCGTCGCCATCGACGGGCGGGGCGGGTCGGGCAAGTCGACGCTCGCCACTCGCCTCGCAGACGCGACGGGGGCCGCGCTCGTGCGGACCGACGACTTCTTCCGGCAGCCGGGCGATACCGATACGCCCGAGATCTGCTGCTACTACGACTGGCGGCGGTTGCGCGCCGAGGCGCTCGAGCCGCTCCGGTCAGGCCGCGAAGCCAGCTTCTGCCAGTACGACTGGGCAGCGGGGCGAGACAGCACGGCGACCGTCACAGTGCAAGCTCGTCGTGTACTTCTCGTCGAAGGGGTCTTCTCTGGGTCGCCCGAGCTTTCCGACCTGGTCGACTACGCCGTGCTCGTCGTCATCCCCGACGACGAGCGGCTACGCCGGCTGCGCCGGCGAGTCGCCCCGGACGAGTGGGACGACACGTGGCTTCGCGCCGAGCTCAGTTACTTCGAGCGGCGGCGTCCACCGCACACCTTTGACCTGGTCGTACCCGGCACCTTCGTGCCGGCGTCGTGAGGAGGGACCCGACTTGCCGGTGCTGTCCGTGATGCTCGACTACATCTATCCCTGGCCTAACGCGGCCGGGTTCTACACGGCGCTCGATCGGGGCTGGTACAGATCTCTCGGCCTCGATGTCGACCTCAGGGTGCATTCGTACGACCGGGGCGATACCCTTGCCCACCTCTCGAGGGGAGAGGTCGACTTCGGCGTCTTCCCCCCAAACCGCCTGCTCGTCCGTCGGGAGGCGCATGAACCCATCGTCGGCGTGGCAGCCGTGAACCAGACGGGTCTCGAGACGATCCAGGCCCTCAAGGCGTCGGGGATCGAGCGGCCGCGCGACCTGGCGGGGCGCAGGATCACCTACGCCCCCACGCCCCGTGGCCGGGCGATGGTGAGCCACGTGGTCGCCCATGACGGAGGCGACCCCACTGCGGTGGAGCTGGTCGACTCCGGCCACAACGAGCTGACCTCGGAGTACCTGCTGGAGAGCGGCGCCGACGCCATGTTCGGCGGTTACTGGTGCTGGGACCTCCTCTCTCAGTCGGTACGGGCGGACGAGTTCATCACCTGGCGGGTCTCCGAGATCGGTGCCCCCCCGTACCACAGCTACATCCTCGGCACGCAGGAGCGGAACCTCGAGCGCAATCCCGAGCTCGTCCGCAACTTCCTCGCCGCGACGGCGCGCGGCTTTCACGCGGCGGCAAAGGACCAGGAGGAGACGGTCGCCCTCCTTCGTCGTGCGCTCCCGTACCACCCTTTCTGGAAGCTCCAGCGCTCGCTCGAGCTCGTCTCGACGACCTGGTTCTACAAAGGAGAGTGGGGACAGCAGCGGGCCGATGAGTTCATGGCGCCCTATGCCGACTGGCTCGCGAGCTGGGGTGTCCTCAGCGACTCCGGGATCTGGCAGGGCGCGACCACGAACGAGTTTCTCGAGGCATGCGAGCAATGACGGTGCGGGCAGTGGATGAGCCACGGGCTCGTGTCGCCCGAAGCACGAAGATCGATCCGAGACCTGAGGAGGAGCCATGAGTCCGATGCCGGCGCAGGCCACACGTCTGGTGCGTTCGCGACCAAAGCCCGCGCGTGAAGGGCGCCGACCGATCCGGTCCTTGCGCGCCCCGATGGCCGCTGCCGCCGCCCTGCTCCTCGGAGCCGTCCTCACCGCGTGCGCAGGACCGGCGACCGTCTCGAGCAAGGGCGGCCGCCCGATCGAGGGTGGCACCGCCTACTTCGCCGAGCAACCGCTCACGCCACCGACCTACATCTTCCCGCTCATCTCCGGTGCGTACTTCACGACGGAGAACACTTCGTACTTCCAGACTCTCATGTACACGCCGCTCTACTGGTTCGGGGACAAGGGCAACCCGTCGGTCGACTACTCCCTCTCCATCGGCAACAAGCCGGTCTTCAGCGACAACAACAGGGTCGTCACCATCACCCTCAAGCATTGGGTGTGGTCGGACGGTGAGACCGTCAGCGCCCGCGACGTGATCTTCTGGATCAACCTGCTGAAGGCGAACGAGGCGGATTGGGCTTCCTATGTCCCGGGCGGCTTTCCCGACAACGTGCAGAGCGCGACGGCCCTGAACTCCTCGACCGTCCGTCTCCAGCTGGACGCTTCTTACAACCCGACCTGGTACACGTACAACGAGCTGTCGCAGATAACGCCCTTGCCGATCGCCTGGGATCGCAGCTCGCTCTCCCAGCCCGTGCCCTCGGCCTCGGCGAGCAATCTGCCCGACACGACCAAGTCCGGGGCGCATGCCGTCTACAACTTCCTCAACGCGCAGGCCAAGGCGTTGGCCGGTTACCCCTCGAGCCCGATCTGGTCGGTCGTCGACGGGGCGTGGAAGCTCACGGGCCTCACCTCGGCGGGCATGGCCACCTTCGTGCCCAACCCGAAGTACTCAGGTCCGGACAAGCCGCACCTGGCGAAGCTGGTCGAGCTGCCGTACACGAGTGCCGAGTCGGAGCTCTCTGTGCTCCGCGCCAGCTCGAGCACGGGCGGGCCGGGGAGCTCCGGTCAGCAGGTCTCCGTCGGCTACGTGCCCGACAACGACGTCCCCCAGGCAAGCACGCTCGAGTCACAGGGATATCACCTCGTCAAGTGGTTCCCTTACCAGTTCGACTACTTCGAGCCGAACTTCAACAACCCGAAGGTCGGCCCGATCCTTCGCCAGCTCTACTTCCGCCAAGCCTTCCAGCACCTCGTGAACCAGGAAGGCTGGATCCACGCCTACTACTTCGGGCTCGCCGTGCCCACCTACAGCCCTGTGCCCGCACAACCGAAGAACCCCTACGCCGACGCCAACGCGAGCAGTAACCCCTATCCCTACAGCATCCCGGCAGCAAAGAGCCTCCTCAGCGCGCACGGCTGGAAGGTCGTACCGAACGGTCTCACCACCTGCGTTCGCCCAGGTACCGCCGCGAACGAGTGCGGCGCCGGCATCTCCGCCGGCAAGGGCCTCTCCTTCACGCTCATGTATCCGAGCGGTCTCTCCTACACCGACGGCGCGATGGTCGACCTCCAATCGGTGGCGAAAGAGGTGGGCATCGAGATCTCGCTCGACCAGGTGACCCCCACGACCATCGCCTCGACCATCCTCTCGTGCAGCTCGAACCAGTCGGCGTGCAGCTGGCAGCTCGGCCAGTACGGAGCCGGATGGCTGTTCACCCCCGACCACTATCCGACAGGAGAAGAGATATTCCAAACCGGAGCACTCGGCAACGTGAACAACTACTCGAACAGTAAGGCCGACGCCCTCATCAAGGCGACGACGACCGCGTCGGCGGCCAACGAGCAGTCGGCGCTCAACGCCTACGCCGACTACCTCCGTCTGCAGCTGCCGAACTTCTGGCAACCGAGCCCGGGCACGCTCGTCACGCTCCAGTCGAACCTTCACGGCTTCTCTCCGAACGCGTACGGCTTCATCAGCCCGGAGGAGTGGTACTTCACGAAAGGCTGACCTAGCCATAATGCAACCGAACCTCGCGTGCATGTGAGCCAGCCGTGATCGGCTTCATCGTGCGCCGACTGCTCCAGGCGGTGGTGGTGCTCGTGGGGCTGACGGTCTTCGTCTTCGTCCTCGAGCACCTCATCCCCGGCAACCTGGCCAAGGCGATCCTCGGTCAGCGAGCCTCGCCTGCTGCCATCGCTGCCTTCAACAGCGAGAACGGGCTGGACCACCCCTTGGTGGTGCAGTATCTGACTTTCCTCGGGCACGTCGTGACCGGGAACCTCGGATACTCGTACCGGCAGAACCAGAGCGTTGACTCGCTCGTCGCGCACCAGCTGCCGAACGACGTCCTCCTCGTAGGGTCGTCCCTCGTCCTGTCCCTGGCGATCGCGGTTCCTCTCGGCGTCGCCCAGGCGGCCAAGCGGCGCAGTGCGTTCGACCACGCGGCGACGGCGGTGTCCTTCACCCTCTACTCCATCCCCTCCTATTGCCTCGGTCTCCTGCTCGTGGCATGGCTCGCCATAGCCTCACACCTCTTCCCGCCGGAGGCTCCTCAGGGTGCGAACTTCGCGAGCGTGATCAGCGATCCGAGAGCTCTGGTCCTGCCGGTCCTCACGCTGACTCTCGTCAACGTCGCCTACTTCAGCCGCTACATGCGCTCGTCGGCCATCGCCACCCTGGCAGAGGATTACGTGAGGCTGGCAAAGGCCAAGGGGCTGGGTCGGCGCAAGGTGATCTGGCACCACGTCCTTCGCAACTCGCTCCTACCTGTCGTCACCCTCGTCGGCCTGTCGCTGCCTGCGGTGCTCACCGCCGGGCTCATCATCGAGGACGTCTTCAACTTCCCCGGCGTCGGCCTCACGTACTACAACGCAGCAGTCAATGCCGACTACCCGGTGATGCTCGGCATCACGGTTCTGGTCGGCCTCACAACTGTCATCGGCAGCCTGCTCGCAGACCTCGCATACGCCGTGCTCGACCCGAGGGTTCGTTATGTCTGACCGAGCCGAAGAGATGCCTCCACAGGTGGCGGTGCTCGATGCCGAGAGCGCCTTTCCGGCTCGGGCCCTCGGCGCTCGAGGAGACGAGACAGATGAGGTACTGGAGCTCGCCCGGGGGGGCTTGAGGCAGGACACCTTCCTGCGGTCCTTCCGCCACAACGTGCTCGGAATGGTAGGTCTCGGCATCCTCGTCGCCATCGTCCTGTTCAGCTTCGTCGGTCCCCTCCTCTACCACTCCGACCAGCTGCACGCCAACATCTCCCTCACCAACCTCGGCCCGGGCAAAGGCAGGCCGCTCGGCACCGATGCGAACGGGTTCGACATCTTGGGACGTCTCATGGTTGGTGGCCAGGTCTCGGTCGAGGTGGGACTGGCCGTCGCCGTCATGGCCACCACCTTCGGGGCGCTCTGGGGCGGACTCTCGGGATTCACCGGCGGTGTGCTCGACGCGGTCCTCATGAGGATCGTCGACGTCTTCATCTCGGTACCTGCGATCTTCGTGCTCATCTTCCTCGCGACGGCGTTCCGGCCGAGCCTCGTCGTAATCATGCTCGCCCTCGCCTTCCTCGCCTGGCTCACTCCCGCTCGGCTCGTGCGCGGCGAGACGCTTTCGCTGAGAACGAGAGAGTTCGTAGACGCCGCCAGGATCGTCGGCCGACCGCGACGGGGCATCGTGGTTCGTCACATCCTGCCGAACACCTTCGGGACGATCGCCGTGAACGCGACCTTCCAGATGGCGGACGCCATAATCAACCTGGCAGCGCTGAGCTTCCTCGGCTTCGGGCCGCCGCCACCGGTCGTCACATGGGGCGGCATGCTCTCGCAGGGGACGACGTACCTTCTCGACGGGTACTGGTGGGAGGTCTACCCGGTGCTGCTGCTGCTCACCATCACGGTGCTCAGCATCAACTTCCTCGGCGACGCCCTCGCCGAGACGCTCGACGCCAGGCTGCGAAGCAAGTGAGCCGGACCGGTGGTCAGAGGGTCGTCGCCGTATCCGTCGGCAGGTCGTCGAGCCGCTCGAGCTGATCGGCTCGCACACTCAATATGTGCGCTCGCATCTGCTCTGCTGCCGTGTCGGGATCGCGCCTCAAGATGGCCTGCACGATCTTGTCGTGCTCCTTCACCGATACCTCGAGGCGCCCTGGGATCGCCTCGGTCATCCGCCCGATCCGAACGAGATGATCGCGCAGGTTCGCGATGAGAGCCCGCATCCGGCGGTTCTCGAGGTTGTCGAAGAGAACAGAGTCGAATTCACTGATGAGGTGGCTCAGCCGCTTCCTCTGCCTTTGCCCGAGTGCACGACTGGTCTCCTCTGACAGGAGCTTCAACTTGTCGCGAGCACCGTCGTCCATGTCGTTGGCGGCATCCCGGGCGGCCGCCACCTCGAGGAGCTCGCGCAGCTCGTAGATCTCCATGAGGTCACGCCGGGAGTAGCCGGAGACGACCGCTCCCTTGAAGACCTCGGTCTCGACAAGACCGTCGCGTTCGAGCCAGGCAAGGGCCTCGCGGACCGGCGTCTTCGAGGTTCCCAGCCTTTCGGCTATGGCAGCCTCACGCAGAGGCTCGCCCGGCCGGAGGCGGAGGTCGAGGATCGCCGCCTTCAACTCCTCATAAACCCAGTCCGTCAGCTTGCGGCGACCCTTCTGGCCGTCGCCGACAGGCGAGATCTGGCCTGAATAGCGTGGCGACTCCGTCACCTCTTTCCTCCGTAACGGATGCGAACCTTGGTAGGTTACAAGCGTCGCCCTACGAAAGCCACGACCAGGAACCGGGACGGCGGCGCTGCCGCACACCTTTGGCTCTCCTTCTGCCACAAAGCTCACCGTCTCGTCTCAAGAGCCGCCGCTGCACATCTCGTTCGGTTGCACCTGCCTCGTACGTCGTTGCCCTCCGAGCAGAACGGCGCCGAGCAAGGTCGCCGCGCAGGCTGCGCAGAGAAGCGAGTAGGGCACGAGGTCCGAGGTCGCCTGAGCGAGTGCTCCCGCACCGAGGGCGGCTACGCCCTGCCCGCTCGCCCAGGCAAGGTTGGTGAGGCCGAACCCGATGCCGAAAGCCAGCTCTTGGCGCTCCGATCCGTCGCTCACCATTGCGGCAGCCGGCACGAACAACGTCCCGGCGAACCAGAGCCCGCCGACGATGAGGGCGACGAGCACGGCGGCCGGTGCGACCGTCGGCAACAGGAGGGCGAGGACCGCCGAACCGGTGAGCGAGAAGCAGGCCGGTCGGCGACGCCCGAGGCGATCCGCGAGACGGCCCACGACGGGCGAGAGCGACGTCTCCACGGCTGCCGCGCCGAGGAAGGCGGCACTGATGGTGATGGCGCCCGCCCCGAGGTGGTTGAGCCTCAGAGGTGCGAGCACGTCGACGACGCCGAAGGCAATTCCGGCGAGGCAGGTGAGCCAGAGACCCCCGGAGAGGGACAGATCGCGAAGGGCACGCATCGCATGGCTCATCCGTTGTGGCTCGACGGTGGCCGGCACCTTGAAGAAGAAGCTCCAGATCATGAGCGCCACGGCAGCCACCGTCGCGCCGGCGAACGCAGGGCCGGAGCCTGCCGTGCTGGCTATGCCGCCCACGACGGGGCCGAGCAGCGCGCCTCCCACCGCCGCGCTGAAAGCGATCCCGATGGCTGCTCCACGCCGTTCGACCGGCACTGCGGACGCCAGCCAGGCGAGCGCGCCCGACCACGTGCAGGCACCGCCGAGGCCTTGAATGCAGCGAGCCAGGTCGAGCACCGCCACGGACGGAGCGAATCCGAAGGTGAGCGTTGCTGCGCTCATGAGGGTGAGCCCCACGAGCACGGCAGGGCGGACACCAGCCCGCGTCGCGAAGAAACCTCCTGGTAGCGAACCTATTAGCGTCCCGAGCGGGTAGCAGGCGACGAGGAGGCCGGCGAGCGTCTTCGACATGTGGAAGCGGTGCACGTAGTGGGGAAGGATCGGAGTGAGCGCCGTGAAGAAGATCGTGTCCACGAGCAGCACGGCGCACACGAGCACTACGAGCCCGGTCGTGCGCGAAGTAGCCCGCTGTGGAAGAACTCGCTCTTGTGCCAGGGTCCCAGTCTCGCAGTAGCGAGCGACACACCCGACGCGGCGCCCCACGGCCTCCCCGAGCCCGCGCGGGCTTTCGGTCACAGGCACGTATCCGGGAGCAGGCACGTTCTCGGGCAAGGCTCAGCCGCGAGGTCCGACACCCTCGGGCGGGTGTCGGGCAGGATGTTCCCTGTGACCAGGCCCGTGGAACCGGCGATGCACGGGGGCATGACCGGTCTCGAGGCTGGCGACACGGCCGGGAACTACCTCCTCTTCGCACAAGTCGAGGCAGCAGTGCGCTCTCCTGACTACGAGACGCTGGCCCGTGCCGTCGCAGAGGACCAGGTGGTGCTCGCCTTTCTCGACAGGCTGCCGTCAGCAAAGCGGCAGCCGAACCTCCTCTTCGCCTCCGCCCGCGCGGTGCTCGGCGAGCCGGCGACGCCGGCGACGCTCCACGACCTCGTGGCGCAGCGCCCCGCATTGCTGCGCCACGTCATGGCCTCGCGACGTACGCAGACGAACGAGGCGGCGCGCTGTGCCGTGCTCCTGCCCGCGCTCGCTTTGCTCGACGGTCCTCTCGCCCTGCTCGAGGTCGGCGCAGCAGCCGGCTTGACCCTCTTCCCGGACGTCTACTCCTACGACTACGAGGGACGGTTCTTGGCCGGCATCGACGGCGAGGCACCCGTCCTCCAGTGCCGGGCCATTGGCCCCGTCCCCATCCCGAGCCGGCTCCCCGACGTCGTCTGGCGCGCCGGGATCGATCTGCAGCCGCTCGACGTGACCGATGACGACGACGTGGCCTGGCTCTCGTGCCTCGTCTGGCCGGGTGAAGCCGACCGGTCCGAGCGGCTCGAGCAAGCCGTCGCGGCTGTGCGCAAGCGTCCGCCGACGATCCACCGGGGCGATCTCCTCGACGATCTGCACCAAGTTTCAGCCGAGGTTCCGCCCGGCGCGACTCTTGTCGTGTACCACTCTGCCGTGCTCGCCTACGTGAGCGAAGAAAAGCGCCGGGCGTTCGCGAGTGCTGTCTCCGAGCTCGGCGCGCTGTGGCTGTCCAACGAGGGAGACGGCGTGCTCAACTGCATCGGAGTCGGCCTCCGCGCGCCCGGATCGTTCCTTCTCGTGCGTGACGGGCACGAGGTCCTCGCCAAGACGGATCCCCACGGAACCTGGATCGAGTGGCTCGACGAACCTCGCGGATCGCCTCCGGATCAGCCCTCGCCCCGCAGCGGGCAAGCTGAGGTCGTCACCTCAGGCCGGATGATGCGGCCGCCTCTTACGCCTACAAGCCGGACCGGGCCCTGAGCTCGAAGCGAGCAAGGGCCTCCACCAGCTGGACGGCCACTTGGTTCGGCCCGCCGGCCGACGTAGCTGCTTGACCCGCCGGCTTGTAGGTGAAGCGAACGGCCCGCTTCTTCATGGACGTGCCCCACGGCGTGGTGACGGTCACCTCGACTGTCCCCGAGCCCCTCGGAGAGGACACTTCGATGCGGGTGGCGGAGGCCCTGTCGATCTTCGCCAGCTTCGTGCCGAAGTGCACGGCGGTCACGCCGAGGAAGTTGGCGCCACGGATCGTGACAACCGTTCCTCCCCTCCTCGGGCCATGCTTGGGCGACAGCTTGCGCACCGACGGAGCACCCATGTAGGTGAACTTGTCGGCGCTCGTCCGCGCCGACGTCCCGCCCGGTGTCGTCACTGTGATGTCGACGATGCCGGACCCGGCGGGACTCTTCACAGCACAGCTGCTCGCCCCACAGGCGACGAGCACTGCGGCAGCCGTGCCGAAATGCACCGCGGTGGCGCCGGAGAGGGCCGTGCCCGTGACGGTGACGCGTGTGCCACCGAGAGTCGGGCCGCGGCGGGGCGATACCCCGCTGACCGTCGGCTGCGCGGATGTGTAGGCAAAAGCTGCCCCGGGTGAGAGCGGAGTGGTTCCGAGGCCGTCGGTGACGTATACGTACCAGTCGCCGGCGGTCGCGTTGGGACCGGTCACGGCCTTGATCTCCGTCGAAGAGACGACCGTGACGCTCGACGCAGGGACACCGCCTGTGCTGTCCGCAGCCTGGCTGACGGCGACGCGCGCCGGCGAGCTGAAACCAGTGCCTGTGATGGTGATCGGAGTGCCTCCCGTGGCCGGCCCTCTCGCGGGTGACACGGAAGTCACGGTCGTGCCGCCCGACAGAGCGCAGCCGCTGCCCGTCTTGTTGTAGGCGGCGTTGCTGTAGAGAGACTGGACTGCGAAGGTACCCGTCGAGAGGGTGATATCGCCGCTCACGCCGAACCTCCAGGCGCACTTGTCGCCTATCTCACCTCCCGAGAGGCCGTCGCTGAGGTCAATCCACCCAGTGACCGGTTCGGGGTCCGTGATCGTCTCTGCGTACTCGTGACCGCCGACAATCGACCATCCGTCGTTCGTGCCTGCCGAGTGGTTGACGTAGTCCTCGCCGCAGGCCTTCTTGGCGTCGAGGATGTAGGGCAAGTTCGTGTAGGTGAGCCATCCCGTGCCGTAGGACGCAGCCGCGTGCCAAGCACAGTAGGTGCCCGATCCTCCATTGCAGGTCGGCGCGTAGAAGTCTTGGGGACAGGTGCCCGACTGGGTTGCGACGACGACTTGGGCGTTCTCACCGTCGGCGATGCTCTCTCGGCTGGCGAACGCGGTCGCCTCCGCCGCGAGCTGCGACTGGTTCACGCCGGACGGCGGCGTGCTCGTGTCGAAGAAGGCGCCCCTGTACACCGAGCCGAAGAAGTCCGGTCCGGTACCAGAGGTGTCGGTGTACTGCGAGGTGACGAGCGACCAATTGTCCTTCGGCTCGACGCCGAGCCCGGAATAGAAGCGCTCGAGATAGCTGGCAGAGGTCGTCTCAGTCGAAGTCGACCAGCCTGGCCCCCAGAAGAGCAGGTAGATGTGGGGATCGTGCTGCACCGGTCCCCCGTTGTACACGAGCGGGCAGTTCGGCTCGCTGCAGCCGCTCGTGGACCGCGGCGGTGCCTCGGGCATCCGGTTGCGGGCATAGATGGTGCCGGAGATCCTGGTGGACTTAACGTGTCCGAGGCGCTTCAGGTATGCGCCGTGAACGTCGACAACCTTGGCCCCGGGCACGCGCGGTACCTGAGTCGACGCGCCGGCGGTGCTCGCGGCCGTGGCTCCGACTCCGAGGCAGGAGACCGCCGCCACCACCATGACGACGAGGGAGCGGGGAGGCCGGCAGCGGCGGCGCGCCGGTGCGTTAGCCATCCGCTGCCCGCTCGCGACGCGTCTGTCTACCGACTGACGAACCACCTTGCCCTCCTTTGCTGCCGCAGCCCTGACCGACCATCGATGAGTCTGCCCGCCCTGCGAGCTTGCCCCAAGCACGGCTGTCTAGCACATCAAGTGCAGAACCCCGCCGGAGGCTCGCCCGGCGAAGGCGGCTCCCCTCAGCAGCCCGGACGTCGAGACCACTTCGTCCGGCCGCGGCATCGAAGCGGCGCGCGCCGCGGTCTTCGCCGCGCGGCCGAGGAGCGAAGTCCGCTCTGACAGACCGGGTTCCAGCAAGATGGGGCGAACCAGTACGCGAGAGTCGGGGCTCGCCGGTGAACTGCTACGGCGCTGCAGCGCTCAGGGCAAGTGTCCGCTGGGTCTCCGTCGACCGAAGGGGCGAAGCGAAGAGGTCGTGCAGAGGATCCTCGGGGCGTTCAGCAAGAAGTCGAGCAGGTCGCTACCTGCCTGGTCGTCGTCGTCTGCCCGGTGGTGCAGCCCCCGACTTGCGCCGACGCTCAGGCAGCCACCCTTGCCGACTCCCCGTCCCTCAGCACGGCAAGCAGCTCGGTCGCTTCGATGACCAGGTGGTCGAAACCTTCGAGCCGGAGCTCCGTGCCGGAGTAGCGAGGGAAGAGCACCCGGTCGCCGGGAGCGACCTTGATCATCTCCTCGTCGTCGCCGACCGCGACCACGATGCCGCGCTGAGGCTTCTCCTTGGCAGTATCGGGGATCACGAGACCACTCACGGTCATGCTTTCGTCCTCCAGCACGCGCACCAGCACGCGCGCGCCGAGAGGTTCCACTCGTTCGGTCATCACTGCTCCTTGTTTTCTGGGTTCTGTTCGCATGGGATCAGGCATGCTTGCGGAGGCCGAGCAGGCGGTCGATCTGCGGCTGGTCGAAGCCAACAACGGGTCGTCCGTCGATCTCGATCACCGGGACGCCGATCCTGCCCGTTCGGCGGACGAGGTCGTTCGCCGCCCTTTGGTCGCGGGAGACGTCGATCTCCTTGAAGGGCACGCCCCGGCCCTGCAAGTACCCCTTGGCCCGCTGACACCACGGGCAGGTCGGGGTCGTGAACACCAGTACACGGTGACGGGTCTGGAGTGCCGGCATCAAGGAACCTCCCTTGTCCTTGCTCGCTTGATCATTGCCCGCCGAGCCGGTCGGCTCCGGCGCTGCGGTCGGTGACGATCTGATGGACGATGTCGCACGCGTCGGCTATGCGGGGCTCCACCAACCGGTAGTAGACGGTGGTGCCCTCTCTCCGAGCCGCCACGAGACCCGCGTGGCGGGGCACCGAGAGCTGCTGGCTGGCGTTCGGCAGGCTCATCCCGATCTGTTCCGCCATCTCGCCCGCGGGCCGCTCGGCCTGTCGGAGCGCGTCGATCAGAAGGAGGCGCTTGGGGTCGGTGAGGACCTTGCACAGCGCGGCGTGCAGTCGGAACGCCGCGTCGTC
>JAJYVX010000259.1 GCA_021791795.1 Actinomycetes bacterium | reverse complement strand
TGGCGGTCGAGCTCGCGTTCCTCGCCGTCGTCCGCATGTCGCCGGACGAGGCCGTCCGCTTCTCGCGTCGCGCGCTCGAAGCGTCGGCGCCCCGCGCCCCGGCCGCCCAGCTCGCTCGCGGAGTCGAGTTGGTCGGTCTCACGCTTGGAGGAGGCGGTGTCGCTGCTCTGCAATCAGCCGGAATCGCAATGGCGAGCGGCACCGAGTTGCCCGTTCTTGTCGGTCGGGGCATCGCCAAGCTCTGGACCGACGACCTCGAGGGAGCGTACGAGGACCTGTCGGTGGCCGTGACGAGGCTCGAGGCAGGAGAGGTGCTCGGCCGGATGGCGCCCTTGGCCTTCCTGGCCGACGCCTGTTTCCGCCTTGTACGCATGACAGAAGCCTCGGTTCACGCCGAATTGGCCTGTGACATCGTCGAAGCTGCGGAGCGGTACTGGGACTGCGCCATCGTCCACACGCGGGCCGGGTACGCGGCGGCCGCCATGGGAGATTTCTCGCGTGCAAATGCGCACGCGGAGGCAATAGGCGCGATGGCGTCCCGGGTCGGCGACCGCGACGAAGCGCTGTCCCGAGTCCGGGCGTCCGTCGCCTCGGCGTCTGGCGTCGCGATCGCGATCGCGATCGCACGGGACGACCCAGCCGCGCTGCTCGAGGCGGCCGGGCCGGCAACGGCACTGAACGGCCCGAGCGAACCGGGCTCCTTCGCCCTCGGACCCGTTCTCGCCGAGGCGCTGGTCCTCACGGGCTCGCTCGAGGAGGCCGAAGCTGCTCTCGCTCCTTATGAGGAGCGTGCCCATGCGCTCGGCCGGCGCAGCGCCATGGCCGGATCAGCTCGCGTCCGCGGCACGCTCGCCTCGGCGCGCGGCGACCGCGTGGGCGCGTGCACTTCGTTCGACGCTGCGATCCACCATGCCCGTCGCCTGCCGCTCGAGCTCGGTCGTTGCCACCTCGCCTACGGCAGGGCAATGCTCGACGCCGGCGACGTCGACGCGTCACGTGAGCAACTCGATGCGGCTCGGGCCATCTTCGCCGGGGGCGGGGCGCTCGCATTCGTCCGGCTCGCGGACAGCGTCTTGTCCGGGCTGGGGGCGGTAATCTCGGTGACCGGGCGCCAAGCGCTCACTCCGGCGGAGGTCGCCGTCGCCGGGCTGGCTGGGCAGCGGCTGAGCAACCCCGAGATCGCCGATCGTCTGTCGGTCAGCCGCAAGACCGTCGAGTACCACCTCTCCCACATCTACGAGAAGCTCGGCGTCCGCAACCGGGGCGAGCTGGCGCGCCTGGTCGTCGGTTCGCTCCCGAAGCGCTGACCCGTCCTCGGACGCCGTCCGCTTCTGTTGATCGCAGAACGCGAGTTCTCGTGATCGCCGATACCCGCAGTCCGGACAGGTGGGCCAGACTCGCGGCCAAGAGCTCCTGTTCGACTGCGGCCTCGTCAGTCCGACGATGAGCACTCATCCCTCGGGCGCATGGCGCAATCCACGTCGTTTAGCCCGGGGCTATGCCAGCCTTCTCGCGGCGATCGCCGACCCGGAGGGCTTCGGCGACCGCGAGCTTCTCGAGCGGGCGGGGGAGCACTTTGCTTTGATCCGGAGGCCTTCGACCCGGTTACGGTGAACGCCCCGTTGGTGCCTCGATCCCGCCGGAGGAGCTGACACGCGAGCCGAAGGACCGCCTCTTGGTGCCATCGAGATGCCGGACGGTGCGTGGCTGAGCGCTGGCAGCCGTCATCACATGTGCCACTCAGCGGGAGCTGCGGTCACGCCGCAAAGCGGTCGGGACCGGTCAAGCCAGCTCCAGCCGCCGGATCAGCCGTGCGATGCGTCGGAGGACTGTCGAGGTGACCAGCCCGGGGCGCACGGTCGATGAGGCTCTCGCCAATCTTCGGGAAGCACTCGAGCTGTACTTCGAGGACGAGACCCTTCCCGAGGCCATCGAGCCTCCGATCATCGCCACTGTCCAACTCTCGGCGTGAGCCCGGCGCTGCCGGTCGTCGGCGGTGCCGAGGTCATTGCTGTTGGTGACTGCGACGTCGACGGCGCTTTCGGCTGGCTGGCAGACGACGTCGAGCTGGAGCACGTCGAACAGCGCCCGCAGTTCGCCCCGGGACGCCGTGTTGAGCGAGCCGGCGAGCAACGGCAGCCGGTCGAGCAAGGGGGCGACGTCGGCCAACGTGGGCGCCTCTGTCGCCGAGCCTCGCGCCAATCCCGACCTTCTCGACTCGATCTTCGCCTGCTGTCAGCAGCGACAGGAGTGGTACCCGGACTCCACCTGTTTCGCAGGTTCAAGGTGAGCACCCTCGTGGTCCTCCGCCGTGTCCACGACGCCGGCCAGCTGCGCTGGGACACTCAGCCGGCCCGGGTGTCCATGCGGTTCGCCCGTGCAGCGCTCGCCAGCACCTTCGAAGGACAGACCCTGCACCGCGACGCCTTCCGGATGCTGGGGCTGAAGACGCTGTCGACCTTCGAGGAGCTGGCAAGCCAGGTGGGCGCCGGAGTGTGCAGTGCACCCCGGCGAGCTGGCAGGGACCCCGCCAACGAGCGAGCACGCCTCGGCGAACCTCGTCCCAATCCCGCGCCTCGGTGTGCGCCTCGCCTACGGTGGGCACCATGTGGACAGAGCTGCCGTGGCAAGGGGAGCCGGTGCCAGACGACGACCCTGCGATCGCTGAGCTGTCGGCGATCGAGGATGCTGACGAGCTCTGCCGGCGCCTGCTCGAGTCACCGTGGGGCTGGGGGTCGAGCTCCCGCTGCGCGGAAGCGGTCGACCTGCTCGCCGGCGTGTGCGGCTCCGGCACCCTACCCGACGCGTTCCTCGCCATGTTGGTCTGCACCTGCGACCGGTGGGGCCGGGTCACGGCCAAGCTGATCGGTGCCGTCGAAGGATCAGGGATCCTCACCAGCACCGACCTCGACGAGCTGGCCGAATCGTTCCTCGGCGAGGAGGTGGTCATCGAGTACCCCTTCCTGTGGGCATGCCCTCGAGGGCTGGACCTCGCCTCTTCCGACGAGGGGGAACCTGGCTTCGTCGCCGACGAGGACACGATGGCCCAGGCTCGTCGTCGTCCCGAGCCTCCGCTGCGCCGTTGGGCAGCCGCCCGAGCGCTTCGGAGCGACCCGGGGAGGCTCGACGACCTGCTGACCTCGACCAGGTCCCTCCCGCCGCGTCACCGCGAGGCGGCGCTCCAGGGCCTGCTCGACGCCGCAGATGCGCTGGAGGAGGGCGAGCGCCGCCGGCTGGTGCGGCGCGGGCTGCGCTGTGGCGTCGGTAGCGTCCGCCGCTCCGCTCTCGATCGGCTCTGCGAGCTCGACGGACCGGAGGCGGCGCTCCGGCGTGCCCGGACGGACGCCAACCGGGCCGTTCGAGCCTGGCGGCCCGCCACTTCCGCAGCGACCCGCCCGGGTCCGCCCACCGGACGCGTGAAGCGCGCCTCCACGCTGGATTCTGGTGGAGCCGACATTGCCGCGGGGTCACGGGCGTGACCGAGGCGCCCGGAGCCTCGACACCGAGCGATGACCCTTCGAGCTTGCGGGTCCCCAAGGCGCTACGGTC
>JAJYVX010000258.1 GCA_021791795.1 Actinomycetes bacterium | reverse complement strand
GCCAAGACGGATCCTAGACGTGACGGCGGCGCATGCGGCAAGGAGTGAGTAGCACTCGAGCTGGTAGGGGCGGTCGACGTCGCGCTCGAACGCGAGGTAGCGATCCCCTTCCAGGAACATGTGATCGACGAAGAAGAGGGCGTCGAACTCGCTCGCGTCGAGGTCGCGCGCCAGCTCGAGCAACGACTGGCACTGGTCGGCATCGATGAACGGCGGCGTCATGAGCAACAGCCCGAGTGACACCCCTGGTCTGCCTCCCTCACTCAACAGAGGGCTTCCCATCGTGCTGTACCGGCTCGAATCTCACGTTCTCACGCCTTTCCCGTGGCGGCGCTGCCGAGCAACGCCCGTGCGAGCACCATTTCGTGGACCTCGGTGGGTCCTTCGACGACCCGAAGCACCCGCAGCGCGCGGAGCCAGTGCTCGAGCGGCATCTCGCGGGTGAGGCCCATACCGCCCAGGATCTGGATTGCCCGGTCGACGATCCTGAACGCCTCCTCGGTGCAGAAGACCTTGGCAGCGGAGGCGACGTTCTTCGGGTTCTCGCCTCGCTCGGTACGGAGCGCAGCCTCGTAGACGAGCCAACGGCCGGCCTGGATGGCGATGAAGGAGTCCACGATCTTCTTCTGGACCGTCTGCCGGGCGGCCAACGGCTTCCCGAAGGTGCTGCGCTCCTTCGCGTACTCGATGGCGATCTCGAGGGCTGCGGTCGCCATGCCGATGGACTGCGCGGCGATCTTGATCCGGCCGATGTTGAACCATCGCTGGGAGAGGTTGAACCCACCTCCAACTTCGCCGAGCACGTCCTCGTCGGGCACCACCACACCTTCGAGGGTGACCTCGGTGGTGTGGTGGTCGCGTATGACGTCGACTTTGCGGATGGACATCCCCTTCACCGGCATGGTCACGATGAAAGCCGTGATGCCGTCACGCCCCTCTCCGGTACGGGCGAAGATGATGCCGTGCGTGGCCACGTCGGCCCGGCTGGTGAACATCTTGCGGCCGTCGATCACCCAGTCGCCGTTGACCCGACGGGCACGCGTCTGGATGCTCCGAGCAGGGTCGCTCCCACCAGACGGCTCGGTGACCGCCATGAACCACTGCGAACCGCTGTCGACGGCCGGCGGGATGTACTTGTCCTGCTGCTCGAGGGTACCGGCTTGGAGGATGTTCGGCGGGTCGTAGCCGAATGCACCACAGCCCACGTCCGGCGAGCTGTAGGTGTGCTTCGCCGCCTCCTCGTAGGCGATGGCGAGCGCCAGCGGCTTCATCCCTGCACCGCCGAACTTCTCGGGGGTCTCGAAGCACCAGAGCCCGGATCTGCGCGCTCGCTCCTGGATCGGGCCCAAGATCTCCGCTGGGATCCCCGTGGCACCGTTCCGGCGAAGCTCTCCTTCGATCGGGACGATCTCGTTCGCTACGAACTTTCGAACCGTGTCGCGCAGCATCACGAGGTCCTCGGTGAGGACCGGGAGCTCGTTCGCCATTACCGAGTCAACCGTCATGTGATGGCCTCCGCCTCTCTGGTTCTCGAACTCGCCTGATGACGCTCACCTGCGTCGAACGCGAACAAGGCGTCCACCGCCACGCAGGATCCGCTTCGTTCGATGACAACCGGGTTCACGTCGATCGAGCCGAGCCCGACCTCCTTCCCAGCCTCCATGAGCGACCGCAGGATATCGATGAGGTCCGTGAGCTCGTCGATCGCGCGGTCGCTCGAGGGCCCGTGCGGGAGCGCAAGATGCATTGCGGACAAGGACGCTTCGATGTCTGCACGTGACACGGGGAACGCGCAGATGGTCGCCATGCTCTCCGGCCCCTCGACGGCCACACCGCCTCGCGCGATCACAGCGAGGAGCCCGAACTCGTCGTCCATGCGCGCGCCCACGAAGACCTCTGCCGCCCCGAGCACCATCTCCTCGACGATGAGGGTGCCACCGTTGCCCTCGGCATCTCGAGCCGTGAGCAGCTCGCTGGCCGCCTTGGCGGCCTCCGACAGATCGCGGATGCCCAGCCGCACCAACCCGTGTTGGGCCTTGTGGGAGACGCCGGGTGCCAGCAGCTTCATCACCAGCGGGAATCCCAGCGCGTTCGACGCTCCCTCGAGGTCCTCGTGACCGTCGAGGCGCACGCTGCGGGGTATGCGGATGCCTACCTGCGCAAGACAGTTCTTCGACGACGCTTCGTCGAGCACGAGAGCCGCCCCGCAAGGGTCCCCCACCGCGGGTACGGCGTGCTGGCGCAGCCCGCCGACAGCTTGGCGCGCCAGTTCCGTTCGCCTGGCTCGCTCTTCCCACCCTGTCGTGGAAGAGCGGGTGGATCGGCTTGCGAACCAAGCGGTGAGTGCCTCGTGGAGGTCGTGGGGCTCGTCGAACACGGGCACCCCGGCGCGGTGGAGAGCCTCTCTCGCGGTGTCCGATGCCAGACCCACGGCGATCGCCATCTTCGACGTCGCGGTGCGGCGCGCAAGGGTCTCGGCCACCACGTCTCCGAGGTCCCCGGAGGGGACGTACACGATCAGCCCGTCCAAGGCCGCCTCGCTCTCGAGCTTGCGCAGCACGGCGGACATGAGCTCAGGCTGGTTGATGACCTGTGCGGTGAGGTCGAGGGGGTTGCCGAGCGACGCGAACGGCGCGATCTCGGCCAGCTCCTCGCGCAGACGCCCGCCTAGCACAGGCAGGCTCACCGGCTCCAGGCTGTCCAGGGCGTCGGCGAGCAGCACGCCCACGCCCCCCGAGGTCGTGACCACGGCGAGTGCCAGCTCGCCACGAGGCTGGTCGAGGTAGTTGAACGCCTCCAGCGCGTTGCACGCCTGCCGTACGCTCTTGGCCATCTGCATGCCCTGTTGGGCGGCGACGCCGAGGAGGACCCGCGGCCGGACGCTCGTGATGACCCCGGTGTGGGTCGCCGCCGCCGCTTGCCCCGCCGACGAGGAGCCCGCATGGAAGCCCGAGACGTGCTTTCCTGCTTGACGCAGCGACGCCAGAGCCGAGCTGAACGCCTCGGGACGACGGGGCACTTCGAAGTTGACGGCCACCGCGCGTATTCGCGGGTCGGCGGCATAGAAGCTCAGCACCTCGTCGAGGGTCACGTCCGCTTCTCCCCCGACGTGGCACCAGAACCGGACCCCGAGCGACCTGCGCCGGAGGTACTCGAGGGTGTAAGAAGCCCCGACACCGGCGCTCTGGGTCGCAACCGCGACTGTGCCCCGCTGTGGGAGGCCTCGGTCGAGCATCGAGGTGAACGAGGCGTACAGCCCGACTTCCGGGTTGATCACGCCGTTGCTGTTGGGTCCGATGACACGCGTGGAAGGCGGGGAGCCGGGGCGGCCGGCGAGCAGCTCGGGTAGGTCGGCAGCGGTCTCTCCTATCTCGGACGCGAAGACGACGACGCCCGGCACCCCGCGCGCGCAGCAAGCTCGGACGTACTCGAGCCCCGCGGTACCGCCGACGGCGATTGCCGCCAGCTCGACACCCTCGGGCAGCTCGTCGATGCTGCGGAAGGCTCGCTGGCCCTGGACCTCGGTTCGATTCGGGTTGACCGGATAGATGGGGCC
>JAJYVX010000042.1 GCA_021791795.1 Actinomycetes bacterium | reverse complement strand
CGTGGCGCATTACGGCGCCGTCGCCGACCTCTTCGACGTCGCCGACGAGCTAGAGAAGCTCTACTGACAGGTGGGTGAGACAAGGCCGGTCTTCGCCGGGCTGAGCCACGCCGAGATAGTCGTCTGGTACGGACTCATCGTCATCTCCACGGCGGTGTTCGCCTGGGGAGCGGTGAACCTCGTGCTCAAGTACCGGGCGGGCCGCCGCGAGCCGATCTCCGACCTGCCGCGCCGAGTGGTCGACACGCTCACGGTCGTGCTCTCGCACAGGTGGATCAAGCGCAGGGACGCCGTCGCAGGTGCCGGCCACGCTCTCGTCTTCTACGGCTTCCTCCTCCTCCTCATAGGCACGACCATCCTCGGCATCCAGACCGACGTCGCCAAGCCCATCTTCAACGCCACCTTCTGGTACGGGGGCTTCTACCTCGGCTTCAAGCTCGTGCTGGACATAGCCGGCGCGATGCTCCTCGGCGGGCTCGGTCTCCTCGCGTACAACAGGTGGGGCCGGCGTGCTTCGCGGCTCGAGTACAGGCGGCCGGACCGACCGGCAGAAGGAGACGGGCGCAGCCTCTACCGGGTCGGGGACGGGGTCTTCATCGGCGCGCTCGCGTTCCTTCCGCTGACAGGCTTCCTCCTCGAGGGACTCTTCCTCGCCTCGTCGCCGCAGCGCTTCGCGGCCTGGTCGCCGGTCGGCTGGGTGCTCATGAAGTTGTTCCGGGCAGTTGGCATCGCCGGTTCAGGAGCGGCGACCGCTCATCACGTCGTCTGGTGGATACACGGCGTGACGGCGCTCGGCTTCGTCTCGTCGATCCCGTTCACGAAGGCGGTTCACATGCTGGCCGCGCCTTCCAACATCGCAGCGAGAGACCGGCAGGCGGGCAAGCGACTTCCCGCTCTCCCGCTCGACGCCGTGGCCGAACAGGTCGGCTACACGTCGATCTCGGACCTCACCTGGGAGCACCTGCTCTCACTCGACGCCTGCACGAAGTGCGGGAAGTGCACGGCCGCGTGCCCCGCCGCCGCCGCCGGCCTCCCCCTCTCGCCTCGCGACCTGATACTCGATCTGCGAGAGGTGGCAGAGGCGACTCTCGGGGCGCACGGCCGGCTCCGGCTGCCGGGCTCCGGCGCCGCGCCGGCAACGGCCGTGCTGGGTGATCCGATCCGCCCCGAGTCGGTCTGGTCGTGCACCCAGTGCATGGCGTGCGTCGAGATCTGCCCGGTCGGCATCGAGCACGTGCCGATCATCAACCAGTTCCGGCGCCAGCTCGTCGAGCGCGGCGAGATGGACCCGCTCCTCCAGTCGACGCTCGAGACCATCTACAGCTCGGGCAACTCCTTCGGCGAGCCCAAGCGGAAGAGGGGGAAGTGGAGCGACGGGCTGGGTTTTGCCGTGAAGGACGCTCGCAAGGAACCGGTCGACGTGTTGTGGTTCGTCGGCGACTATGCCTCGTTCGACCCGAGGAACCAGCAGGTCTCGCGGGCGCTCGCCCAGGTCCTGCACGAGGCCTCGCTCGACTTCGGCATCCTCTACGACGGAGAGCGCACAGGCGGCTTCGACGTGCGGCGTGCCGGCGAGGAGGGGCTCTTCACGACCCTGGCGGAAGGGAACGTGAAGACGATCTCGAGCTGCGACTTCGGCCGGATCCTCACGTCCGACCCGCACAGCTACCACGCTCTCAAGAACGAGTACCCGGCCTTCGGTGGTTCCTGGACCGTGCTTCACCATTCCGAGCTCCTGCTCGAGCTCCTCGAGTCCGGTCGCCTGGTGCCGCAGCGCCAGCTCGAAAGGCGGGTCACGTATCACGATCCATGTACCCTCGGTCGCTACAACGGGGTCTACGACCCGCCTCGCCGGGTGCTCGAAGCGATCGGGATCGAGCTCGTGGAGATGCCGCGCAACCGCGACAACTCCCTCTGCTGCGGCGCCGGCGGGGGCCGCATCTGGATGAAGGAGCAACGTCCCGAGGGATCCCGGCGGGTGAGCGAGCAACGCATCGACGAGGCGACCTCCCTCGGTGCGCTCGACTACTTCGTCGTCGCGTGCCCGAAGGACGTGACGATGTACTCGGACGCCATCAAGACGTCGGGGCACGAGGGTGAGCTCGAGCTGAAGGAGCTCGCCGAGCTCGTCTTCGAAGCGGTCGTCCCACCGAGCTCCCTCGAACTCTCCCCGGCCGCGGCCACGGCGGGGTGAGCCGACATGAGCCCGGTGTTGCTTCCGACGGACGAACAGATCGAGAACTACCGCCGCGACGGCTTCCTCATAGTCGAGGAGTTCCTCGCCTCCGACGAGGTCGACAGGCTGCTCGAGCACTTCGCGCGGGTCTTCTCCCACTCCTGGGAGACGGGCCTCTCGCCCGACGAGGTCAACTACACGCCCGGCGAGACGCCGCCCGACCTCACACGGCAGCTCTGCAACGCGTGGAAGGCGGATCGCACCATCGCAGCCACGACGCTCGCCGAGCGAAACGGCGCGTTCGCCGGTGCCCTCACTGGCGCCTCCGGCTTGCGTATCGATCAGGACAACCTCATCTGGAAGCCTCCGAGCGGAAAGGCGTTGCTCGCCCACCAGGACGGCGCATATCTCGGTTATCTCGACCCGCCGAACATGACCACCTGCTGGATGGCACTGGACGACACCGCGGCGGACACCGGGACGATCTACTACGCCCGCGGATCCCACCGCTGGCCGAGGGTCGACGCCGGCGGCCGCTTCCACGCGCCCGACGACTGGCTGTCCTGGCTCGAGCAGACGAAGCCGGCGCAGGCCGAGATCGATCTGGTGCCGGTCGAGGTCCCGCGCGGCGGCGCTGCCTTCCACGACGCCTGGGTCTTCCACGGCAGCCCGCCCAACGAGAAGGCGGACGCGGAGCGTCGGTCCGTCATAAGCCACCTGATCGACGCCGACACGCGGTGGAACCCCTCGTGCCCGCACCCGATCTACTCGAAGTACCGCCGGCCGTGGGAGACGGAGCTCGACGAGGCGTTCTTCCCCGTCGTATGGGCCCGTGACGGGCGGCGCAGCACATGGCTCGACGGGTACGTCAGCGGCACCGACGCCGGGAGCGGTCGCGCAGCTCGAGCTTCGGCGCCGGAGACCCCTTAGGAGCTCCGGCGCCGAAGGCTCGCCGCCCTAGGCGGGCAGAGGATCGACGTCGACGTTGCCGAGGAGCTGCTCCTCGTACGACCTGTTGTCGGCTGCACCCCAGAGACGGCGCTCCCGGATGAAGGGGAGCGGGACTGCCGGCCTCGGGCTGTCGATCTCGCGGGCGAGACGGTGGCCGTCGAAGATGCAGTCGACCATCATCCTCGGTGCTGCGGCGTCGCCGATGAGATAGAGAGCCTCGACGCCGTTCGCCTCGAGCGCTTCCTTGTCGGCCTTGAGCTCCCGGTAAAGCTCGTCGTCGGACACCCGGCCGGTGCAGAGCACGACCGAGTCGACCTCGAAGCGCTCCTTGTGGGAGGGATCCCACATGTTGTAGGCATCGACGACCCCGTCGTTCATCTCCTCGATCATGGTGGAGAGGTACATGTGCACTCCGAGACGGTGGAGCTCCCGGTGCATCATCGGGGCCTCGAGCGTGAAGTCCATGTAGCGCGCGAGGTCCGGCCGGTGCGTCAGCAGGAAGACCTCGTGCCCTTCGCCGGCGAGCTTCTGGGCCAGCGTGACGCCCATGTAATAGGCCTCGTTCTCCATGATGAGAACGCGGTGGCCGATCTCCTTGCGCCCGAGGCCCACATCCTCCGGCGTGAGCTGCCACGGCTCTCGCAGTGCGTCGGCACCCGGGATCGTCTCGTGCGTGGCGGAGTTCAGCCCGTCGGTCGAGTAGTGGCAGCCGGTGGCGATCACGACGATCTCGGCGCCGTACTCGAGGACCTGCTGCGCTGTGAGGCGGCTGCCCGTGTGCACCTCGACGTTCTTCAGCTTGTCCAGCTGGATCTGGCGGTAGTTGACGATTCGCTTCCAGTCGCCGAGACCGCGTGCGGTGCCACGGAAGATGTTCTCGCGACCGTCCGAGTGCCCGAGGCTCGAGACCCAGTTGACGTTGCCACCGATCTCGTTCGACGCCTCGACGAGGTGCACCGCCGACATCTGGCGCTTCCCGAGGATCATGGCAGACTCCATCCCGGCAGGACCTGCGCCGACCACGAGCACGCCCTTGTCGGCGTTACGGGCCTTCGTGAAGCGCTCCGGGTGCCAGCCGCGGCGGTACTCCTCGCCGGCGGTGGCGTTCTGGGTGCAGACCATCGGCGGGCCGCCGATCTCCCAGCGCGAGATGCACTGGTTGCACCCGATGCACTCGCGGATGTCGTCGAGCCTGCCCTCTTCGATCTTCTGCGGCAGGAACGGGTCGGAGATCGACGGACGGGCGGCGCCGATGATGTCGAACTGCCCGGAATTGATGATCGCCACCATCGTGTCGGGGCTGACGATCCGCCCGACGCCCACCACCGGCTTGTTCGTGTGGTTGCCGGGCTTGATGCGACCGGTGAACGGCTTCTCGTGGTTCTCCTCGAAGAAGCGCGATGGGCCTGCGTTCTGGCCCCACTCGGCGATGTCGCCGACTGTGAGGTCCCAGAGGTCGACGAGCTCGTCCACGTACTCGACGAAACGGAGCCCGTCCTTCTCGAGCTCGACGCCCTTGTCGCCGTAGAGCGTGTCGACGGCGAAACGGGAAGCGATCGCGCAGGTGTCACCCACCGCCTCGCGCACCTTCTCCAGGCTCTCCCGCCAGAAGCGTGCCCTGTTCTCGAACGACCCGCCGTACTCGTCGGTCCTCTTGTTGGCCCAGGGAGAGAGGAACTGAAGAGGCAGGTAGCTGTGCGCCCCGTAGACGTAGATGATGTCGAAGCCGGCGTCGCGGGAGCGGATCGCCGCGTCGACGTAGTACTGCTGGAGAAGCTTGATGTCGTCCTTGTCGGCGTAGCGCGGGTAGATGTTCGACTCGAATTCCGACGCGATCTGGGACGCGCCGCGCGGCTGGTCGCGCGACTCGTGACATGGGGCGTGCGGTCCGCCGTACCACAGCTCGACGCCGGCGAGAGCGCCGTAGTGGTGCAGGCGGTCGCACATGGCGGCCAGGTTCTGGACGTCCCCGTCGTCCCAGATGCGGGCGGACACGCGCATCGTGTCGTCGGACTCGGGGCTTATCGAGCAGTACTCGGTGCAGCAAGCAGCCCAGCCGCCCTCCGCCTTTATGGCGCGGTGGTAGGCCTGCATGCCGGGCTTCTCCGAGCCGGCGCCGATGCAGTGAGGGACTTGATAGAAGCGGTTCCGGAGCGTCTTCGGCCCGATCTTCACGGGCTCGAACAGGACGTCGTACTTCGGATCACGTGCCATGTACCCCTCCTGCTGGGCGTCGCGAGGAACGACTCCCCGCTCTCAGTCCCCTCGGGAGGCAGTGCGGCCATCTCCCGCCCATCCCCCAGAGGAAACTCTGTTGACTCTAGGTGGGCGGCCCCTGGCTCGCAACAGCCCCTCGCGAGGTGGCGGGGACAGCCTGGCGAAAGCCGCGGCCGGGGCGCCGATCGGTCCGTCATGGCCCCGAAGTGGGGCAGAACGTGCGGGATAGCCTCGCCCCGGACGGCCGAGATGTGGAGGTGAGAGTTGAGCGGCAGGCCGCGGATGTTCGGGTTCCTCCTCGGAGCGACCGGGATGTTCGCAACGATGTACTCGACGCAGGCGATCCTGCCGGAGATCGGGAGGACCTTTCGTGTCTCGGCGTCCGTAACCGGCTTGTCCGTCTCGGTCACCGTCCTCATGGTGGCGTTGGGCGGCTGGCTGTGGGGCGCCTACTCCGACAGGAGAGGAAGGAAGCGCTCGCTCGTCTGGGCGAGCGCTCTGCTCGTCCTCCCGACCGTCGCGCTCGCCTTCGTCCCGAGTCTTTTCCTCTTCCTCTGCTGTCGCGCCCTCCAGGGCCTGTGCATGCCGGGACTGCTCACTGTCGGCGTACCGTACGTCGCCGAGGTGTTCACGCCCGCCCTGGGCGGCAGAGCGATGGGGCGATACCTGGTCGCCCTCGTGGTCGGCGGTCTCCTCGGCCGAGTCGGTGTCGCAGACCTCTCGACCGCCATCGGTTGGAGGGGGGCACTCGCAGCCTTGGCGGTCCTTCCGGCGGCCGGTGCGTTGGTCATGATCCGCACGTTGCCGGACGCACCGCAGCCACGCCGGAGCAGCCGGCAGCTCGGCGCGGCCCTGGCGCAGCTGCGCAACGGCCAGCTTCGTCAGGCGACCCTTGGCGGGAGCGCCTTGCTGTTCAGCTTCATCAGCGTCTTCTCCTACATCACGTATCGGCTCGAGGCAGCTCCGTTCTCCTTCGGCACCCGCGAAGCGAGCCTCGTGTTCCTTCTCTGGGCTGTCGGCTCCGTCGGACCGCTCGCGGGTCGGCTTGCCGACCGATTCGGCTGGAAGCGGGTTGCGCTCGCCAGTCTCTCGTGCACCACGGCCGGCGTGCTCCTGACGCTGCCGGCGGTCATCTGGAGCGTCGGTGTCGGTCTGGCGCTCGTGGCGGCGGGGATGTTCTCCGGTGTGACCGCCGTGCAGATCGGCGTCGCCTCGTCTACCCAGCGCGACCGCGGCTCAGCGAGCGGTGTCTACTTCACCTGCTACTACCTCGCGGGAGCAGTGGGGGCCTATGTCGCCGGGCTGACGTGGCAGGCGCTCTCCTGGCCCGGTGTCGTCCTCATCAGCGTCTTCGCCCTCGGCAGCGCGCTGTTCGGCCTGGGCCGAGGCATGTCTGCGGCGGTGCGCTCCCCCGAGCAGTCCCAACGGCCCGGAGTGGCCGTCGTCGACGCGAGCGGGCCGGATTGGGTGGGAGGCGGGCCACCCGAGGCGAGTCGGTAGGCGCGTGCCGGCCGAGGCGAGTGGGTAGGCGGCAGGGCCAGTCCTGGGCTACCCGAGCAGAGCGGGCAGGTCTGCCACGGAGTCGACCAGGTGGTCGGGCACTCCCGAGGCGGCTCTCAAGGAGTCCTCCGAGAACTTGCCCGTTCGCACCAGTACACCCTCGATGCCCAACGCCTGTGCCCCGAGCACGTCCGACTCGACGTCGTCGCCCACCATGATGGAGCTCGACGCCTCCCCGCCGACCATCCTCAACGCCGCCTCGAAGAACGCCGGGGCGGGCTTGCCGACGAGGACCCCCTCGACTCGAGCGGCGCGCTCGAGCCCGACCACGAAAGCTCCCATGTCGAGTTGCATGCCGTCGCCCGTGGCCCAGTACCAGTTGCGGTGCATCACGACCAGCTCGGCGCCGGCCATGAGCGCCCGAAAGGCTCGGTTCACGAGCTCGTAGCTGATCTCGGGCCCAGCTCCACCTGTGACGACGACATCGGGGACTTCGTCCGAGCCGACGAGATCGATGTCGCCGAAGTCCTCGCCGAGATAGCCGCTGTTGAGGAGAAGGCACCGAGCCTTCGGTCTGTTCGCTGTCAGGTATTCGGCGGCTGCGGTGGCGGCTGTGAGCACCTCCGTCTCGTCCACCTCGATTCCTATCGCGTCGAGCTGCGTCGCGATGGCGGCGCGCGGCCGTGAGGTGGTGTTGGTGAGGAAGCCGAGTCTGTGGCCTGCCTCCCTCGCCTCGCTGATGACCCTCGCAGCCCCGTCGACGGGCTGCCAAGAGATCGCGAGCACACCGTCGATGTCGAACAGCAGGGTCTTCGGCGTCATCTTCACGCACCTTCCGGATCTCGCGGCACGGCGGAAAGCGACGGCGGTGCCTCGCCCTCGAAGCGAGGGAGCCCGTCGTCGACGACGTCCCAGTCGCTCATGTGCGACGTGAAGATATGGGCCACGACCCGTAGCCCTGTATGCCCGTCGAGCGTGCCGGCCGCGATGCTGACGGTAGGTCGCTCCGGCGCCCTCCAGAACAGGCTCGAGCCGCACCGGGCGCACAAGCCCCTCTGCGGAAGCGGCACCGGCCCGGGCTTGGTGTACCAGCGAAGCGCCCCCGAGTCGTCGATCTCGAGATCGCTTCCCGCCGTGGCCGTCATGGCACACGCGTAGCCGTGCCACCGGCGACAGTCGTCGCAGTGGCAGATCAGGATGTCGCGCAGCGGCCCGCGCACGGCATAGGTGACCGCCCCGCACAGGCAGCGACCGGTTGCACGGAGGTCGCGCCGAGAGGGCGCTGCTCGTGACGATCCGTCGACGTCGCTACCGCTCACTCGGGCCTACCGGTGGCTTCCAGATCTCCGAGGTCCGGAGCGGCGGGGAGTCATCCGACCCTTATCCACGACTCGGAGAACGCCAGGCCGGCCGAGAGGCTTCGCCCACCGAAGAAGTCTCGCTCTATGGGAGAGCCCTCCAACTGCCGTCCGCCTACGACGATCGAGGCCGCGTCGGCCGGACGGAAGACGCTGAGCATCCTGTGGGCACCGGTGGCCGTCTCGGGCGGGGGGGCGTCGACGGCGAAGGGAGCCCGCAGCTGCCGCCAGCTGAGCATCACCTCGCCGAGGGTGTCGGTACTGCACGCCGCCTCGTGCGCGCCGTCCTCACCGTCTCTTTCGTCGAAGTCTCGAGCAGCGACGAACTCGAGGCGGGCCAAGCCCTGCTGGCCGCGGAAGACCCCGAAGTGCGGCACGAATCCCTCGACGAGGAAGCGTGCGAGCGCTTCGTTGTCGCAAGCGCAGAACGCGAGAGCGTCACCTTGCGGAGCGGTTTCCCCCGGCTTCTCGAGCACCAGGATCGCGTTTCCGGCCCCGCGCACCGACCAGGCGATGCGGAACATCAACGCGAGTACCGACCAGCTCTCACCCGCGTCGCTGCTCAGGTAGATGAACGGATTGTCACCGGTCCACTCCACCTCGCCCCCGAGAACGCTCACGCTCGGACTCATCAGTCACTCCTTCCACTCGGCTCGCTGTGGCAGATTCCACTGTCGTCCTGACGAGAGACACCCCTACTGCACCAACTTGGCCGCGCGAACCGGGCAGACCAGTTCGGCGTTGCGCACGGCAACGATCTCCTCGGACGTGAGCGTGCGCTCGGCCGCGAGAGCGAGCCCCTCGTCGTCGAGCTCGAAGACAGACGGTGCCGCGAGGACGCACTGCGGGTACCCCTGGCACGCCTCGCGGTCTACGGACGCGGTCGCCAACCCACTCGCCTCCACGTTCCTGCACCGACATGCGGTTCCTGCAGCCCACAACCGCTCTAGCCACCACGACTCTCACGCTCTGTCGCCCTCGCACTCGCGTGCAGCTTCGAGGAAGAGCTCGAGCGGAGGTGCGTAGATGCCTCCGCCGACTCGGCCCGAGACGTCTCGCCTGCCATCGACCAGGGGAAGGCGAAGGCCATCTCAGTGTCCTGGGTCATTCCGAAGACCCTATCCCCGTTGCAAGGCAGGACCACCTGCGCCCGGTCCATCTGCATCGTCTGTATGACGAGGTCTGCACAATCGAGACGTCCGCCGAACGAACTCTCCACGCGGCGGCCGCTCGAGTGAACGGCCGCGTTGACCAGCCGCATGACCTGCGCGCTGTTGCCGTAGACCGCGACCAGGTGCGGCTCGAAGGTCGCACGCCCGAGTGGTGCCACACAGACGCGGTCGTACTGGAAGGGGGCGAAGTGCCACGTGGAGGATTCGAGGGTCTCGGCAGCCTGCGGGTCGCTCCAGTACATGCCGAGGGCCGCTTCGCCGGCGGCGAACCGCGTGCTCGCCCGGCGGAACCCGAACGCGACGGATGCGAGCGGACATATCACGTCTTCTCTTCCGACTGCGATCGCCCAGCCGTAGCGCCGTGCGATGCCTATCGACTGGCAGACGATCCACCTCTCCCCGACATCTCGCGACGGCACTCGGACCGACTCCGGCAATTCTTCAGCGTCGACGGGAGCGCCCCGCCCGGCGTTCCGCCGCGATTCTCCGAGCGGCAGAGTGGGCGGAAGCCGGCGCGGACGTGCAGGACGCGCTCGACGAGGCTGGTCGCCGGCTGGCTCGCGCCGGGTGGCAAGTGTCGGAGGTGAAGATGCCAATGACCTGGAGGCGCCTGCCTGAGATACATGCCACGGTGATGGCCGTAGAGGTGGGCTCGAAGATGCGATCGGCTCTCGGGGACAGGGTGGAGCTCATCTCCGAGAGCGCACGTGCCATCGTCGCGCAAGGAGACTCCACGCCTCGCGCTACGTACCTGGAGGCACTGAGGGAGATACAAGAGGCCAAGGCGCTGCTGCCGGCGCTGGAGCAAGAATACGACGTGCTGATCGCACCGAGTGCTCTCGGCGTGGCGCCGGAAGGTCTTGCATTCACCGGCGACCCCGTGATGTGCCGCCCGTGGACCGCCCTCGGCCTTCCCTGCTCGACCATCCCGGCCGTGCATCGAGCCGACGGGCTCCCCGTCGGGGTGAGGGTGGTGGCTCCCGCCTTTTCGACGACGTCTCGTTCCTCGAAGACCTCGCCGCTATCGAGGGTGAGGTGATGGAGAGGTAGTCGAGACGGAGGACTCTGATCCGAGCGATGCTCTTCGCCGCGGGCACTCCGTAAGAGTCACGCCTGCAAGGCACCGTCGTCTTGGCTGCGATGGTCGCATCGGGCGGCCGCACGACTCCGGAGGAGGACGCGGCGGCGACGCTGCCTACACCGGCTCCCGCCGGTTCACCGGCAGCGGGACCGCTGGGTCGGACGAGTCGATCTCCATGGCCAGGCGGTGACCGTCGAAGACCGCCTCTGATGTCATGCGCGGTGCGACCGCGTCGCCTATGCGGTAGAGGCCGCGGATACCAGCGCCTGCCACTCTCGCGGGATCGCCCGAGAGCTGCTCCCACAACGCCGACTGCGAGGCGCGCTGGGTCACCATGACAACCGAGTCGCAGCCGAGCTCGACCGGCTCGTCGAACTCGTCGACTCCGGCCACGCCACTCGAGGACACCGACCGCACGACGACGCCCCGGCGCACGACGATGCCGAGCTCGTGGAGATGCTGACGGAGGAACGACCCCTCGAGGGTCTCGTCGCTCACCGGCGAGACGACGTCGAACGGCGTGACGATCGTCACGCCGTGCCCGTCGAGGCGGAGGCGCTCGGCAATCCCCGGTCCGACGAGGTATCCCTCGCAGTCGTAGACGACTACTCGAGGGCCTCTTGGCCTCTTGGCCTCGAGCATGAACTGCTCAGGCGTGAGCACGAAGGGAAGCGACGCGTCACAGCCTGCAACCGGCTCGTGCGTGCGTGGCTGCAGCCCGTCTGTCCGCCAAGTGGAACCGGTGGCGAGCACCACGATGCCGGCGCCGTAGTCGAGCACCTCGGCCGCGCTGAGCCGTCGTCCGGTGATGACGGTGGCACTCTCCGACTTGGCTAGCTGGGTGATCCTCCAGTCGACGACCCTTCCTAGCTCTCCGAGCGTTGGGAGGCGACGCAACCAGCGGAGGTGGCCACCCAGTTCCGGCTCTGCTTCGACGAGGTGGACGGCTGCATGGCCGCGGCGGCCGAGGGTGAGGGCGCACTCCATGCCGGCCGGCCCGCCGCCGACGACGAGTACCGGGACATCGGCCAGGCGCGAGGCCGGCACAGCCTCGGGGTGCCAACCTCGCCGGTACTCCTCGCCGGCCGTTGGGTTCTGGACGCAGCCAACGTGCCGGTTCACCTCTTCCTTCAGGATGCAGACGTTCGACCCGGTGCACTCGCGGATGTCTTCGATTCGCCCCTCGGCGATCTTGCGGGGCAGGAACGGGTCGGCGATCGCCGGCCTGGCGGCGCCTATCACGTCCAGCTCGCCGGAGCGGACGAGCTCGGCCATGAGGTCGGGGTTGTTGAACCGACCGACGCTCACGATCGGTTTGCGAGTCGCCTGGCGGACCTGGCTCGTCCACGGCCTGCCATGACCCTCGGCGAAGTACCGAGACGTGCCCGAGTCCTGGGGCCATGTCCCCGTGTTGACGTCGAACAGGTCGACGAGCGGATCGGCCAGGCTGACGAACCGAAGCGCCTCGTCGATGGTGATGCCCGGCTCGCCCCGATAGTCGACTCCGATCCTCGTGGCGACGGCGCAATCGTCGCCGACGGCGTCGCGCACGGCAGAAAGCGTCTCGAGCCAGAACCGAGCTCGGTTCGCGAGGCTCCCTCCGTAGCCGTCGGAGCGATGGTTGAAGAAGGGCGAGAGGAACTGGGTGCCGAGGTAGCCGTGGGCTCCGTAGACGTAGACGATGTCGAAACCGCAGTCACGTGCCCGACGGGCCGCCTCCGCCCACTCGCGCTGCACCCGGGCGATGTCGTCGAGGGTCATCTCCTTCGGGACCACGCCCGGCTGCTCGATGTTCGCGAGCTGGCTAGGGGCGATCCGCGGCTGACGGGACGAGCCGTTCACGCTCTCGACGCCGCCGTGGAAGAGCTCCAAGCCTGCGAGCGCACCATGGGCGTGTATCGCGTCGACGGTGAGACGGAGCGCTGCAGCGTCGTCCTCGTCGAAGAAGTCGGCGGCTATGGCCGGCGTCTCGTCGGAGTCGCGCGACACCGGGGCGTACTCGACGCAGACGCCGCCCCACCCTCCCTCAGCCTTGATCCCCCGGAAGGCCGCCTGCGATCTCGGCATGGCGACGCCGAAACCTGAGGCGTGCGGCACCTGGTAGAAGCGGTTCGGTAGGACCTTCGGCCCGATGGCTATCGGCTCGAAGAGGACGGCGTGGCGAGGGTGCGCTTCCGCACTCAGGCCGGTAATGCCGGTCATGCCGGCGCCTGTCTTGCCGGCGCCGGTGCGGCCGTCAGCTCTGCGGTCGGAGCCGTCTCATGCAGTCCCGTGGAGGCCGAGTCGTTCTCGTCCGCGATGCAGTGGGCACAGCAGTACGGCCCGGAACCGGCATGGGGCTGCACGGCTCTGCCTCCTTGTTCGCAACCGACGGCGGACCGGCCCGCGCGGCCGGCCCGAACAGTAACCGCTGTTCCACCACCATGGAGGCGCCTCCCCTCCGCTGGCCTCTCCACAGGGCGACATCCGGTGGGCGACGGCTGCGGCAGACCTCAGTTCGCCGAACCGTGAAGGACCGCGCCGCCAAAGTCGTAGACGGCGCCGGCGGCCGTCGCAACCCAGTACCCTTCCCTGGCGCTACGGGCGAGGCCGACTGTGTCCCAGTAGCCGAGGCGGCTATAGGGCGCGCCCGCCCTCACCGCGTCCCCGTAGGCCCAGACCTCTCCACGCGATCCGAACGCGAAGTACCCAGCGCCGCGATGCGACCGCCGGATGCCGATCACGCGGTGCCCGGGATGGCGATCCACCGGAGAGCCATAGAAGACGGCGTCCCCGAACGGGTGCACATGGCCGGCCGCGGTGACGAGCCAGTACCCCTCTCCCGTGAGCGTCGAGTCGATCCCAGTAACCACAGGATCGAGCTCCCTGCTCTTGCCCGCCAGGGATCCGTGGTTCCTCGCGTTGCCGAAGGCGTGGACGCTGCCGTACCTGTTGACGAGCCAGTAGCCGTCGCCCACCGGTGTCGGTGCCATGGCTGTTATGTGGTGCCTTCGTCTGTCTTCTCGACGAGGGCCGTAGAAGTGGGCGTCTCCGGCGGCGAGCACGCTCCCGTTCCTGCCGACGAGCCAGTATCCGCGGCCCGTGCCGCTTGACTGCATCGCCACTATCGGTGCGGCGAGCTTGCGTCCGGCGAGGTCCCCGTGGTTCTTGGCAGCGCCGAAGGCGAGCACCTTTCCGTACGACGTGGCGAGCCAGTAGCCACCTCCCTCCGGAGGGCTCGCGATGGCCACCGTCTCGCACATCGTCTCGGGCGAGCCGCACGGCACCGGGGTGTTGCACGGCGCGTTCATCTCCGCGGTGCCCGAGTCCCACATGTACGACGATCCGCAGTCGATGTCGAGCTTCCACGGCTCGACGCACGAGACGATACGGCAGACGATCCGGCCAGTGCACCTGACGTCGGTGTTGCACTGGCCGTAGCGGAACTGGAAGCAGCCCTCGACCCAGTTGTTGCAGTCGTCCCCTTCGCAGCTGCAGCTGAGCCCGTCGCAGCCCGGGTCGCAGAACGTCCCGCCGTTCGAGTAGTAGCCGCCACAGCCGGTGTCGCAATGACAACTGGCGTTGCAGTCGAGGTAGTAGCGGGTCCCGTTGCCGCAGAAGGACGAGTCCGCCGCCGCCCACCAGCCGCCGATGACCGATCCCTCGGGACAGAAGTTGTGTCCCCCGTTGATCGTGCAACAGAACGTCGAGAAGCCCTCACAGCACCTGCTGGTGCAGCTGCAGTTCGGATTGCCGCACTGGGTCTCGCCGCAGAACGCCTTGTAGGCGGTGCCCGGGCGGAGCACGTACCTCTTCGGAACAACCGCCAGGGCGCTCGCGGCGAAAGTCCCGCGAACGAGGAAACTGCGGCGCGATATGTGTCTCTCGAGGAAGCGGGACGACCGCTCGACGAGCGTCATCGGGCGCCTCGCATGGCGGGCAGCAAGGTCATCGCCACCCAGGCGACGAACGCCAGCGCCGCGGCGCCGAGCAGCATGGGGATCCCGTGGAGGGGCTGGTGTCCCACGAAAGTCCACAGCGGCGACCATCCCGGTCTCGCGCTCGCCGCGACGGTGGTGGCGCTGGCGGCGATCCCGAGAGTGAGGACGACATGGGTGACAGTCGGCGGCGTGTCCGTCTTGGCGAAGCAGCCGCACGTGGCAAGGGGGCTCTTCCGCACGAGCGCCGTGAGCACGAACCCCGAGAAACCCGCGTAGCTCGCGGCGACCAGCCCCGCACTGAGCGACGACGGTACCGAGGCCCCGGCCAGCCCGACGGCGAGCTCGGCGGCGGCGAGCGCCCGGACGAGAACCGGCACCGTACGAAGGCAACGCTGCGTGCTGCGCATCCGCAAGACCTCCACAACCGCCCGGGCGGTGTCATGCGGCCGGTAGACCTTCGCCATCCCGGCGGCGACCATCAGGAGGCATCCGGCGAGGTACGGGCCGTCGAGCACTAGACCCCTTCCTCGATTGTGAGGCCCCGGAGGATCTCGTTCACCTTCGGAACGAGGCGCCGGCGAAGTGCATAGCTGCCGAGGACGACGTAGAGGTTGAACGCCCTGCCGTTCTCGGTGAAGAACCATTGGCCACCGCACCGGCCAGGGAGGGGTCGCTTCATCCGCATCGGGTCGAACTCGTCGGGGATCACGCTTCGCGGCATCCGCGGGTGGCGGTACAGCGGCGAACCGGCGTAACGGCTTCCCACCTCGACGAGGGTGAGGAACACGTCGCCGGGGGTCATCGACTCGACGGCGCCGCTCCCGAAGTCGCCGGTCTTCGGCGGTATCGGAAACGATGCAGCCTGGACAACGGGATGGGCGGTGGCACCCACAGGCGGGCTGCGCCGAAAGATCCTTCCTTCCATGCCGGGACCGAGGGCGAGGTGTATCCGGTGAGCCGAGATCGTGCGCACGGGAGCTCGCCCTCCTCAGCGGGCCGACGAGGCGACCGAGACGGCGACGAAGGCGACCGATGACCCGGCGAGCGCTGTGATCGTGGCGGCGAGCGAGGGGCGAGCGAGCCGCCCGAGGACGCGGTGCACTCGCTGGAGAGCTGCGAAGTCGTCGGCACGACCGAACGCGAGCAGGGGAAGCGCTCGGGCGAGTCCGAACGCGCCGCCGACGGCGAGCCCGGCGAGCGGTGACCCGAGGATCAGGATCACCCCGGCGAGCGCGTACATCGCGGCCGAGTTGACGATCGTGACGAGTCCTGCTCCGAGTTGCGCGCCGAAGCCCACTCCGTAGATCCACCCGCGGTAGCGGTCGAGCCAAGCCTTGTCGACCTGCCGGTGCACGCTCGGGAGGGTGACGAGGCCGCGGGCTTGAGCGACCTCGAGGAGGAGTGCCGAAGAAGCCACGACTGCCGCCAGCACCGCGCGGCTAGTGGCGCCGGCGAGAAGGGTCGCTCGTAGCCCCAGACCGACTGCACCGAAAGCGGCACCCATCGCGGCACCCCCGGCGAGCGACCCGAGCTCGTAGGCGACGACTGTTAGCACCCATCGGTTACGGCGGCCCCGCTCACCTAGCGGGGTGATGCTCGCGAGCATCGACTCACCTCAGGGAGACCACGTGGCGCGCCATGCTGCCGTCGTCGCCAGCCCGAAGGCGCTCACGGCGAGCACCAGCTCGATCGGCACCCGGCTCACCTCCTTGGAGGTGCGGCCAGCGGTACCGCCGGCTCCGCGCATGGCGCGCCGGCGCCGCGAGGCTGGAGGATGTCTTTCACCGAGGCCGGGTAAAGGCTCGCGTCTCCGGGGCCGATGCCGGCTGCGACGAGCTGCTCGTCGACTGTCGGGACGTGATCACGATGGCGTCGTCCCGTCTCCGGGGAGGCAGTTTCGCCACGAGTCGTGCGGAGTGAGATGCCGGCGTCGCCGATGGAGGCGAGGACGAGCTCGGCGACCTCGGCCAGGCTGCGGGCGGTGCCTTCTCCGAGACGCCCACCCGCCTCGCCGTCCACGAGGACGAAGAAAGGCGAGCCGGGCACTTCGTAGTCCTGCCAAGCCTGCGAGGACATGACGATCGGGACGTCTCGGATCTCGGGCGAGAGTCGCCGGACCGCGCCAACCTGCTCAGTTTCGGGACCTTTGGTCACGACCACCGTCCTCACGTCGCCGGGGATCGGTGATCGTCCACTGTCGAGATCTGCCCAGAACGCTCCACAGCCCGCGCATCCGCTCGACAAGAAGCACAAGAGGGTCTTCCGGGCACCGAGGACTGCCAGCGCGAGGCTGTCGCCCTCCGGTGTCACACCCTCGACATCGAACACTGCGTTGCGGACCGACCGGTGTGGCAGCGGCGGACCGATCTCGACTGTCCCGTCTCCGGCACGCCGGAGTCCGGCGGGAATCGGCACGGCCTGCCTCGGTTCCCGCGCGGGGTCACCGAGGGGTACACCGAGCTCCCGCAGCTTCCGTGCGATGTCGGCGTGGCTGCGCAACAGGCCGGCCACAAGCAGACCGAGCAGGAGCACGACGACGGTGTCGGCTACGACCAGTCCGACCACGACACCAACTCCATCTTTGTGAGATCCATCGTGCGTCCCCCTGTCCTGCTCGAAAACAGGTCGTTCAGCCGACACCTACCGCCACCGCTGTCCGTGCTCTGCGAGATGGAAGTCTCTCATAGCGAGGTGGCCATTCCAAGGGTCGCTGGTCGCCGTAAGCGATCCGTAAACCCGCCGGGAAACCTCGAGCTGCAGCCGTGGCAGGCTCCGGCAGTGTGCGGGCTCTTGAGCTGTCGGCAGAGCCGGCGAGGCCGGGCGCTGCGATGATGAGCGCGCATCTGGTTGCCTGCAGATGGTCGAGGCGCAGGTCCCGTTGAACGCGCAACCCTACGCATCGTAGGCTCGGGAGCGCCGGTGTCGACGCCAGCGGAGGTGGAGCCGTGCGCAGATTTCCTCGAGTCTCCCGTTCCCGGGCTCATGCCGCCGTCGGGGTCGTGGCCGCTCTCTTCGTCAGTTCGGCAGCCCTTGTCTTCATCTCCGGCGCTCCACTCGAGGCAGCGACGGCGGCGCGTCCGCAGAGCATACGCAACCCCCTGGCGAGGACGCCCCCGGCGGTGCCGTTCCTCGAGTCGGTCACCGCCGTGGGCCGCGGCGTGCTCGCGACCTGGAACCCCGATCCGATGTCGCAAGCCGTCACCTTCTACAGCGTCGCCGCCAAGCCCGCCGCAGGTTCGAGCGCGCCAGGATGCGCTTCACCGAAGGCGCTCACGGTCTCGGTGAGCGCTTCGGCAACGGAGGCCTTCGTGCGCCCGTTGTGCGCCGCCGTCGTCTACAGGGTGACGGTCTCGGCTCGAAATGCGGCCGGGGCCTCAGCGGCCAGTCCCGCCTCGAGCCCCGTCGTCCCGCTCATCGCCCAGGCGCCCGATCGACCGCTCATCGAGTCGGTGACCGCGCGCAACGACGCCCTGATCGTGAACTGGGGTCCTTCGCCCTACGACGGCGGTTATCCCGTGGAGACCTACCGACTCCGGGCGACATCCGGCACTCAAGTCATCTCGCTCACCGAGGCCGCTTCTGACACCACGGCGACGATGACGGGCCTCACCGACGGTGACACCTACGACGTATCCCTGTACGCCATCTCGGCCGCAGGCGTCTCGGCGGCGGCCACGTCGAGCGGGACGCCCGCACCGGCCTACGCACCCTCGGCGCCTCTCGACCTCAGCTCGGTTCCCACAGGGGCAAGCGGGGTGAAGGTGAGCTGGCGAGCGCCTGCGAACGACGGCGGCTCTGCCGTCACGAAGTACACGATCTCCTACCAGCAAGAAGTCGAGTCCTCCTCCGGACGCTGGTCCCCTGCCCCGGACGCCCCGGTCGAGACGGTGACTGCGGCTGCCACGGCGAGCTCGGCGATCATCCGGGCATTCCCGAAGTCTCCCGCCTACTACCTCTTTGCCATCTCGGCCTCCAACTCCACCGGCACGAGCCCGGCGGTCGAAGCGCCAGCGCCGGTCACGCCGACGGTCGCCATCGATGCCACGACGGTGGTCCTCAAGCCCGCCTCCTCGGCTGCGCTCGCTGCGGTGACCAAGTCCTCCCTCGTCTGGAAGGACCCGGCGCCGGCGCAGGTCGGCGCGATCAAGGTCGGCGACGTCGTGACCTCCGCCCCGGCGAAGCTCCTCCCCGAGGGGACGCTGCGCAAGGTCACGGCCGTCACCAACAACGGAGAGACGCTCGGGCTGACCACGATCCAAGCCTCCCTGGCGGAGGCGGCGAGCAACCTCTCGGTGTCCTCAGAACAGGACGCGGGGCCAGGCGCCATCCCGACCGGCGCGACACAGGCAGCACGACAGGCGCCCGTGGGGCACATCGTGCCCACCGTCGCCGGCGTCCAGTTGGTCCGAGGGGGCCAGAAGTCGGCGATCACTTCCGAGTCGACCTTTGACATCAATCTGAAGCTGGGCAACTTCCAGGTTGGTGGCGAGTTCTCCATCACGACCCAGGTTGGCATCGACATGAGTGTGGCCCATGGCTTCGCCGGGATACCGAACGGCGTGTCGGTCAACGCCTTCGCCAGGCAGACCTACTCCATCGAAGCGGACGTCACGGCCAGCTACAGCCCGGGCGGTATCGGCTATTTCGAGGGCTATCCCAACGATCGCTCAACCTGGAAGGTCATCGAGATCGACCTCGAGCCGATCCTGCTCGATGTCGGCATCCCGATCACCGTCAATCCCAAGCTGCCGGTCTTCTTGACGCTGCAGGGATCCGCCAGCATCGGCTTCCAGGCCATCATGACGGTGGGGGCGGCGGTCGGCTGGTCCTCGAGCAACCCTCGACACCTGCAGGTGACGAACCTTTCCCACGGGCCGCAGCTGAGCGGTGGGCCAGCTCCGGGTCTGTCGCTCCAGGCCAGTCTCTTCGCCTACATCGAGGTCGCCTGCGACCTCGAGATCGACGATGTCGCCGGGCCGGACGTCGCCGCCCAGTTCGGTCTGCAGGCGACCGTGAACCCGTCTCCCAATCCCGGCCAGAACTTCTTCCAGATCGGGCCGGCTTTGAAGCTGCAGGTGGGCTTGGCCGTCCAGTTCTTCTCCCATGACACGCAGCTGGAATTCACGTTCTCCAGGTTCTACTTTCCGAGCTTCGACATAAAGAGCCCGCCGAAGCCCGCGTACAAGCTGACGCCTGTCGATCCGTCCGTGATGCCGGGTAAGACGATCGTGTTTCACGTGACGCGCACGGAAGGCCAGACCGAGCCGCTCACGT
>JAJYVX010000257.1 GCA_021791795.1 Actinomycetes bacterium | reverse complement strand
GGCGTAGGTGACCGTGGGGCCAGCCGCCGAAGGGCTCCTCGGGTTCGCGCCGGCGACGGCGGAACCCGCTCCCGCGCCTGCGCCGGCAGCGACGAAGGCCAGCGTCGTCGCGACCGCGAGCGCGTGCCGGCCCCGCCCAACGACTCTCGAGATGGTTGATGGAGTCGTGTGCATGTCTACCCCCCTTGTGACTCCGGCTGCAATCCCGGCGCGCCGGGATTGAACCGTCGGTCAATAGTCAACCAAGCCTGCGTCAGGCCCGCAACGTGCACCCCACTTCGGCCGCGAACTGATCGAAGTTGTCAACGAACCTGTCGACGTCGCCTTCGTCGTGCTGCACGGAGAGCATCCACTGCTCCGTCTTGCCCCAAGGGGGGAGGAAGACGCCGCGGTTGTGCTGGACGAGCCAGTGCAGATGGTTGAAGCGGTCGTCGACCAGCAGGAAATCCCGGTAGTTCCGGACCGGCGAGTCCGCGAACGTGACGCAGCCTTTCGCGCCGACGGACACCAGGTGCGCCGGAAGGCCGTGCCGCTCGATCGAGGCGTTCACGGGCACCTCGAGCCTGGCGCGCAACGCTGCGATGCGCTCGTAGCCCGCGTCGGTCGCGACCTCCTCGAGCACCGCTCGCGTGGCCGCCATCGAGAGGGGGTTCCCGTTGAACGTGCCGACCATCTCGTAGTCGCCCGACGCGACGTGCGCCATCACCTCGCGGGTGCCGCCGACGGCGCCCGTGACCAGCCCGCCCCCGACCGACTTCGCCAGGCACACGATGTCGGGCGTGACCCCGAGGAGCCTGGTCGCGCCGCCGGGTCCGACGGTGAGCCCCGTCTTCACCTCGTCGAAGCACAGCAGCGCGCCGTGCTCCTGGAGCAGCGTCTTGAGCCCCTCGAGGTAGCCGGGGACGGGTTGCACGATGCCGGCGTTCATCATGATGGGCTCGATGATCATCCCGGCGATCCGGCCGCGGTGCTCCTCGAGAAGCCGCCTGACACCTTCCAGGTCGTTGAAGGTGGAGACGAGGGTGAGCGCGGTCGTGGCCGCGGGAATGCCGCTCGACGCAGGGCGCCCGAGAGGGCATCCGACAGTCCCGATCTCCTCGTCCCCGTGGGGCGCGACGGACACCTGCACCGAGTCATGGTGGCCGTGGTAGCAGCCCTCGACCTTCACCAAGAGGTCGCGGCCGGTCACCGCGCGCATGAGATGGACGGCGTCCATGGTCGCTTCGGTCCCGGAGTTGGTGAACCGCCACAAGGGGAGGCCGAAGCGCTCCGCCAGGAGCTCGGCGACCACCACGGCGTCCTCGCTCGGCTGCGCGAAGTGCGTGCCGTTCCGAACCTGGCGGCTCACCGCCTCGACGACGGCGGGATGCGCGTGGCCGGCCAGACCGGCTCCATAGCCCCCGTGGAAGTCCACGTACTCGTTCCCGTCGACGTCGACGATCTTCGAGCCCTGCCCGCGCGCGATGAACACGGGCTGGGGGCGGGTGATCTGCCAGCTGCTCGTCACGCCACCCGCGAGGCTGGTGAGGGCCCGGGAGTACAACTCGCGCGACTGCGGCTGACGGTCGACGAAGCGCTCCTCCTCCTGCTCGATCAGGTGGTCGATGCCGATCAGGTGGTCGATGCCGATCAGGTGGTCGATGCCGATCAGGTGGTCGATGCCGATCAGGTGGTCGATGGCCGGCCGGCTCTCCTCGTGGGCGGCCGCCCGGGCCGGTGCCGGGGTCCTGCCGTCGATGGCCACGCGGTGAGCTCCGTTTCCCGAGGTCCGGTGGACCTCGAATCGACGCTGTTGACTGAATGTTCAGTCTATTGCGGAGCCGGACCGGCGGCAAGGGCTGCCCTCGTCGAGGGGAACCAGCGTTCGCCGAGCTCGTCTCGTGGAGTGGGTCGCCCCAGGGTCGCCGCACCCTGAGTCGCCCGCCCTCGGCGGACGTCGTCGCCGTCGTCAGCGGCCGTGGGTCGGCACGGACGCCCAGCGTCGTGGCGTTGCGGCATTCCGGCGCAGCTGACGAGTTCGTGCAGCGCGAACACGAGGATGCTCGGTCGACCGAAGCGGACGCACTTGTGCGTCAACCGCGTTCAGCCAGCGTGCTCCCGGCCGGGCTCACTTGTCTCCATGGTGCAAGATATTTGCATGGCCAATCCAGTGAACCCTTCGCTGCCACCGGCTGGCTGGTACCAAGTTCCGACAGGAGGCGGTCAGCTTCGCTACTGGAACGGATCAGCGTGGACGGACCAGGTCGCACCGCTGGCGGGCGCGCTGCCGGTTCAGGTCACTGCAACTCGCAGGAACATCTACGGACACGACATGTTGTACATCGAGTTGAACGACGGCACCAACGTCGGCCGTCTCAACTTGGACACTGGCAAGGTCGTCATCGAGCGCCCAGAGTTCCAGGGCGACTTCGACCGCGCGGTCGCGGTGTGGAGGTCCGAGCACGGGCAAGTGCATGCGGTGTCAGGCCCGACGCTCGCTCAGTTGGATCGCGCCGCTGCCGCCACCGAGGAGTGGCGGGACCTCGCGACAAATCGCCCCGGAGAGGCTGTCCGTCGAAAGGCCGTCGAGGTGAGGAAGCAGGCGCCGGTGAAGGCGTTCCTCGGCCGGCTTCTCGGGATCAAGACTGAGGAACGTGCCTGGAGGGTCGGTGCGGACGGAGAAGAGGAGGTCGCCCGGCATCTTGCCCGACTCGGAGACAGCTGGAAGGTCATTCACAGCGTCGTGCTGAACGACAACGGCACGGACATCGATCACGTAGTCATCGGCCCTGGCGGTGTCTATACGTTGAACACGAAGAACCATCTGGGGTCCACGGTGACCGTGTACGACAGGATGATTCTCGTCAACGGTCAGAAGACCGGCTATCTCTCCAAGTCCAGGGCCGAGGGACATCGCGCGTCCGCACGGCTTTCGGCTGCGTGCGGCTTCCCCGTCAATGTGCAGCCAGTCGTCGTCGTGATGTGCAACGATTTTCGGGTCAAGGGTCGCCCGAGCGACGTCCACGTCGTCGGACGGCAGGGCCTGCGACGGTGGTTGGAGCGCCGACCCGTTGTCCTCCGGCCGGACGTGGTCGACCGTATCTACGACTTCGCCCGGCGAGATTCAACCTGGCGGAGGTGAGGATCAGCCTCCGGTATCAGCTCTCACTCGCAGGAGATAGCTCCAAGTGGGATCCCGAGGGCACGTGGGGCAGAATGTCCTCCGTCCCGTGGCATTCCTCTAGCCAGTACAGCGAGGAGCTGCACGTTCATGCGCTTGACGCCGGCCGAGCGAGACCGCCTCCTCGTGTTCACCGCTGCGGAGCTGGCAAGGGCGAGACGTTCTCGGGGGCTCCGGCTGAACGCGCCCGAGGCGACTGCGCTCATCGCGGATGCGGTGGCGGAAGCCGCACGCGACGGCGTCCGGCTCGCCGACGCCATCGAGCGGGGTCGTGGGCTCCTCGGGCCGGACGACGTCCTCGACGGGGTGGTGGAACTGGTCGACGAGGTGTGCGTGGAGGCGACCTTCGACGACGGGACGCGCCTGGTCGTCGTGACCGACCCCTTCTCGGTCGCCGACGGATCGCGA
>JAJYVX010000256.1 GCA_021791795.1 Actinomycetes bacterium | reverse complement strand
GCGAGGGGCACGAAGTCCTTGATCAACGGGTTGCGTCCCTCCTCCCGGCTGCCGAGGCGGATGCGGGCCATCTGGGTGAGAGACCCGATGGGGGCGGCACCCTGCGAGCGCACGGCGAGGACCCCGGCCATGAACGTCGAGGCGACGGCGCCGAGCCCGGGCGTGAGGACGCCGAGCCGTCCGGCGGCGGGGGCGATGGCACGAGGGCTGGGCATGGAGAGAAGTGTAAAGAGGGGGTTCGGTCGAGGACGCCGAGGCCGAGCTGTCCCGGCGGCCTTTGCGGCCTCGCGGCGGCGGTGCTAGGGAGCTTCCGGTCCCCAGTCCTCCACGATCGACCCGTCGGGCCGGTGCCGGAAGAGAGGGATGGTGCCGAGCGCCCGCACCTTCTCCGTGTCGTCGCCGAGGCGGGCCTTCCACTCCCAACCCTCGGTGAGAAGAGCACCGAAGACGACGGGATCACCGCCGACGCGTCGTACGAGGTTGAGCGCTGCGCTGCTCGAACCACCTGTCGATATGACGTCGTCGACGACGGCGACGCGCTTGTTCTCGACCGCTACCGTCCTCGCCCGGTCGAAGAGCAGGTGCTGGCTGGCATCGGTCGTGATGGAGCGCACCGGCTCCGAGACGGCGTCAGCCAGGTGGATCTTGCGAGTCTTGTGGAGGATGACGTAGTCGTCGAGACCGAGCGCACGCGTCACCTCGATGGCGAGCGGGATGCCCATGGTCGCCACCGAGGCGACGATGTCGATCTCGAAGGGACGCAGCAGGTCCGCCAGCTCCTTCCCCGCCGTCTCTGCGAAGTGGATGCCGTGGTCGACGGAGATGAGGAGGGCGATCGAGAGCCCCGGCGCCACTTGGACGAGGGGGAGGGAGATCTCCTGGCTGCCGACCTTGGTCACGTAGGTCGACGTGGTGGCGCTCACGACGTTCGAGGATGGCCGGTCGGCGCTCTTCTCCGCAAATGGGCACACCGGCCGCTCAGTCGGGCGGGCCGAAGAGCCTGTCGCCCGCGTCGCCGAGACCGGGCACTATGTAGGCCCGCTCGTCGAGGGCAGGATCGACAGCCGCGCAGGCGATGACGATGTCCGGATGCCGCTCGCGGAACAGCTCGAGCCCTGGGCGCGATGCGATGACGCACAGGACCATCACGTTCGTCGCGCCCCGCTCGATCACGAGATCGCACGTCTGGACGAGGGAGCCTCCGGTGGCGAGCATGGGGTCGCAGACGACGACCCGGCGGCCGGAGAGATCCTGGGGAAGCCGGTTCATGTAGACGTCCGAGACCCACGTCTTCTCGTCACGCCGCAGCCCCACGTGCGCGACCTCCGACAGCGGCAACAACACCTGTACGGCCGGCACCATCCCGAGTCCGGCACGCAGGATGGGCACGAGCAGGACGGTCTCGCTCACGCGGTCGCAGCGCGCCCACCCGATGGGCGTGACGACGTCTGCCTCGACGGTGGCGAGGTCCGAGAGCGCCTCGTAGGCGACGAGAGCCGAGATCTCGCCCATGAGGCGGCGAAACTCTGCGTTGCTCGTGCCCTCGTCCCTCAGCACGGCCAGGCGGTCCCGGACGACCGGATGGTCTACGAGGATGACGTTGTTGCCCCCGGCGACGCCCACAGTCGCTCAGTATCGCCTGCGGGCGTCGCGCCCCGCCGAGGCCGTCCTGCTCGGCACGTCGTGACCGACGAGCTCGGCGACCTGGTCGCTCACCGCCAACAGAGCATCGAGGTCGATGCCTGTCTCCACACCGAGATCGTGGAGGAGGCCGATGAGGTCTTCGGTGGCGAGGTTTCCCCCTGCTCCGGGCGCAAACGGCGACCCGCCGAGCCCGCCCACCGACGTGTCGAAGCGCCTCACGCCCCGTTCCAGGGCGGCGTAGGCGTTGAGCAGCGCCGTACCTCGCGTGTCGTGCAGGTGCAGGCCCATCTCTTCCACGGCGAAGCCCTGCCCTTCGACAGCCGACACCACCTCCTCCACTCGCCTCGGCGTGGCGATCCCGGTCGTGTCGGCGAGAGTGAGACGGCTGCATCCGGCCGAGCGCGCTCGATCAGCCAGCTCCGCAACCCGCTGCGGGCCGACCGTCTCAGTGGGGAAGGGTGACCCGAACGAGCACGAGATCACGGCGTCGACGGGAGGATCCGCTCCGGCCGCTGCGCAGATCCGCCCGATCTCGAAGAGGGACTGCTCGATGCTCATCCTCACGTTCTTCTCGTTGTAGGCCTCCGATACCGAGATCGTGACGGTCAGCTCGCTCACCCCGGCGGCGAGAGCAGCCTCTGCGCCGGGCAGGTTCGGGACGAGCGCCGTGAAGGAGACATCTTCGAGGTCAGAGACGGCAGCGAGAACCTCGGCTGCTCCTGCCATGGCCGGCACGGCGCGCTCCGAGACGAAGCTCACCGCCTCGATCGAGCGGCATCCCGCTGCCGCGAGCGCGCGTATCAGGCCTGCTCTGGCGGCGGGTGGGAGCGGGGCCTCGTTCTGCAGCCCGTCTCTCGGCCCGACCTCGCGGATCACGACGCTCCGCTCCGGCCCGGACAACCGGTCCCGTCCTCGCAGATCTCTGGAGCTCACGCGGCGGCAGGATAGCGTCCCAGGTGATGAGCAACTCGGAGACATCGTCGGCCGCGGTGGTAGAGGGAACGGTCGTCCGCGGCGACGGGAGGGGTCGGCAACTCGGTTTCCCCACAGCCAACGTCGAGATCTCGGGCGGGGACGAGCTGCCGCCCGATGGCATCTACGCCGGCTGGCTGCAGCGTGAGGACGGGTCACGCTTCGTGGCCGCCGTATCGGTCGGCACTAGACCCACCTACTACGGCGACCATGGTGCGGTCCTCGTCGAGGCATACGTGCTGGACTTCGACGAGGACCTCTACGGCGAGAGGGTGAGCGTCGGCGTCTCCGACCGTGTGCGTGATCAGGCCCGCTTCGCGGACGAGGCCGCACTGATCAACCAGATGGAGGCGGATGTCGCGGCCGTGAGAGCGCTGGCCGGCCTCGCCTGAGTGCTGTCTCGTGGTCCAGGCCGGCCGGCCTGTGCCATGCTGTCCGACACGGCTCCCCTGCGATGCCAATACGCTCTGGGAGCACTTGGTGGCCGTAGCTCAGTTGGTTAGAGCGCCAGGTTGTGGCCCTGGAGGTCGGGGGTTCAAGTCCCCTCGGTCACCCCACCCAAGTGGTTCTTCCAGCCGCTCCGCGCCTCCGTTGGCGGCGTAGGAGCGGGTGCCGTCGTGAAGCGCCCGCACTCGGCTCGTCCACCTGGCAGTCACGAGCTCGCGGCCGCTGCAGGGCGGGGCAGGTCGCCAACTGGCCGACGCCCGAGCCGCTAATGTCTGGAGGAGCGCGCCTCTAGCTCAATTTGGCAGAGCAACGGACTCTTAATCCGCAGGTTCTGGGTTCGAGTCCCAGGGGGCGCACCGAGAAAGTCCAGGTCAGGCTGCCTGGTTCCTCTCACCCTTGTATGTGTGCGCCCTGCCGTGCCGCCCCCTCTTCGTCCGCGGCGCGCCTTCACTGCGCGCCTGCAGCCTTTCACCAGTGTCAGGGTGGATGCCCGTCGCCTCGTTGCGGAGGGCGGCGGGCGCTCGCC
>JAJYVX010000255.1 GCA_021791795.1 Actinomycetes bacterium | reverse complement strand
CCTGCACTTTCTCCTCACCGTCGTCATCCTCGCTGACGCGGTCGTGTTCTTCCACCGCTCTCGGATCGACGAGGCCGCTAGGTCGCCCTCGGGGGTCACTCCGCTCGTGGGTCGCGACCTGCTTCTCTTGTCCCGGCTCCTCCTCGCCGCCCTCGCCATCGTGACGACGGTTGGTACCGTGGTGAGCGGCGCGGGCCCTCACGCCGGCGCGCCGAGCACGCCGGCGGACCCAATCAAGCGGATTCCGATCGCACTGCACTCCATCGCGCAACTGCACGCGGACTTCGCCTTGTTCCTCATAGGTCTCACCCTGGCGTCGCTCTTCGCCTTCCATCAGGCCCGTTGCCCCGACCGGGTGTGGCGGCGTGCCCGGATGATGTTCGAGCTGATGGTGCTCCAGGGAGCGCTCGGCTACACGCAGTACTTCCTGCACGACAACGCCGTCGTCGTCGAGCTCCACCTCGCAGGAGTGACGGCTCTGTGGGTCGCGATGATCTTCTTCCACCTGTCGTTGCACGAGCATCCGCTCGTCGTCCCCGCGAAGGCTGACGAGGCGCTCGCCCCTGCGCCCGGCCCGGCCCGGCCCCTCGCTCCGGTCTCTTGACGCCTGTCTCCGCACCCGATGAAGTCCTGGAGCCGACGACGACAGAGGACGTCCGACCCGATCTGCCCTGGCTGGTCGTCGTATGGAACGACCCGATCAATCTCATGAGCTACGTGACGTACGTCTTCCAGAAGCTGTTCGGCTTCTCGAAGGAGAAGGCGCACAAGCTCATGCTCGACGTCCACCTGAAGGGCCGGGCCGTCGTCTCCTCCGGGCCGCGCGAGAGGGCGGAGGCCGACGTGACACGGCTGCACGAGCACGGCTTGTGGGCCACCATGGAGCGGAGGCTGAGGTGAACAGGTGCTGAGGCGCCGGTTCAGGCCCGCGCCGGGAGGGGGCTGCGAGGTTCGCCTGCCGAAGCAGGAGCGGGAGCTGCTGAAGTCATTGCCGCGCGAGCTGCACTCGGCCATCGTCGCCATCGGAGAAGCCTCTGGTGACGAGCTCGTAGAGATACCGCAGTCGCTGCGCCGGCTCTTTCCTCCCGCCTACTCCACCGACGACGAGGCTGAGCGCAGGTACACGGACCTCACGCGCAACGATTTGCTCCTACACCACTCCGAGGCTCTCTCGGTGCTCTCCTCGAGCGCGGGCACGACATACCTCTCAGAAGAGGAGGTCGGCCGGTGGATGACGGCCCTCAACGACCTTCGGCTGGTGCTCGGTACCGTCCTCGACGTCACCGACGTGGAGGACGACCTCGACGTCACCTCCAGCCAGCACCTTCTCTACTACTACCTCGGCGGACTGGAGGAGGAGCTCGTGGGGGTGCTGTCGGGTTTCTTGCCCGAACCGGTCGCCGGGGCCGACGATCTCATCCCCGAGGACCCCTGGGGAGAGCCCCTCGGAGGCCTGCGCTGGGACGGCACCCCCCTGCCCAGGCAGCCGCCGCCAGGTGAGCACGCCCCGGACGACCGCCGGGAATGACAGCTCCGCAAGCCGGGCTCCCACGGCTTCTCACCATCATGGGATCGGGCGAGACAGCACCGACGATGGTGAAGGTCCACCGCATGATGCTGGAACGGCTCGGACCCCCGCCCGTCCCGGCCGTCCTCCTCGACACGCCTTTCGGCTTCCAGGAGAACGCGAAGGAGCTCGCCCAACGGGTCGTGCACTACTTCGCTGAGAGCCTCCGGGCGGACATCGAGGTCGCGTCGACTCCGGTGAGCGACCTATCCGGCGTAGCCGGACCGACCGGAGAGGAGAGGTTCGCCGAGGAGAGGCTGGTCTCGTCGGTGAGGAGCGCTCGATACGTCTTCGCCGGACCGGGAAGCCCGACGTATGCGCTCCGCAAATGGAGTGGCACGGTCGTTCCTTCACTGCTCAGGGAGAAGCTGAGGCACGGTGGAGGCATCTCCTTCGCCTCAGCTGCGGCCCTCACGCTCGGGGTCCTCACTGTCCCGGTCTACGAGATCTACAAGGTGGGAGAGGATCCCCGATGGCTGGAGGGGATGGACGTCCTCTCCGAGACAGGCATCTCCGCGGCCGTCATCCCCCACTACAACAACGCCGAGGGGGGGACCCACGACACACGCTTCTGCTACCTCGGCGAACGCCGGCTTGCTCGGCTGGAAGAGGAGCTGCCGCCGGACTCGTTCGTGCTCGGCATCGACGAGCACACCTCTCTCACACTGGACCTGGACTCGCGTGAAGCGTTCGTAGGGGGAATCGCGACCGTCACCGTCCGCTCCCGCGGCCACTCCCGCACGCTCCCCACGGGGACCGTCACGACTATCGAGCGGCTGCTCGAGACCGCCGAGTGGCTCGCCGCCGGGCGGACCAGTTCGTCTGTTGCGGGCGATGGGTCGACCGGCCCGCCTGGCGCCGCGGCATACCGAAGGGTCTCGGGCGCACCCCACGGTGGGCCGGACGAGTCGTCGAGCGAGACCACGCCGGGGAGTTACTCGGGACCCCCACTCATCGCCTCCGTCCGGGAGCAGGAAGCCTCGTTCTCCCGTGCCTTGGAGCGGCGCGACGTGTCCGGAGCCGTCGCGGCCGTGCTGGAGCTTGATTCGCAGATCACTCAATGGGCGAACGACATTCCGGCGGGCGACGCGCTCGACCGGGCTCGGGCGAGTCTCCGCTCTCTCATCGTCGAGCTCGGGAAGATGGGACAGACCGGTGCGCGCGATCCGCGCGAGGTGCTCGGACCGTACGTGGAGCTCCTGCTCGAGGTGCGGCACCGGGCTCGGACGGACAAGCGGTTCGACGACGCCGACTGGGTCCGTGGCCAGCTCGTCGCTCTCGGAGTCGAGGTCCGCGACACGCCCGACGGCACCGCTTGGCTTCTCTCCTGAGCCGTCGTGCGGTCCACGAGCCCAGGGCGAATGCCGGCGGCGATACCCTGGCAAGCGCGGCGAAGAGGCGAGAGGCCGCAACCTGCCCCCATCGTCTAGTGGCCTAGGACGCCACCCTTTCAAGGTGGTAGCACGGGTTCGAATCCCGTTGGGGGTGCTCTGTCTATCCTGGTCAGCTCGGTATCCTTCTTCTAGGACCTTAACTGAGTCACCATTTTGCTCATCTCTAGGCTTGCCCATCCGCTTCGGCGGGAGGCCGACCGACGTGCGGCACTAGCCTGAACTCCCACGCTGACCATCTGACGTAACGGACCTGCGCCTCTTTTCAGCGTTTTCAGCGGCTGACGGGGCCAGTCCCCGGTGTGGCGCCATCCATAGGCTGAACAGATCAGCGGATCGCCACAGTCTCAGTTGTGGATCACCGCTTCACCTGGGTTCCGCAGAATCGGTGGAATCAGAACAATGTAGTTCGCCTCCGGTGGGATCCACCCCCACGACGGGACGATCTGAGATAGTGGTGATGTGTATAACGGTGACGGGCGAGAGCTAACGCTACTAGAGCGGGCGTTCCTGCAGCCGGTGAACGCCACCCACCGCCAGTACGAGGCGCTGCGGGCCTACTTCGTCGACAAGGTCCCCTCGAAGGAGGTCGCCGAGCGCTTCGGCTACACGTCGGGCAGCTTTCGGGTGCT
>JAJYVX010000254.1 GCA_021791795.1 Actinomycetes bacterium | reverse complement strand
AGGCTCGGTGACCTACCGGGCGCTCGACGGGCGCTCGAGCCTGCTCGCCCGGCACCTCATCGACCTCGGCGTCAGCCCGCTCGACAGGATCGTCGTCCAGCTGCCGAACACCATCATGTTCGCCTACCTCTACTTCGCCCTACAGAAGGTCGGTGCGGTCCCGATCCTCGCCCTTCCGGGCCATCGCCGCCGGGAAGTCGGCCAGTTCGTCGAGATTGCCGAGGCGCGAGGCTGCGCCGTGCCGGCGAGGGCGCGGGACTTCGACTTTCGCCAGATGGTCCGCAGCCTCATGGACGAGCACGACTGCCTCGACCTCTGCCTCGTCCAGGGTTCGCCCGGGGAGGACGGGGCCCCGGGGTTCGTCTCGCTCGAGCGGCTTCTCGAGACCGATCCGCTGACACCCGAGTCGGCCCTCTCCGAGATCGACATCGACCCTTACGAGCCGGCGGTCTTCCTCCTCTCCGGGGGGACGACCGGGATCCCGAAGCTGATCCCGCGCAGTCACAACGACTACCTGTTCAACTCGAAGCTGGCGGCCTCGGTCTGCGACATCCGAGACGGCGACGTCTTGCTGCTCGTCCTCCCGATCGGCCACAACCTGCCGCTCGCCTGCCCGGGGATGCAGGGCTTCCTCTTGAAAGGCGCCACCGCCGTCCTCGCCACGACGACGCGCCCGCAAGAGGTCTTCTCGCTCGTCGAACGCCACAAGGTGACCCACGTCCACGTGGTGCCGGCCCTCTTGATCCGCTGGCTCAACGACGACTCGGTCGCAGACCACGACCTGTCGTCGCTCCACATCATCCAAAGCGGCGGCCAGCGCCTGCAGCCGGAGGTGCGCCAGCGGGCTGAGCGTTTGCTGCCGGGCTGCTTCATCCAGGAGAACTTCGGCATGGCCGAGGGTCTCATCATGTTCGTCCGAGTGGACGATCCCGACGAGGTCCGACGAGAGACTTGTGGGCGCCCGGTGTGCGAGGACGACGAGGTCTTCCTCGTCGACGAGGAGGGAAAGGTCGTGGCCGACGGGGAGGTCGGAGAGCTCGTCGTCCGCGGCCCCTACACCTTGCGTGGCTACTTTCGGGCTCCAGAGCACAACCTGCGAGCCTTCACCGAGGACGGCTTCTACCGCTCGGGCGACCTGCTCCGGCTCCATCCCACCGGCAACTACGTCGTGGAGGGGCGGCGCAAGGACTTGATCAACCGGGGCGGCGAGAAGATCAGCGCCGAGGAGGTCGAGAATCTGATCCTCGCCCACCCGGCCGTCGTCAACGTCGCCTGCGTGCCCTATCCCGACGACGTGCTCGGGGAGCGAATGTGCGCCTGCGCCGTCCTGCAAGAGGGTGCCGAGCTCACCTTGGAGGAGCTGGTGGGCTTCCTCGCCGGCTACGAGATCGCCAAGTTCAAGCTGCCCGAGCGGCTCGAGATCCTGGACAGCCTGCCGTTGTCGGGCTTCGGCAAGGTGTCGAAGAAGGAGCTCTCCGCCATGCTGGCGAGGTCTGCAAGCCATGCCTGAGAACGCGAAGGAGAAGCTCCACCGAGAGCGCCGGGGCTCGGTGATGCTCCTCTGGCTGGACGACCCCTCGAGAAGAAACGCACTCAGCGTCGAGATGGCCGCCGAGCTCGTTGCTGCCGTCGAGCGCGCCGAAGCCGACGACGAGGTGCGCGCCGTCGTCGTCACGGGGGAACCACCGGCCTTCTGCGCCGGAGCCGATCTCTCCCACCTCGAGTCGGCCGACGGGACCGGCCTGCGGGCGGTCTACGACGGCTTCTCTCGGCTCGTCTCGTGCACGAAGCTCACCGTCGCGGCCGTGAACGGCGCCGCGGTCGGTGCCGGGATGAACCTCGCGCTCGCCTGCGACGTTCGTGTCGCTGCCGAACGAGCCCGGTTCGACACCCGCTTTCTCTCGCTCGGCCTGCATCCGGGAGGCGGCCATACCTGGATGCTCGAGCGGGCCGTCGGCTACCAGGCTGCGGCGGCGTTGTTGCTCGGAGGACAGGTCGTCTCCGGCGCAGAGGCGCAGCGGATCGGCCTCGCCTACCGCCTCGTCGCAGACGACGCCGGCGTGGACGAGGCCGTCGCGCTTGCCGAGGGAGCAGGGGCTGCCTCGCCGGAGCTGCTCCGCCGGACGAAACGGAGCCTCGCTGCTGTTCCGGAGCGTACCTATGAGGAGGCTCTCGAGTCCGAGCTCGCCGACCAGCTGTGGTCGACGCGCCAGCCCGAATTCGCCGAGCGGGTCGCGTCGATGCGACGCTCGATCTCTTCCAAGGGTGGTTTGTGATGCCCGTCTCCTACCTGCAGCTCGTGAACGAGATCACTGCCCCGATGCCCCCGATGCCCGTCGCGAAGATGGGCGAGCCGCCCTTCGTGCCGCTCCGGGTCCCGCTCGAGTCCGCCACGGTGATGCTCGTCAACTCGGCAGGCGTCCATCTTCGTGACGAGCCGCCGTTTCAGTTCGTGGACGACCTGAGCTTCAGGCGTCTCGACCAGACGACCGAGCGCTCGAGGCTGCGGCCCTGCCATCCAAGCCCCATCCGCAGGCCCGGGAGGATCGACGTCAACGTCGTCTATCCCTATGAGCGGCTCGCCGAGCTTGCAAACCACGGCGTGATCGGGCGGCCGACCGGTCATCACGCGAGCATGCTCGGGGCGATCAAGAAGGTGAGCCGCCTCATGACCGAGCTCGGTCCCGCGATCGCGGCGGACGCACACGGGCAGGGCGCCGATCTCGTCATGCTGGTTCCTCTCTGCCCTGCCTGTCACCAGGCGATCGGGCTACTCGCACGGGCGATCGAGAAGGCCGGCATCCCGACCGTCAGCGTCACCGGCGCCCGTGACATCACCGAGCTCGTCCGTCCTCCGCGAGCGGCCTACCTTGACTTCCCGCTCGGCTACTCGCTCGGTCATCCGGACGATGCCGACGAGCAGCGCGAGATCTGTCGGTCGGTACTCGAGCTCGCCACGACGGTGACCCGTCCCGGCGATATCGTCGACCTTCCCTACCGCTGGCCCGAGGCAGGCTGGGAGGAAGGCATCGTCGAGCACTACTGGAAGGATCGCGAGACCGTCATCGGCCAGCGGAGCAAGGAATTCGGACCGGATGGCACCCACCTCGCCGCAAAGGAGGTCGAAGCCGTCGAGGCGATGGGCTGAGGACGCTCCATGGAGCGAGCGGCGGCCTCAGGCGGTGCGGCTTCGCCGCCCAGAGCCACGCGTCGGTCTCAGGCGGTGCGGGCTCGCCTGCGCGACTTCTGTCCGCGCAGCGACGGCTCGCCCGCGGTCCGGCGTGGGACGACGAGTTCTTCGAGTCCCGGACCGTAGCGCGCCTCGAGCTCCTCGCCGAAGTCGTTCGAGATCTGCTGTACGTAGATGTCGTGGCGGACGTAGCCCTTCACCGCCGCCGCCAGCAAGCCGTCGTCGGCCGCGACGGCCTCCCAGCGGTCGCCGTCGGGCGCGAGTGCCCAGAGCACCTGCGACGTGTCGACGACGAGGGCGAGATGACGGGCCTGGTGGTGGCGGTAGACGACGCCGTCGGTGCTGAGGTGGCGGATGCTGCGGCCGTGCTCGATCGCGAGCGGCTCCTTGCCGAAATGGAGGAGGTCGCACCGCACGCCACGG
>JAJYVX010000253.1 GCA_021791795.1 Actinomycetes bacterium | reverse complement strand
CGCCGCTACGCCGGAGACCGCAGGCGACCGCGATCACCGCCCGGACCCTGCCCGAGAGAGGAGCGAGCCGGGCGGCCGCCTCGGCCGAGTCGACACCCACGCTCACCCTCGCCCGCTCGGAGAGCGCGAGCAGCCGACCCACGAGGTCCTCGGCCGGCCACAGGGGGTAAGCGACGAAGACGTCCTCGACCGCCGAGTCGTACCCACCGCCGCTCCTCCCGCTCAGGATCTCGGCCTCTCCGACCGTCGCTACCGAGATGCCGACAGCGCCGTGAGCGAGCTGGCGGCGGGCGATCTCCCGGCACTTGTGGGTCTTCGCGTGGGGGCGCAGCGACATCGAGTGGGAGGAGGCGTGGGAGGAGAGGGAGGCGAGGTTTCGCTCGAGACGGTCGGCGAGCACGACGGTCGCCGGGGTCTCGAGCCCGGGTGGGAGGAGCGGGTCGTCTCCCAAAGAGCACCTCCGATGATTCGCGGAGCCGACCAACCTACTGCCGCCGGCCCCTGCCGAGCTCCGCGCGCCAGGCTCAGGCGAGCTTGCCCACGGCCTCGAGTAGCCGGTCGACGTCGCCTCGGTCGTTGTAGTGCACCACGCCGGCGCGCACCGCTCCTCCGCCCTCTCGGAGGCCGAGCGCGCCGACCAGCTCGAAGGCGTAGTTGTCCCCGCTCCAGACGTTCACCTGGCTGGCCGCGAGATGCTCGGCCACCTGGCGCGGTGACCGGCCCGTCACGTTGAAGTACGCCGTCGGTGCCCGCCTGGCGGCTCGCCCGTAGGTGGTGACGTGCTCCATCGCGTCGAGGCCGCCGAGGAGCCGGGCAAAGAGCTCCTTCTCGTAGGACTCGACCGCGGCCATGGAACGAAGGACGCGCTCCCTCCGCGAGGCACCCGCCTCACTGCCCCCTCCGAGGGAAGCCAGGTGCTCAACCGCGGCGACGACACCGGCGAAGTCGGCGAAGGACGGGGTCCCGCGCTCGAAACGGTGTGGCACCTCGTCGCTAGCCGGTGCGAGCTTGTCGGGGTGTATGCCCTCGAGGACCGCCGGGTTCGCAGCCACGATGCCGACGTGCGGGCCCGACCACTTGTAGGCGCTCGTCGCATAGAAGTCGGCTCCGAGGGCCCCCATGTCGACGGGGCCGTGGGGGGTCCAGTGCACCCCGTCGACGTAGACGAGGGCACCGACAGCTCGAGCTCTCCTCGAGACGGCCGCGACGTCGGGCCGCGTGCCGATGATGTTGCTGGCGGCGGTAAGGGCGACGAGCTTCGTGTGCTCCGAGAGCAGGGAGTCGTACTGGTCGGGCGGCACCTCGCCGGTAGCAGCGTCGATCTCCGCGAAGCGCACGGTCGCGCCCACGCGACCGGCTGCCTGCACCCATGGGCGGACGTTCGCGTCATGGTCGAGGCGGGACACGACCACCTCGTCGCCGGGCCCCCAGCCGTCCGCCAGAGCGGACGAGAGCCGGTACGTGAGGGTCGTCATGTTCGGGCCGAGGATGACCCCTTCCGCCTCGCCGCCGACGAGGTCTGCCGCCGCTGCGCGGCACTCGTCCTCGATCTCGCCCGAGCGGATGCTCGCCTCGAATGCGCCACCGGTGTTGCCGATTCCGGTCCTGTATGCCTCGGCGATGGCCTCGATGACCGCCTCGGGCACCTGAGTGCCCGCTGCCCCGTCGAAGTAGGCGTGGCCGTCCGCCAGCGCCGGGTACTGCGCTCGGAGCGATGCGACGTCGTACGACAAGGTGCTGTGCCTCCATGTTTGTGCCGGAACGCCCATCGTCGCACGGAGGAGGTGCCGCCGGCAGTGACGGCTCCGAGGCGGAGGGGAGGCGGCTTCTCGGCGAGGAGCTACCGGGCGGACATGGTTATGAAGTCCCGCGCCCACCAGGGCTCGAAGAAGGTGAACGGACCCTGTTGCGTGCCGGCGATCAGGTTGGAACCGTTCGAAGGCGAGGCGAGGCCGTTCGGGCTCGCCGGGGAGTAGGTGGCGAAGACGGTCCAGGCCGGATTCATGTCGAGCGTCATCGCCCGCATGCAACCTGCCCGAGCCAGCAATGCGGCGAGCTGGGTGATCTCGAGGCTCGGACCGGTGACGTAGACGAGCGCGCCGTTGGCCGTGACGCCGACGCCGGAGCGCCACACGTTCGGGATCCCCCCGAGAGTGGATCCCCAGACGCTCGTGTCGGAGGGGTTCAGCCCCGGCACGGGCTGGCCGCCGTCAACGAGCAGGTTGAGGTTCTGGCGAACGGCGACCACGTCGGGCGTCATCGAGACGTCACGTCCCCACTGCCCGACGGTGGCGTCGCCGTTCTTGTAGATGACGAGGGAGGCAGCACCCGTGCGGAGCGGATAGGCGAAACGCCCCTCCGCGTAGTAGCCGCCGTTGCTGTCGGGGAACTTGAACCCGCCGTTGAACGCGGCGACGAGCGTGCGCGCGGCAGCAGGCAGGATCGGCGCGGTCAGCTTCCATGGCCCGTTACCCGGGCTCTCGCTCCCCGAGTAGAGCTGAGCGGAGAGGAGGCGTGGGTCCATCCAGGCGACGCCGGCCGGGTAGCTCGACCCTGGTGGCACGAGCGTCGTCTCGTACACCGCGGGATGGCCGTCTACGAGCCGCCCTGCCGGGTGCCAGACGCCCTGTCCGGCGATGGAGCCGGAGCCAAAGGGCTGAAGCGGCGCCGGCACGGCGAGCGGGTCGAGGCTCGGCGGGCGCGGTCTCTTCCGGACGACGGTGGTGGACGTGGTCGACGTGGTCGAGGTGCTCGACGAGGTCGTCGAGGAACTCGTGCTGCCCGCAGGCGAGGTGGTCGTGGTGGAGGGCTTGCTCGATAAGGCTGCAGACCCCGGCGCCGATCCGCAGGCGGCGGCCACGACGCCGGCAACGACGAGAAGGCTCGAGCCGAGCAGGCTTCGCCCGGACAACATCTTCATGGGAGCGTCAAGCTAGCCGCCCCGGCTCAGCTCGCGGCCGCGTCCCCCGCCGCCGCGAGCGCATCTTCGATGCAACGCACCAGCTCTCGGGCCGATTCAGCCGTCAGCTCGACGGCGACCCGGGCGGACGGCCCGCCTGCCTCGTTGAGGAAGTCGATGTTGAGCGTGTGCTCGTAGGGCGAGTGGTAGGGGTGGTCGAAATAGGCCATCGCGTGGCTGGGCCGGAACCACCCGCTCTGGCCCTTCGCGCTGCCGGCGACGGGGCTCTTCTCGGTCACGTAGGTGCACACCTCGATCACGCCCTCTCGCCGGCGAGGTACCGCCCGTAGAAGTCGAAGATCCGCTTCCAGCCGTCGACGGCCGCCTCGGGCCGGTACATGGCCCGGTCGGTCGCGAAGAAGCCGTGCCCCGCCCCGTCGTAGCGGTGGAGCTCGTAGGTCGCCCCGACCTTCTTCAGCTCCGACTCCAGCTCGTCCACGTGCTCGGGCGAAGGGAACTTGTCCTCGTTCCCGAACAGGCCAAGCAGCGGGCAGCGCAGCTCGGCGGCACGCTGGACGAGCGGCGTCACCTTGAGCGGCATGCCCTCGGGAGGCTCGCCGACCACGAAGGCGCCGTAGCAGTCGACGGCGGCGTCGATGTCGAGCGAGAGAGCCGCGAGGAAGGCCTGGCGGCCGCCCGAGCAGTAGCCGATGACTCCCTTCG
>JAJYVX010000252.1 GCA_021791795.1 Actinomycetes bacterium | reverse complement strand
CCGGTCCCAAGAACCCTCGTGTAGCCAGAACGATCCGCTCGGCAGACACGAAGCCCCAGGTCAGCCTGCGAGAGCCTGCCCTTCGAGGGGTAAGTTCGGCTTAAGGCAGGACCAATACCTTGCCGACGGCGCCGCCCTGGACCGCGTCCTGGGCGGCTCCTACGTCGTCGAGGGAGAACCGCTCGAGGGGCAGCAGAGACAGCGCACCGTCCCCGAGCGCACGATCGACCCATCTGACGGCATCGGCCAGCTCCCGGTCGGGTAGCCCGTACAGAAGGACGTAACGGAGCGTGGCGTTCGCAGTCATGAGTCGCCGCGTCGGCAGGACGGGGTCCCTCGCCTCGGCGGCGTAGGTGACGATCTCGGTGTGCGGGCGGCACACCGCGAGGTCGAGCTCCAGGTTGTCGCCGAGCGCCACCTCGACGATGCGGTCGACCGTAGGCGAGAAAGACCGCACCTCGTCGATGAAGCCGGGCTGGCGGTAGTTGACGACGCGGTCGGCACCAGCGGCGAGGGCCAGTTCGGCCTTCTCGGGCGAGCTGACCGTGGTGACGACTCGGGCTCCGGCGTGCTTGGCCAGTTCGATGGCGTAGTGCCCGACTGCTCCGGCGCCACCGGTGACGAGCACGGTGGCGCCGCGAAGTTGGTCGGGCGTCCCGCCGAGACAGTGCGCCGCCGTGACCCCCGGCACGCCGAGGGAGGCACCGAGCTCGTCCGGTGCGGTCTCCGGTAGCGGCACCGTCCGCTTGGCCGGTACCACGCTGTACTCGGCCGCCGTGCCCCAACGGTTGTTGAACGCCGCCAGGTACAGCCACACTCGCTGGCCGATCGAGCGATTGTCGACGCCCTCGCCGACTGCATCGATGACCCCTGCGCCGTCCTGGTGTGGCACTTGGGGCTCAGCAGGTCTGCCGCCGGTCATGCCCGATCGGGTCTTCCAGTCGGTCGGGTTGACGCCCGAGAACGTGATGCGGACCCGGACCTCCCCGGCGGCCGGGTCGGGTGTCTGGACCTCCTGCACCGACAGGACGTCGCTGTCGCCCGTCTCTCTGTAGATGGCTGCCTGCACGCCCTCTCCCTTCCCCATCCCGCGCCACGGCACCGTACACGGCTCGAGCCCAGTGTCAGCCGACCCCGCCGAGGCGGCCCTGCGCGCCGGTGGAGCGTGTTGGATCGGCTGACGGCAGACTCACCGAAGCTTGTTCGGCTCACCGAAGTCCGTAGAGCTTCCGCAGCACCGCGGCCGCCACCTCGGGACGCGGCCTGCCGCAGTGGGGGCAGGCCACCCCGGCAGCTGGGATGTTGAGCCAGTACCCGTCGACGACTCGCCGGGTGGCTTGAATGGCCGCAAGGATCTCGGAGGCTGTCGCGGCACGACCGTTCGGGTTGGTGCTGATGCCGGCGAGCACGATGACCGACGGATTGGCCCGGCGGGCCTGTACGGCTGCGCTCTGTACGAAGGACGCGTAAGCGGCAGGATTCCCTTCCAGTCCTTGGGCTTGGATGTCGACCACGTTCGCACTTTGTGCGGCGCCTCCGGCGAAGTCGAGTCGGTGGTACACGCCGTTCCTCGGACTGCCGGGGGCGAGTACCAGGGCGAGGCTGCGTGCAGGCGTCGCTACGAAGAGGAGGTGATGAGCGCGAGCAAGAATCGCTGCCTCGTGTTCGTAGAGAGTGGGATGCTGTTGCTGGTTGAGCGGTGTCAGCACCCAGTGCTCGTCGTCGTAGAGGATCGCCCGCACCTTCGAGCTTGCAGGGAGGTTCCTCAGTGCATGGGCGAGCGCGGCGAAGTCGGCAAAGCCGAGCGTGAGCGTGCTCTTCCAGCCCGGCCCCGGTTCCCGTCCGTTGTCGGAGATGAGGAAGGTGTCGGGATGGCCGAATATGTGATCGAGCTCGAGTCTCGACATGCCGGCACCCTCGAGAAGCGAGATGGCAGAGCTCGAGACGATCCAGTCGAGACGGGGTGAGTCGGGGGGCACCTCGGGCGCTCTCGGGTGCCTCGGGGCGGCGTAGGTGGGTCCGCTGCACGCAGCCAGAAACACGGCGGCGGCGCACAACGATATGTGGAGCCACAGGGCCCGAGTGATTCGACCCCGATGCACCCGCGCCATGCTGGTCACTTTCGTGGAAGTGTGATGGAACCTGCTCCTCACGCTGTCCCCTCGCGACTCGAGCTGAATCACGTAGACGTCACAGGGAGTTCGCGAAAAGCTAGCGGTGCGGCAGAAGGAGTCTGCGTCGACTCCACAGTTCGCGAGCGGATCCATACCTCTCATCCCCATCCCATAGGACGGGCGGCTCGGGACGTTCGGCCCTAGCCGCTAGTGCCGCCGCGTAAAAGTCCCTTGAACGTCGGTCATGCCGCCACCTTGGCGTCATAGACCCACTTGAAGGGTTTCGCGGTCTTGCTGTGGTGATCGATGAAGGCCATCATCTTTGCGACGAGGTCGTCGCGTGAGGAGAACTCGCCACGTCGCAGCACCTTGCGACTGAGGATCGAAAAGAAGCACTCCACCTGGTTGAGCCAGCTCGCATGCACCGGCGTGTGATGGACGACGAAGCGGGGGTGGCTGGCGAACCACGCCTTCGTGGCCTTCGAGGTGTGCGACGAGCCGTTGTCCAGACGACATGGATCGCGAGCGACGACTCGGTGCTCGTGTCGACCTCTTCGAGGAACGAGATGAAGGTGGCCGAGTCGTTCTTGGCGATGTCGGTCGCTTTGACCTTTCCCGTTGCGATATCGAGCGCGGCGAGGAGTGAGGCCGTGCCGTGGCGCTTGTACTCGAACTCCCTTCGTGCCGGCCGCCCGGGATGGACCGACGTTGTCGGGTGCGTGCGGCTCTTGGCCTGGATGCCGGTCTTCTCGTCGATCGAGAGCACGACGGCGTGCTCGGGCGGCGAGAGGTACAGACCGCAGACGTCGGCAGCACGCTCCCAGAACTCCGGGGTGTCTTTGCGGGTGAGCCAGCCCTCGACCTTGTGCGGTCGCACGTCGTCTGCGGCGAGGATCCGTCCGATCTGCGACGCGGAGATGGCGATGCCGGCAGCGGTCATCGCTTCGTGCAGCTCGTCATGGCTCCACTGCGAGGTGAACTCGGGAAGCTCCGAGGTGACCTTGGCCATGAGCACGAGACGGTCCGTCGGTCCATAGACGAGAAGACGACCGGACCGCTCGGCATCAACGAGGCCGGCGAGACCCTGGTCGAGGAAGCGCAGACGCCACTTCGAGACCGACTGGGGAAAGCCCGACCTCGTGAGCGATCTTGCGGCCGGCGACCCTGTCCGCGGCGAGCAGGACGACTTGGGCGCGTTGGCGGTCACGGTGCGCCGTCGTCTGAGCTCGCACACGTCGTTCGAGCTCGTTGCGTTCCTCGATCGTCACGACAAGCGGCTCCACGGTCCACATTCTCGACCTCCCGGGGTCATCGATGCGGACCAGCTCACTACGTTCAAGGAACTAATGCGTGGATCCACTAGTCGGCGCTCTGCTGCCCGCGCTGCTCGGCATGGTGACTGGGGGCCCGGGCACGGCGGCGCTTCCATTTGTGGCGGCGCCGGCGGTGCTGGTCGGTGCCCTGTACCTGTTCTCGAGCCACACGCCGAGCGGGTCTTCAGGTGCAAGCGGGGGAGAATCCTCTGGACGAGCTACC
>JAJYVX010000041.1 GCA_021791795.1 Actinomycetes bacterium | reverse complement strand
CGTCGAAGCGCTCCGCGTGCATGACCGTCTCGACCGAGTCGGCGATGATCTCCCTGCTCACGAGCGAGGCCCGCATCCCTTCGTGCCCCATCGAGATCCCGTCGGAGACGGAGATCGCCACGAACTCGAAGGGGTAGCCGCCCGCCTCGTGCACGCCCTGCTTCGCCTGCTGTGCGAGGCGCCGCAGCGGCATGTTGCACGGCGTCACCTCGTTCCAGGTCGACGCCACTCCCACCTGCACCTTGCTGAAGTCCTCGTCGCCGAGGCCGACGGCTCGCAGCATGGCTCGCTGGGGAGCCCGCCTGAAACCTTCGGTCACGTCCTGGCTGCGGATCTTCACGGGTGCCGGCTGCTCTGACATACGGCGAGGCTACGCCAGGGCTCCCCCCGCTCTCACCTTGCGCCCGCCTGCGGGCTGCCGGTGCTGTCGCGGGTCCGCGGCGGGTGCTGCGCCGACGCGGCCACCTGCTGCGCCGACCTGCTGCGACCCCCTGCGCCGACCTGCTGCGACGGTCAGCCCAACCTGGCGGTGAATGCCTGCGCCACGACCTTGCCGTTCGCCCTGCCACGGGTGGCCTTCATCACCTCTCCCATCAAGAAGCCCGCCACCTTCTTGTCCCCGTCGGCGTAACGCTCCCACTCCTCGGGGTGTCCGGCGATGACCGCGTCGATCACCGAGGAGAGCTCGTCGTCAGCAAGCTGCTCGAAACCGAGCTTCCGGGCGACGACAGACGGCTCCCCGCCCGAGGAGACCAGCTCGGCGAGCACGGCCTTCGCCTGGGTGGCTGACAGGGCGCCGGACGCCTCGAGCGAGAGCAGGGCGGCGAAGGACTCCGGGGCGAGTGTCGCAGCCTTCTCGCCCTGTGCCGCCAGCTCGTTCGCCGCACGGTTCAAGGCGTGCTTCGGGTCGGCGCCGGCGTGCACGGCCGAGGCGACGAGACCGTCGAGGGAGAGCTCGAGCACCGTCTGCACCTGGTCCATGACCGGAGCGGCATGATCCCGGCCGCCGAGCACCGAGACGAGGTGCGAACGCCGTTCGGCAGGGAGCACACCGATTCCTGCCGAGGCGCGGCGGCGCAGCTCGTTCTCCGGCACGAGGGGGACGAGGTCCGGCTCGGGGAAGTACCGGTAGTCGTAAGCCTCCTCCTTCGACCGGAGCATGTGCGTGACCGAGGCGCTCTCGTCCCAGTGGCGCGTCTCCTGCCGGACGGCCTCACCCGACTCGAGCAGCTCGACCTGGCGTCTCGCCTCGTAGTCGATGGCCCGGCCGAGCGACCGGAGCGAGTTCAGGTTCTTCACCTCGCATCTCGTGCCGTAATCGCTCGAGCCGGCGGGCCTGACGGAGATGTTGGCATCCACCCGCAGCGACCCCTCCTCCATGCGGCCGTCGGAGGCACGGGTAGCGACGAGGATGCCCCGCAGCTCGCTCACGTAGGCACGCGCCTGCTCGGCCGAGCGGATGTCGGGGGCCGAGACGATCTCGACCAGAGGCACACCGGCGCGGTTGTAGTCGACGAGCGACTGCTCCGCCTCGTGGATACGGCCGCCGCCCCCCACGTGGGTCGTCTTGCCCGTGTCCTCCTCCATGTGCGCCCGCACGATGCCCACGACCGTGCCGTCGGGCAGCTCGAGGTGGCCACCGACGTTGATCGGCTCGTCGTACTGGCTCACCTGGTAGTCCTTCGGCATGTCCGGATAGAAGTAGTTCTTCCGGTGGAAGATCGAGGGCAGGATCTCGCAGTGGAGCGCCTCGCCGATCCGCATGGCGAACTCGACCGCCTTCTCGTTGAGCACGGGGAGCGAGCCGGGGAGACCGAGGCAGACCGGGCAGATGTTCGTGTTCGGCTCGGCCCCGAACTCGTTGGCACACCCGCAGAACAGCTTGGTACGTGTCGAGAGCTCGCAGTGGACCTCGAGCCCCACGACGGTCTCGTAGCCTGGGGTCGCCCGGTCAGGCATGGGTGCTGCTCCGTGGCCCGAGCACCGGGCCCCGGCAGTCGCCCGGCGCTGCCGCCTCGAGCACCGCGGCCACCCGCAGCATCACGGACTCGCCAAGCGCCGGCGCCAGCACCTGCACGCCCACGGGGAGCCCGTTCTCGTCGAGCGCGAAAGGCACGCTCACTGCCGGGTGCCCCGAGAGGTTCGAAGGGATGGTGCAGAGGTCCGAGAGGTACATGTCGATCGGGTTCTTCGTCTTCTCGCCGAACTTGAACGCCGGAGACGGCGTCGTCGGGGCGAGGAGGACGTCGAATCGCTCGTAGGCGGAGTCGAACGCCCGGATCGTGAGCGTGCGCGCTTTCTGGGCCTGGCCGTAGTAGGCGTCGTAGTAGCCGGCCGAGAGGGCGTACGTCCCGATCATGATGCGCCGCCGCACTTCGGGCCCGAAGCCCGCTGCCCTCGTCCGCCCGTTCATCGCCTCGGCGTCGGGACCGTCGACCCTGAGCCCGTAGCGGACGCCGTCGTAGCGGGCGAGGTTCGAGGACGCTTCCGCCGGGGCGATGATGTAGTAGGCGGGAAGCCCGAGCAGCATCTCGGGGATGGAGACGCTCTCGCACTTCGCCCCGGAACTCTCGAGCGCCTCCGCCGCCGCGCTCGAGGCGGCCGCGCACGCCGGGGCGACCTGGTCCAGGAAGTCTTCGATGAGGCCGACCCGGAGGCCGTCGACGCCTTCGCCGAGAGTGGCGGCGAGCGACGGGGCAGGCAGGTTGATCGACGTCGAGTCGTGGGGGTCGTGGCCGGCGATTGCCTCGAATGCGGTGGTGGCGTCCGCGACGGTCACCCCGAAGGAGCCGATCTGGTCGAGTGAGCTCGCGAATGCGATCAGCCCGTAGCGCGACACCCTGCCATAGGTGGGCTTGATGCCGACGACACCGCAGAGCGACGCCGGCTGCCGGATGGAGCCCCCTGTGTCGGAGCCGAACGAGACCGGCACGTACCCGGCGGCCACAGCGGCCGAGGATCCCCCCGAGGATCCACCGGGGACGCGGGAGGTGTCCCACGGGTTGCGCGTAGGGCCGAAAGCCGAGTTCTCGGTGGACGAGCCCATGGCGAACTCGTCGAGGTTCGTCTTTCCGACGATGAGGGCGCCGGCCGACCTGAGGCGGGCGACAACGGTGCCGTCATAGGGCGGGATCCAGTTCTCGAGGATCTTCGAGGAGCAGGTCGTGACCGTTCCCCGGGTGCACATGTTGTCCTTGAGGGCGATGGGAACGCCTGCAAGTGGGCCGGGGTCCTCGCCTCTTCCGACCGCGGCGTCGACGGCCTCGGCGGCTCGCCGCGCCTCGTCGGCGGTGACGGTCTGGAAGCAGTGAAGCTCTCGCTCCCCGGCGTCGACGCGGGCGAGAGCCTCCTCGACGAGGTCTGCTGCTCTGGCTTCGCCGGTGCGAATTGCGCTCGCGATGGCCGCCACGCCGCGGTCGAGGAGCGAGGAGGCGCTCACGGCGCTTCCCCGAGGACGGGCGGTACGAGGAACCTCCCGTTTTCTGATGCCGGCGCGGCTGCCAGCACCTCGTCCCTCTCGAGGCTCTCCGCGACTTCGTCGGGGCGGAACACGTTCGTGAGCGGCAGGGGATGAGCCGTCGGCGGGACGTCGTGGGTCTCGAGCCGGCGGATACGGTCGACGTGGTCGAGCAGGTCGGACAGCTCGTCCTTCAGCGCCGCCAGCTCGTCGTCCGTCAGGTCGAGGCGTGCGAGGCGAGCCACGTGACGCACCTCCTCGATCGAGATCCTGTCCACCTAGGCCGCGACGGTTTTCAGGGCGAACGCGACAGCTCTCTCCTCGATCTCGGACTGGTCGTAGTCGAGAGTCGCCACGTGGTAGCTGCGCTCGAGCCACACCCGCTCGATCGGGCCACTTACTCTCTCCGCGAGCATGTCGCCCGAGCCCTGCGGGACGACGTGGTCGTTCCGGCTCGAGAGGAGGAGCATCGGAGCCGTGATCTCGCCGAGGCGCCGCGAGAGCTCGGCGACCCCCGCGAACAAGGAGAGGGCCGGTCGTATGGGCGTGGCGTCGTAGGTGCTTTCGCGGACGCCGGGCTTGGCGATGTCCGACCCGATACCCGGCACCCGATCGATCCCCGCTTCGAGCAACCCGTTCATCGTGTCGATGAAGGAGTCCGCCGGGGGTTCGACGAGTGGGTTGACGAGCACGCCTCCGCTGATCTCCGGATAGTCGGCCATCAGCCACAGGCCCAGCGTTCCGCCCATGGACAGACCGGCTACGACAACCCTGTCGCAACGTGCGGAGAGTGACTCGTATGCGGCGCCCGCCGCTGACGACCAGTCACCGAATCGTGTCTCCTCGAGGTCGTCCACGGACGTGCCGTGGCCCGGCAGGAGGGGGCACTCGACCGAGAAGCCGGCAGCGGCGAACGCCTCGGCCAGATGGCGCATCGAGTCGGGATTGCCGGTGAAGCCGTGGAGCACGAGCACCCCGTTCGGGCCGTTGGAGGCCGAGAACGGCTCGGCTCCGGGCATGATCGGGGCAGTCACAGGGTCATGGTAGTGCCGGCTGGAGCGGGTAACCTCCCCGTTCGCCCACCTAGGGAACCTGGAGCGGATCAGCAAGGAGCGCATGGTGCCGGAAGAGAGTGCATCGGCTACCACCGAGAGATACGAGTTCCTGAGCCCGGAGTGGACCGAAGCGGCACGCCGGATCAGAGCGGAGCTGGCCGGCGACGAGCCGGCAGCGCCCATACCGGTGCGCATGAACCTCGTCGTCAACGAGGTGCCTTTCGGTGAAGGCTCTGTCGACGCCCACCTCGACACCTCGACCGGTCGCGTGGCGCTCGACATCGGTCACCTCGACGACGCCGACCTCAAGATAACCGTCGACTACGAGACGGCGAAAGCCATCCTCATCGAGCAGAACCCGCAGGCGGGCATGCAGGCGTTCATGGCCGGGCGCATCAAGGTGGAGGGCGACATGACGAAGCTGCTGGCCCTGCAGACCGCCCCGATGGACCCCGCCCAGGCGGACGTGGCAGAGAGGGTGCGGCAGATCACCGCCTGACGGGCCCGTGCCCTCGGCTGGCGTCGAGCTGTCGGCACGGGGCGCAGGCAGGTGGGGCGGCAAGCTTTCCTCGCGGTGGGCAGCCGTCAGCGCGGCCGAGCGAAGGTCAGCTCAGCGGGAGCGGCCGTCGGCGAGCAGATCCTGAAGAGTTACCGCCCAGGCGAGGCGTTATGTCTGCAGGCTTTGACTTCGCGCCCCTGAGACCCGCGCAGCGCGGAGCGCGGAGTTCTCAGGGGAAGTGGGGCCGCTCGGCTGTGGGGATGAGCGACGGCACCTCCGACGCCAGCTCCTGCACCGTCCAGCGGTCGCCCTTGTCGATCTCGTTCGTGAGGGTCCAGGGCTGGAAGTACTGCACCTTGCCGCCCTGCACGAAGAAGACCTTGCCGGTGACAGAACATGACTCGGTGGCGAGGTATGCGACGAGTGGCGAGATGTTTGCCGGGTCCCAGGCGTCGAAGGCGCCGGCCTCCGCAGGGGGCTGGACGATGTCTGAAAGGCCGGGTGTGGACTCTGTCATCCGGGTCCGAGCCGCCGGAGCGATGGCGTTCACCCGTACGCCGTAACGGGAGAGCTCCTGGGCGGCGATGATCGAGAACGCGGCGATGCCCGCCTTCGCAGCACCGTAGTTCGCCTGACCAGGATTGCCGAGGAGACCTGAGGTCGAGGACGTGTTGATGATCGATGCCTTCACGTTCTCGCCCGCCTTCGACCGCTCACGCCAGTAGGCGGCCGCCCACCTCGTCGGCACGAAGTGGCCCTTCAGGTGGACATGGATCACACTGTCCCACTCCTCCTCGGTCATGTTCACGACGACCCGGTCGCGGAGGATCCCGGCGTTGTTGACGAGGACGTGCAAGCCGCCGAATGCCTCGACTGCGGCGTTGATGAGCCGTTGGCCGCCTTCCCAGTCGGCGACGTTGTCGCCGTTCGCGATCGCCTCCCCGCCCCGCTCCTTGATCTCGTCCACTACCTGTTCGGCAGCCGTGCGATCGTCGCCGGAACCGTCGACCGCTCCTCCGAGGTCGTTGACGACGACCCTCGCGCCTTCCTCCGCGAACAGGAGCGCGTGCTCGCGTCCGATGCCCCGGCCCGCACCGGTGATGATCGCGACTCTTCCGTGAAGCGCACCCATGCCGGCATGTCCTCCTGTCGATCGTGGCATCGCAGCCGGCGTAGCCGCACGCCGGAGACCGCCCTCACGTTGTCTCAGAGTCCCTGTCGAGGTCAAACGGACGCGCTCTTACCGCCGTCTTCCTGTGCGAGGGTCAGAACGTGTAGACGTACACGGTCGAGCCGATCGGCACCTTTTCGCCAGCGCTGTCGCTGATGTAGAGGACGATCGTCGCCCCCGGGGGGCCGTAGACTTGAGCGACGAGCTGGTCCGCCTTCAGCGCCGCGAGCACACTGGTGAGCGACTCGCCGAAGTAGACGTGCGGAACCGTCGTCAGCGGCGGGCCGAGCGAGACGACGACGTCCACCACGTCACCGCGAGGAACCGACTGGCCGGCCACCGGGCTCGTGCCGATGACGAGACCCTTGGCCCATGTCGTCGAGTTCTCGAAGGTCTCCTTCGGCACGAGCTGGAGCGCTTGGAGCGCCGACGCGGCAGCCGCGTAGCTGCCGTGGCCGACATCGGGGATCGTCCTCGGATGAGGTCCCTTCGACGTGACGACCGTGACGACGGTGCCTCGTGGCTGCAACCCGCTGTTCGGGGTCCAGGAGATGACTTTGCCGGTCGGGACGGTTTCGCTGTATTGCGCGTCCGCGAAGTGGACCTTCAGGTGCGCAGCAGCGAGGGCGGCTCGGGCACTGGACGAGGTGTCGTTCTTCAGGCTCGGTACTTCGACGGGAGCCGGACCCTCTGACACGACCACGCTCAGGACCGTCCCCGACTTCTCGAGCGCACCCGGGCGCAACGACTGCGAGATGACGGCACCCTTCGGGACGGCGAGGCTGTAGCGGCGGCTCGCCACGCGGAGGCGGAGCCCTGCGAGCTTGGTCTCGTGCTCGGCCCTCGTGAGGCTCAGGTTGTCGAGGTGCGGCACGTTGTGGCCGTACACGTCGAAACGGATGTAGGCCGCAGCCCCACCCGCGGCCAGCACGAGCACCACGGCGACGATGGCGACCACCTTGGGCCAGCGCCGGCGCCGTCTGCGGCCGTGACCCACAGGCTCGTCACCTGCGGGTCCCGATGCCTCGACCACAGGGGGAGCCGCGGGCAGGCGCGGGAGAGCCGCTGGCATGCCCGAGGCGCCCGACTGCCCGGAGGCAACGTCCGTACCGGCAGGCGCCTCGGCCGGTGAGGGCGTCATCGGGGGTGCCGTGCCCGCAACGGCCGCCGTGGCCCCGGTTGCGCCTCCGAGCGCAGCCGCCGGGGGGGCGGCGGGAGACGAGGCCACCGGCGTCTTCGCCGCCGGGGGGGCGGCGACCGATGGCGCTGCCGCCGGTGCCGCCGGTGCCGCCGGCACCGCTCGCGTACGCGCCGCCTGCGCCGAGGCCGGCGGTGCCTCGGCTCTCGCCCCAGCCACCGGCTCGCCGGGCTGTGCCGAGGGTGTTGGCGCGGGTGGGGCCTGCCGACGCGCCGCCCGCCTCGCAGCCGGATCGACGTCGGTCGGATCCCGGTCGGGCATGGCGGCGAGGAAGTCCTCGAGTCGCAACCTCTGGAGCGGCAGCGGGCGGGGCGTCGGGAGCTCTCTGCAGAGGACGTCCAGGTCGACGACAAGGGCATTCGCATCGAGACGGGCGAGAGGCTCTGCGATGGCGGCCTGGGCGATGACCGGCGCTAACGGGCCGAGCTCCCGGGCCGGGGGCAGGATCGCACCTACCCGCGCCATGAGCGTCGCCGAGACCGTGTCGGAAGTGAACGGGACGCGCCCCGTCAACGCCTCGTAGAGAACGAGCGCGAGCGAGTAGACGTCGGTGCGGTCGTCGAGTGGCCGACCTTCGGCCTGCTCGGGCGAGGCATAGCGGGCGGTGCCGAAGATCGCGCCGCGAGGCTCGGTGAGCGCCGCCTCAGCGAGCGCCCGAGCGACGCCGAAGTCCGCGATGCGGAGGTGACCCTCGTCGTCGAACAGAAGGTTGCCGGGCTTGATGTCCCGGTGCACGATCCCGCGCCGGTGGGCGTACGCGAGACCGGACGCCGCTTCGAGGCCGATGTAGGCGACCTGCTCTGTGCTGAGTCTGACTCCCGAGTCGAGGAGGGACCGCAGACTCCCGCCTCCGAGGAACTCGAGGACGAGGAACGGCCCGGACTGCTCCTCGCCCCAATCGAACACCCTCATCACGTGCGGATGGTCCAGCGACGCGGCAAGTCGAGCCTCCGCCATGAAGCGGCGGAGAAATGCCGCGTCGTCGGCCAGCATCGGGTGCAGCACCTTCACGGCCACCCTCCGGCCCAGCCTGGCATCGGCTGCGGCGAAGACCTGAGATGATGCCCCGACGCCTACCGGCGCCAGTAGCCGGTAGCGACCACCGACGACGCGCCCAACTTGTTCGGCGATGCTTGACATGGGCTCGCCACAAGACGCTACCGGTTGACCACACCGAAAAGGTGGAGCCTCGGTCTGAGCCGCTCCTCGTGCCGCTTTCTCGAGCCCGGGAGCGACCTGTCACAGAGTCGGCAAGCAGAGTTCAGCTCCCGTCGAGGAGGTGCCAATGGACGCCGTCGGTGGTCGCCCACACGCCCCGGCGGAACTCGATCGCCCAACCTAGGAAGTCGTTGTTGAACGTGACTCCGACTGACTCGGGCAAGGGCGGCGAGCCGGACTGAAAGACGGCGGAGTCCGGGAACCCGGCGGCGAGCTGCCAGTTCCTGCCTGAGTCGAACGTGACTATCACCCCGAGGCCGCCGACCCCGAGCCAGGCTGTCGTGGACGTGATGGTCGCGAGCTGAGAAACGGTACCGCTCAGCGGGAGCACCCCCACCGGCGAGGGCGAACCCGGAGCGAAGCCGGAGGAGGACATGAGCGTCCAGCGCTTGCCTCCGTCCGACGACTGGTAGACGACCTTTGCCTGCAAGTCCCGCGTTGCGCCTGACGCCGAGGTTGCGGCCCCGCAAACGAGCCAGAGCGTTCCAGGCGGGTTGGGGGCCGCCATGTCGACCTGAGCCCACGCACGAGAGCATGGGTCGGGAAGGCGGCTCCAAGTCTTCCCGGCGTCGGAGGTGAAGGCCAGACCGCCTCCGGTGGGGCCATAGGAGATCACGTACGCCTCGTCAGAGCTGTAGCGGGCGAGGATGTCTCCGCCGGCCGGGCTCGGCGCCTCAGTGATGGGGGGGTCGGTGACCGGGTCCCAGTGGCGGCCGCCGTCGTAGGAGATCGCCAGTCCGACCGGGCACCGCTGCTCGACGCCTGGCGGCCCGGAACAGCGGGTGAAAGTCGCCCACACGTTCTCGCCTATGGGAATTGCCCGCTGCAACGTCCCGTTCAGGGAGGCCACCTGAGTCCAGCGCACGCCGCTGTCGGAGGTGACGAGAAGGCCCGACTCCCCGAACACGTAACCCTTTCGGGCCGAGATGAACTGCAGCGCCGTGAAGTCTCCCGGGACCGGGAACGGGCTGCCCGTCACGTACCAGTGCCGTCCCCCGTCGTCGCTGCGGGCGAGGCGCTCGACTGCTAGGTAGCCGTGCTGGCTCGTCTCCAGAGCAAAACCCACCCTCGTCGTCACGAACACCGGATCCGACACGAGATCTGCCGCCGGGACGAGAGCCCCGGCGCCGACCGGCTTCGATGGCTTCACCGGTGCTCCGCCGCCGCCCGTGGTGCGCAGCTGTTCCACCGGTCTGCGTGCGGAGATGGCGACTGCCGTCGCGGCGCATCCTCCCGCCACGGCGAGCATCCCCGCGCACAACAGACCTGTGCGCCGCCTCCGCCTGCGCCACGTGCCGCCGTCGCTCTCGATGGCAGGCGGCGCGGCGCTCACGCCGGCAGCTGTCCGGTCTCGAGCAGGTGCCGGAAGCCGATCTCGTCGAGGATCGGGATACCGAGCTCCTGCGCCTTCGTCAACTTGGCCGCTCCGGGGGAGGCACCGACGACAACCGCCGTCGTTCTTGCCGAGACGGACCCGGGTGACCTGCCCCCGCGGTCGACGACGGCTGCTTCAGCCTCCTCGCGGGACCAGCCTTCCAAGGTGCCGGTGACGACGACCGACTTCCCGGCGAGCACCTGGGGCAGGTCCGGCGAGGTGGGCGCTCCGGTGCCGAACGACACTCCGCCGGCACGGAGCCTCTCCACGAACGCGCGGTTCTGGTCGATGGCGAAGAATCTCGCCACCGCCTGGGCGATGATCGGACCGATGCCCTCCACCGCGCCGATCTCCTCGGCCGTCGCCGACATGAGCTTGTCGAGATCGCCGAACGCGGCCGACAGGGCGTGCGCCACGGTTCCACCGACATGGCGGATGCCGAGGGCGACGAGCAGATTGGGCAGCGGGCGGCGACGCGAGACGTCGATCGCTGCCATGAGGTTCCTCGCCGAGATCTCGGCAAAGCCCTCGAGGCCGCCGAGGTCGCCGACGTCGAGCCGGTAGAGGTCCGCGGCGTCCCGCACCAGACCGGCTTCGATCAGCTGAGCCACTCGCTGCTCGCCCAGGCCCTCGATGTCCATCGCTCCGCGAGAGGCGAAGTGAGCGAGTCGCTGCACCCTCTGACCAGGACATTCGAAGTTCACGCAGTAGGTGTCCGCCTCGCCCTCGAGCCGCACGAGGTCGCCACCGCAGCTCGGGCACTTAGTCGGGAAGCGCCAAGGGGCCAGGCCCGCCGGTCGGCGGCCGAGGACGGGCCCCACGACTTCGGGTATCACATCCCCCGCCTTGCGCACGATGACCAGGTCGCCGGGTCGCACGTCTTTCACGGCCACCTGGTCCTCGTTGTGCAAGGTGGCAAGACCCACTGTCGAGCCGCCGACGAACACGGGCGTGAGCCGTGCGAACGGCGTGGCACGGCCTGTTCGGCCGATCGAGACCATGATGTCCTCGAGGAGGGTCGTCCGCTCCTCCGGTGGGAACTTGTAGGCGACCGCCCAGCGGGGAGCATGGGAAGTCGCCCCGAGCCTTCGGTGGAGCGACATGTCGTCGATCTTCACGACCGCCCCGTCGATCTCGTAGCCGAGCGAGTGCCGGCGCTGTTCGAGGTCGGCGCAGAACTCGTGGACCGCATGGAGTCCCGCGACCACCCGGATCTCGCTGTTGACCGGGAAGCCGGCACGCCGGAGGAGCTCGAGCGAGCCGCTCTGGTGCAGGAGCTCGGCGGCCGAGTCGCCCTCCCCCGCCGCGAGCTCGGCTACCGCGAGACGGCCGTCCACCGCGGGACCGGCTGCACCGCCGGCCGCGTCAGACGCGCCGACGGAACCGCCCGCCGCCGTCCCGGATGATCCGGCAGCTGCTCCCTCCCGAGCCATCACGTCGGCAGAGACGACCTGGTAGGCCCAGATGCCGAGCGCTCGTGAGGCCGTGATGCTCGGGTCCTTCTGCCTGAGCGATCCTGCAGCGGCGTTGCGCGGGTTGGCGAACAGCCGCAACCCGGCTTCTGCCTGACGAGCGTTCAGCTCCTCGAAGGCGGCGAGCGGGAAGTACACCTCCCCCCGCACCTCCAGCTCGGCGGGGATCCCCGCCGGCTGCCACGCCAGCTCGTGGGGCACGTCCCTTATCGTTCTCACGTTCGGGGTGACGTCCTCGCCTACGAGCCCGTCGCCTCGTGTGGCTGCGCGAACGAGCTGCCCGCGCTCGTAGGTGATGGAGATCGACAGCCCGTCGATCTTCGGCTCGCAGACGAAGCGGAGAGCTGCCGCCTCCTCGCTGCTCATCTGGAGCAGGCGCTCCACCCGTCGACCCCACGCGAACAGCTCCTCCAGGCTCACGACTTTGTCCAAGCTCATCATCGGCACCCTGTGGGTAGCCGGAGAGAACAGCGTGGTGATCGGTGCACCGACTTGCTGGGTAGGAGATGCGGCGTCGACGAGGTCGGGATGCGCCGCCTCCAAAGCTCGCAACTCGTCTACGAGCGCGTCGTAGTCGGCGTCGGGTATCTCAGGCTCGGCGTTGTAGTAGCGGTCGTTGTGATAGGCGATCGTCGAGCGGAGCTCGGCGACCCGGGCGACGACGTCCGGGCCGGCCGATGCGGACGGCGCATCCTCCGCCGGCCTCCTCACGAGCTCACCGCCGCCCGGAGTGATGCGGCGGCCCCCGCCGCGATGCCCGAGCCGACGACTCGGTCTCCGTCGTAGAGAGCGACGACCTGGCCGGGCGCGATGCGCCGCCGCGGCACCTCGAAGCGGAGCCCGTCGGCGGTGACCACGGCAGGGAAGGGGCGACCATGGGCGCTTGCCTGCGCATCTACCCGGGAGCCGTCGCCAAGAGGTGCGTCCACCCAGGAACGTTGCGCCAACTGGACTCCGGCGACGTCCAACGAGGCTTCGTCCCCGACGAGCACACGCCGGTTGGCGACGTCGACCTCGAGGGCGAACCGCCGCCCCCCGGCTGCGACCCCGAGCCCGCGCCGCTGGCCGACTGTCACGAGCTCCACCGCGGGGAGGCGGGATAGCACCGCCCCGGTCGCAGCGTCTACGGCCACTCCGGGATGCAGGTCCATGCGGTCCTCGAGGAAACGCCGCCTCGACTCTCGCCCCGGTCCGCCGGCCACGAAACAGACCTCCTGACTGTCCGGCTTGGAGGCGGTCCCGAGTCCCAGCGTCGCCGCAAGTCGGCGAACATCGGGCTTCGTCATCTCGCCGACCGGCAGCAGGACGCGCTGGAGCTGGGTCGCGGTGAGGCACGCGAGAACGTATGACTGGTCCTTCGCGAGGTCGACACCGCGCCGGAGCGATACGCCGGAGGCGTCGCGCGAGACTCGTGCGTGGTGGCCGGTGGCGATCACGTCGAAGCCGAGCCGTAGTGCGCGCGCAAGGAAGGCCGCGAACTTGAGATGCCGGTTGCACTCGACGCACGGGTTCGGCGTCAGGCCCGCGGCATGGGCGGCGACGTAGGGACCGACCACCGCCTCGTCGAACTCGTCGGTGAAGTTGAAGACGTGATGGTCGAGTCCGAGACGGCTGGCCACCCGCCTCGCGTCCTCCACGTCGGCCACCGAGCAGCAGCCGGAGTCGGACGCGCCGCTCCACAGCTTCATGGTCGCGGTGACGACCTCGTGTCCGGCATCGCGGAGGAGCACTGCGGCCACGGACGAATCCACTCCTCCGGACAGGGCGACGAGTACTCGCACAGGCACATTTTCCCAGAAGGCTGTGTCATCGCGTACCGGGCACGGCACTCGACCGGAAGAAACCCTATGTCCGCAGCCGCTCCACGGCCGCCGACACGATCCGCACGGCTGAGTCGACGTCGTCGACGGTCGTCTCGTATCCGAGGGAGAAACGCACATGCTCCTTCGCAGCCCCCGCGTCCACTCCCATCGCCGCGAGGACGGGGCTCGGCTCGAGCGCACCGCTCGCGCAGGCCGAGCCGGCCGAGGCGTAGACACCCAGGGCGTCGAGGAGGAGCAGCAGTTCCTCCGCCCGTATGCCCCTGAAGCGCAGGTTGCAGATCGCCCCGACCCGGCGCTTCCTCGCGACGGCCGGCTCGACGCCGTCCATCCTGGTCAGTGCGGCCACCAAGCGGTCGCCGAGCTCGTCGCACCGCCGACGGGCGTCCTCCCTCTCTGCGTGCGTGAGCTCCGCGGCCACGGACATGCCGACGGCGCCGGCCACGTTCTGGGTACCGGCCCGCAGCTCCTGCTCCTGCGGTCCCCCGAAGAGCACCGGGCGCAGCCTCCGCCTGGCCCGCTCCCGCACGAGCAGCGCTCCCACCCCCTGGGGCCCCCCGAACTTGTGAGCCGACAGCGAGACGAGGTCCGCCTCTGCCGCCTCCCTGGAGAGATCACACCAGGCGAAACCCTGCACCGCGTCCGAATGCACCAACCCCCCACCTCCGGTCACCTGCTCGACGATCTCGGCGGCATCGCCCAGCGGCTGGAGGGTTCCTGTCTCGTTGTTGACGAGCATGAGCGAGACGCAGGCCAGAGCGTCGCCTGCCTTCCCGATCAGGTCTTTGAGGATGTCGAGGTCCACGACGGCATCGCGGTCGACCGGAGCGGTCCAGCCGTTCGCAGCCTTCGCCGTCTCACGCACGGCCGGGTGCTCGACCGCGCTCGTGACGATCACGGGGGATCCGACTCCCGCGTCGAGCGCGGCGCGCACCGTGCCCGTCAGCGCGAGGTTGTCCGCCTCCGTACCGCCCGAGGTGAACACGACTTCGCGCGGAGCTGCGCCGAGAGTCGCAGCCAGGCGCTCACGGGCGTCGTCGAGTGCCCTCACCGCGGCGCGTGAGAGGGAGTGCGAGCCTGAGGGATTGCCGACTCCGTTCCTGTAGAAAGGCAGCATCGCTTCGAGCACCTCTTCGCGCAGCGGCGTCGTCGCGGCGTGGTCGAGGTTGATCGGGCGGCTGCTCATCAGCAGTACACGGTCTGGGGGTTCGGGATCGAGGGAACCGTGGTGGTGTACACCTGCGCGATGTTGGGAGAGGTGCCTGCCGCCGAGACCGACGATGCGGTGAGGCCTTGCGAGCGCCATCCGAGCTCGAGCTCGAAGAACTCGGTCGTCACCTTCGCGACGACGGCGAAGTGCGACGGGTCTCCACCTGTGTACGGCGGCAGATGCTGGGCGCCGAGCAGCTCGACGAACCACCTGGTGGGGTCGGCCTGCAAGTAGCCGTAGAGGGTCGTCGCCGTCCCGGGCAGGTTGCAGGTGTCCGCGTTGCTCTGGACCATGAGGAGCGGCGGCGACGCGCTCGAGGCCGTGTAGGGGACCGTAGTCCCGGGCATGGCCTGGCCGGAGAGGATTGCCACCGCTCTCGGGCGGGTGGGAAGAGCTGCGAGCTGGGCTTTGTACTGGGCCGAGTCGAAGGCGAGGGCGGCCATGACGTTGCCGCCGTCGGACTGGCCGGCCAGGCCTATCCGCTTCATGTCCACGAGGCCCGAGAGGGGGGAGTGGGACCCCTTCTTCGCGAGCGCGCCGAGCTCGTCGAGGGTCGCCGGTATGTCGCCCGGCTCGTTCAGCTCGTCGTGCTCGAGACAGTTGGCGGCCGGCGAGCTCGGGCCGCCGTACTTGTCGACCATGTAGGCGTTCTCGTCGGGGAAGATCGGCGCCACGACCACGAACCCCGCCTGCACCCACGCGTCGAGCAACTCGACATAGGTGTCGGGCGTGACGGCGAAGCCGTGGGCGAAGACGATTACCGGGTAGGGCGCGCCGGGATGCGCCTGCGAGTCACCGGCGAGGACCGGGTAGCGGACCTCGACCTGGAAGAACCTGCCGGGCGTCGTCGAGCACTGGGGCGTCTCTGTCGTCGCATCGGGTTCGGAGACGTTGAAGGTGGCGGTGGGTGCGACTTGGAACGACTGCGGGATCGTGGTCGTGGTCGTGGTCGTCGACGTGCTCGAGGTGGAAGTGGAGGGCGGGAGGGTGGTCGACGTCGTGCTGGAGGAGGTGGTCGTGGAGGTCGTCGCTCTGCTCGCGGCGGGCGTGCAGGAAGCGACTATGCCGGCGACCAGGGCGAGCACTGCTGCCGTGCTCCATCCGACAAGACGGCGGCGGCCCCGACGGCGGGCGGCTTCCCGGCGGGCGGCCGCGAGACGCGAGACCGGGTGTCCCGGTGCGAGTGGCGGTCTTCTCGCCGCCTGCGGCCGCTGCCTGCCACGGCCGCGATCCTGCGCTCGGGGAGGAGCCACGGCAGCCCAAATCTACATCCCGGCTGCCCGCAATCGGTGTAGCCGGCTCTCTGCGCCGTCGCCCCGCCGTCGCCCCCGTCGCGGCACGGCCGTCGCCCCCGCCGCGGCACGGCCGTCGCCCGAACCGCCCCGCGAAAAGACCCCCTTTGGCCCAGGTCGAGGGGTCCGTTCGCGGGGTGGTTCCGAAAACCGCCGGGTGGTGGTCGGGACGCCGGCCGACGGACCTCAGGGCTGGACGATCATCACCGCCACGGCGGCAAGGAAGACGATCGAGATCAGCCCGGCAGCAGCCTCCATTCGCCGGCAGGCCGTCCTGAACTCGGAGAGGAGTGCCGGGCCCGACGGGCCCGACGGGCCGGCCGCGACCGGCGGGTGGTCCGCCGGCACAGCCGACACGCCGCGCACAAGGGGCTCACTCGGCGAGCGATCCGAGCGATCCGAGCGATCCGAGCGATCCGAGCCGGCCGACATCGTCGAAGGCGCCGGCAAGGCGTCCACCAGCCGAGACAACGCCTGCTGCGCCCTCCGCTCGGCCGGCCAGCACACACCGGTGGCGACGCCGGCAGCCACGAGCCAGAGCCCGAGCCCGAGCCACGGCCATACGGCGCCGACACTCCGTCTCTCGGCGCCGAGCAGAAGGGAGAGACCGAGCACAGGCACGAGGAATATGGCATGACCTGCCCAATCAGTACCCGGACGGAAGAAGCGCCTCAGCCCGAGGTCGCGTGCGGGGTCCTCTGCCAGCACGCCCGCCCGCGCCTCGTAGCCGGCGGCTGCGATCGCCCCGAAGCCGACGATCCCTGCGACGACGTGCGCCACGAGGAGCAGGTCGAAACCGGGGCTCACAAAAAGGCCCTCAGGGACCGCGAAACAGGCCAGAACGGATGTGACCAGGATGCACGCCCACTCCTGTAGCCAGGAGTACCCTGGATATCGCATATGAGGGAGGGACGAATAACGATGAAGGAGAGTTCGAGGAAAGAGTGAACCAACTTCGCCTGGATCCGCTGTCGGGGCGGTGGGTAGCCGTTTCCACCGACCGTGCACAGCGGCAGGGTACGTTCCTCCCGAGACAGCCGGCCCCTGACGCAGACGACATTGCCACCTGCCCCTTCTGTCCCGGAAACGAGGGAGACACCCTCCCTGCTCTCGAGGCTTACGGGCCGTCCGGGGGCTGGCTCGTCCGGGTTGTCCCGAACCGCTACCCCGCTTTCGAGGGCGATGCCCCGTTCGTCGTCGAGCACCGGGGACCCGTCTTCACCGAGGCTCCGGCGAGCGGCATCCACGAGGTGCTCATCCTCTCGCCCGATCACGAGCGGAGCTTCGGGTCGCTTCCCGACGAGCAGTGCTCCCTCGTCATGGCCGCGATCCGTGACCGGGTCGAGGAGCACCAGAACACCCCGGGGCTCCGCTACAGCCAGGTCATCGTCAATCACGGGCGCCAGGCCGGGGCATCGATCGCGCACCCGCACGGCCAGCTGCTCGGCATCCCGTTCGTGCCGCGGGAGCTGGCAGAGGAGCAGGCCGGCTTTGCTCGCTTCGCCGGCGGATGCGTCCTCTGCGCCGCCGCCGCGTCGGAGGAACGGGTTGGTTACCGCGTCGTCGAGACCGACGACGAGACCGTCACGTTCTGCCCGTTCTGGAGCGGTACCCCGTACGAGATGCTCATCGTTCCGAGGGAGCACGGCGCACACCTGCACCGATCACCGACCGCCCGGATAGTCGCGGTCGGCCGGGCGGTGCGCAGCGCCCTGCAGGTGCTGAGTGAGCATCTCGGCGACATCGCCTACAACATCGTCTTCCACTCTGCGCCCTACAGGGCGACCGGCATGTATCACTGGCACGTCCACATCCTGCCCTACCTCACCACGCGGGCTGGCTTCGAGCTCGGTACGGGCGTGCTCATAAACGTCGTCTCCCCCGAGAAGGCTGCCGAAGACCTCCGCGAAGCACTGCAGAAGACGGCGATGCGGGGTGAAGCCGGCGCCATCTGACGGCTACGCCCTCGCCGTCTCCCTCCCCGTCGCCCGAGCTTCGACGAGCTCGCGCACGCGTGCATCGAGCTCAGCTGGGTCTTCTGTCACCAGCGCGCCGATGCCAGGAAACGACAGGTAGCCCGAAAGCAGGCTGCTCACGTTGTGTCGCTCCCAGCCTTCGGCGAGGAGGAGGGCATGGGGCCGCGTTCCGGCCGTGCAGAGCGAGACCGCGACGGCTGCGGTCTGCCGCAGGGAGAAACACAGGTCGGCCAAATCCTCCATCGGCGATGCCAGGACAGGTCGCCGCGTGCTCGGACCCCCCGCCTCAGTACCGAAGAGCGGGTCGTCCCCGAAGCCCGTCACCTTCCAACCACTGTCCGTCCGCATGATCCGGCGCAGGTGGTAGTCACCGTGCACCCTGATCTCGCCTGAGGGAGAGCGTCCGAACGCCTCGGCGAGTGCGAGGTGCATCTCGGCCGTCATCGCGCCGAGCCGCAGCATCTCGGCACCGAGATCGCCGCCGGCCAGGCCGACATCCTCGAACGCGGCGGCGCCGTTGCCCGCGCCGGCGCGGGCGAGGAGGTCGCGCAGCGACGTCTCGGCGAGCGCCTTGCCCTCCACCGCGCCGGGAATGAACTCGCGGACGAGCGCCAGGTCGCGGCCGTGGCGGCTCCAATGGCCGACCGGTGCGGACATCCGTTCGAACCCCACTTCGACCAGTCTGAGAGCCGTCTCGACCTCCGGCCTCCGGCCGGCTTCGATGACCCGGTAGGACTTCATGAACAGGCGCTCGTCGAAGATGATGGCCGAGTGGCTCACGAGGGAGCGGACCGACCTCGATCGCTCCGCCCGCTCGCGCCCCTCCGTGGCCACGAGCAGGAGCTCGGAAACGAGCTCGGGGTCGCAGTGCGCGTCGTACACCAGCACCTCGCCGTCGCGGTCCTCCCCCGGTCCGAGGACCGAGCCGATTCCCCCGCGCACGCCCCGCTCGCTCGAGATGTCCCGCCAACCGAGCACGAGGTGGAACATCTGGCCCTCGGCCTCTACGATGACGCTTGCCAGGCCGGGGCGGCCCCGGCGCAGCACCTCGACATCCACGACGCCGGTGGGGACGGTGACTGCCCCGTAGCGCCCGATCAGCGCCTGCGCCCAGTCCTGGCGGACGAGATACGGCCCGAGGAACGGCTCGAAGAACGGGATCTCGCGGTCGCTCACGGCGCCTGTGGCCTCTCGCCGGGCCGCAGCTCGAACCAGTACGTGCCGTACGGCGCGAGGGTGAGCGACAGAGGGGACGCTCCGATCGTGGGGAACGGCACGCGCCCGAGCAGTTCGACCGGCGTGGCGCCCTCGAAGCGGAGCAGGCTCAGCTGAGCGGGTTGGGCGAAGCGGCTCAGGTTGTGCACACAGAGCACCGTGGCCAGTTCGTCCAGGTCACCGGACACATCGGCCGGCGCTCGCACGTACGCGATGACTGACGGGTTGTCGGCGGGCAGGATCTCGAGGCGGCCCGTGGCGAAGACCGGGTAGTGCCGGCGCACCTCGAGCATCTTGCGCACCCAGTGGAGGAAGGACGACTGGTCCCGCCTTCCCGCCTCGACGTTGAGCGCCTCGAACCCGTAGATCGGGTCCATCAGCGGGGGTAGGACGAGCTGGGCGAAGTCCGCCGAGGAGAATCCCCCGTTGCGGTCCGGGGTCCATTGCATCGGGGTGCGCACGGCGTCACGGTCGCCCAGGTAGATGTTGTCGCCCATGAGCAGCTCGTCGCCGTAGTAGAGCACCGGAGCACCGGGCAGCGAGAGGAGAAGGCCGTGCAGCAGTTCGGCCAGGCGGCGGTCGTTGTCGACAAGGGTCGCGAGGCGGCGGCGGATGCCGAGGTTGCGCCTCATCCGCGGGTCGCGGGCGTATTCGGCGTACATGTAGTCGCGGTCCTCGGCGTTCACCATCTCGAGGGTGAGCTCGTCGTGGTTGCGGAGGAATATGCCCCACTGGCAGCCGTCGGGGATCGGCGGCGTCTCGGCGAGGATCTCGGTGATGGGGAAGCGCTGTTCCCGCCGCACGGCCATGAACATCCGGGGCATGAGCGGGAAGTGGAACGCCATGTGGCATTCGTCCGATTCACCGAAGTAGTCGACGACGTCGGTCGGCCACTGGTTCACCTCGGCGAGAAGGACCTTGTTCTCGTACTTGGATTCGACCTCACGGCGCACCGCCTTCAGCACCTCGTGAGTCGCAGGCAGGTTCTCGCAGGAAGTTCCTTCCGCTTTGCCGAGATAGGCGGCCGCGTCGAGCCTGAAGCCGTCGAGACCGAGGTCGAGCCAGAACCGGACCACCTCGAGCATCGCCTCGACCACCTCCGGGTTCTCGTAGTTGAGATCCGGCTGGTGGTGGAAGAAGCGGTGC
>JAJYVX010000251.1 GCA_021791795.1 Actinomycetes bacterium | reverse complement strand
CCTCGGCGACAGCCCAGGACAAGGCCCGGTGCGAGCCTTCTGACCCGTCGATCCCGACGATGATCCGTCGGCTCTCCATTCCTCCAGCATCCCAGCGGGCTGTAGCCGCCCACCAGGGTCGAACGGCCCTACCGGGTCGAACGGCCCTACCGGACGAAGCGCGGCGATCGTCTCGGGTCGCCGCGGTCGCCACAGTCGACAGCTGACAACCGCGTGGACCTTCGCCCCTGTCGGCGCCAGCGGTGACCGTCGTAGTGTCATCGCGCAGACTCTCGAAGGAGGTTCGCGATGAGTTGCTGGTGTGACCACGGGCACTGTCACCACTGGGGGCCAGGGCACGGGTACGGCTACGGCCCCGAGCACGGGTACGGACCAGGCTTCGTCCGCGGGACGCGCAGGCGACGGGCGCGGGCCGAGGACCTCGAGGAGTACCTGGGTGACTTGGAGGACGAGGTGGCCCAGGTCAAGGCCGAGCTCGAGGAGCTGAAGGGCCCGAAAAGCTGAACTGACGGGGCGTCCCGCCCTTGGGTCGCATGCGGCGCGCTGCGATCGTCACACCGTGCGATCGTCACACCGACAGGATCGACGCACCGCCTCCGCCGTCGACGACGAACTCCGCCCCCGTCAAGTAGTGGGACTCGTCAGCGGCGAGGAACACGATGACGTTGGCCACGTCCTCGGGTTCGGCGAGGCGGCCGAGCTCCGACATGTCGCGGCCCAGCTCGTCGAGCGACTTTCCGGCCAAAGCGGCTCCGTAGTCGGCCATGGCCGTCTTCACGTAGGTCGGGTGGATAGAGTTGACGCGGATGTTCTGGGCTCCGAGCTCGGCAGCCAGATCCTTGGTCAGGATCCGCACCGCTCCCTTGCTGGCCCCGTAGCAGGCATGCCCGGCGGCGCCGAGCAATCCTGCGACCGAGGACAGGTTGATGATCGACCCGCCGCCGCGCTCGGCGAGATACGGCACGACGTGCTTGGCGCCGAGGAAGACGCCGGTGACGTTGATGGAGAACAGCTTGTTCCATTGCTCGAGCGTCGTCTCGACGAGCGGCGAGATGACGTAGATGCCGGCGTTGTTGACCAAGACGTCGACGCCCCCGAAGTGGTCCGTGGCCGCTGCGAGCACCTGGCGCCACTGCTCTTCGGACGCGACGTCGTGCGCGAGGTAGAGGGCTTGTCCCCCCCTGCCGCGATCTTCGCGACCGTCTCGCGGCCTTCATCTTCCCTGATGTCGGTAACGACCACCTTGGCACCGTTCTTGGCGAACAGGGCGGAGGTGGCTCTGCCGATCCCGGCACCGGCGCCGGTGATGACGGCGACCTTTCCTTCGACGCTACCCATGACGATCTCCTCTCCGTCTTTTGTGTGATCTCTTGGTTGACCTCGTCGCTCAGACGCGAAGCAGCTGCCCTTCGGGACGAGTCCTGGGTTCCGCCGGTCACACCAGGCAGAAGCCGGTGCGGAGAAGCTCACGAGGCACGGCTTTCACCCGACCCGCGACCTCTTCGAGCGGCACCAGCTTGACCTCGTCGCCGACCAGTGCCGTCATTGCGGAGTCGGAGATCTCACCGACCGCGTCGGCGGCCGCCAACCCGAGGCGGCTGGCCAGCAGCCGATCGCTCGCCGTGGGCGTGCCGCCGCGCTGGATGTGGCCCAAGACGGTGAGGCGGGTCTCGAAGCCGGTCCGCTCGGCGATCTCGGCCGTGATCCGCTCACCGATGGCGCCGGCGACGGTCGACCCCGAAGAACCCGTCGGCGCCCCGAACTCGGGGCCGTCAGGCCGGGAGCGGGCACCTTCTGCCACCACCACGATCGAGTAGCTGGCGTGGGACCGGTGGCGGTGCCGGATGGCGCTGCACATCTCTTCCAAGGAGAACGGCGCCTCGGGGACGAGGATCCAGTCCGCCCCCCCGGCGATCCCGGCGCTGATGGCGATCCACCCGCTGCGGTGCCCCATGACCTCGACGACCATCACCCGGTCGTGGCTCTCGGCGGTGGTGTGGACCCGGTCGATGGCCTCGGTGGCGATGGCCACCGCGGTGTCGAACCCGATGCTCCGATCGGTGCCCGCCACGTCGTTGTCGATGGTCTTGGGGACGCAGACGATCCGCACCCCCCGTTCGGACAACCTGGCGGCTGCGCCGATGGTGCCGTCCCCGCCGAGGCAGATGAGCGCCTCGATGCGCTCGGACCGCAGGGTCTCGAGCACCTTGTCGATCCCCCCGTCCTCGTCGCTCGGGTGGTAGCGGGAGGTCCCGAGCAGGGTCCCGCCCAGGGGTAGGACGTTCCTCACGTGCTCACGCGTGAGGTCGAGCAGGTCGCCCTCGGCGACGCCGCGCCAGCCGTGGCGAAAGCCGGCCAGCGAATGGCCGTCCTGCTTCTCGGCCTGCTTCACGATGGCCCGCAATGCCGCGTTGAGCCCGGGGCAGTCACCGCCTCCGGTGAGCACGCCGACGCGCATCTCTCGTGCCCTCAAGCCACCAAAGCTTCATGCTCCATGGCCGGGCTGTAGACGCCGGTACGCGCCGCACCGTTCATCCTCGCTCGGTGAAAGAACGCGCGCTGGGCGCTGGCCAGGTTCTCCTGGCGGCCCCCCCACGCCCTGAGCGCCGCCGACTGCAGGGCGCGCCCGTAGGAGAACGAAAGCTGCCATGGGTGAGGGCCCCCGGCGTTCATCGCGTTCAGGTGGACCGTCGCGTCCTCGTCGGACTGACCGCCCGAGAGGAACACGATGCCGGGCACCGCAGCGGGAACATGGCGGTAGAGGACGTCGAGCGTTGCCTCGGTCACCTCGGTTACTCCGGCTCGCTCGGACGCCGAGTAGCCGGAGAGGACCATGTTGGGCTTGAGCAGCGTGGCTCGAAGGTCGACGCGCTGGGCGTAGAGCTCGTCGTAGAGGGCTTGGAGGACTCGGGCCGTCGCCCGGGCGGACTCCTCCATGGTGTGGGAGCCGTCCATGAGCACCTCGGGCTCGACGATCGGGACGAGGCCGGCCTCCTGGCAGAGCGCCGCGTAGCGGGCGAGCGCCTGGGCGTTGGCCCTCACGCAGTAGTCGCTCGGCCTGCCGTCTCCTACCGAGTAGGTGGCGCGCCACTTGCCGAAGCGGGCGCCGAGGCCCCGGTACTCCTCGAAGCGCCCCCGGAGCCCGTCGAGGCCTTCGGTCACGGTCTCTGTGTCAGAGAGGGCGAGGGGCTTGGCACCCCGGTCGACCTTGATGCCCGGGATGATCCCCCTCGAGGCGAGCAGCTCTGGGAACCGGACCCCGTCGTGGGAGCGCTGGCGGATCGTCTCGTCGAAGAGGATGACGCCGCTTATGTGCTCCTCGACGCCTGGCGTCGAAAAGAGGGCCTCGCGGTAGGCGCGGCGGTTCTCCTCGGTCGATGGGACCCCCACCGCGTCGAACCGCTTCTTGATCGTCCCCTCGCTCTCGTCAGCGGCGAGGATGCCCTTGCCGTGGGCGACGAGAGACCTCGCCGTTGTGTACATCTCAGGCAACGTCCTCAGTTCCTTTCACCGCCAGACGCTCGCCGCGGCACGTGCCGCGACCGCGACACGTGCCGCAATCAGGAAAGAGCGAGCTCCCGGCCCACGATGCCAGCCTACGGAGGCGCCGCCTCCCGCCCCAGGGGCCAAGGTCCCGGCTGTGCTCGTGGCAAGTCTCCGGTCA
>JAJYVX010000040.1 GCA_021791795.1 Actinomycetes bacterium | reverse complement strand
GGCCGGGGCCGGCCCGGCCCGGCCCAGCGGGCTCGCTCCGTCCTCGAGGTCCGCTCTTCCGCCGGCGCGCAGGACCGCCGGGAGGTGCCCGTCCTGCAGGTCCACCGCGCTGATACAGCCTGCACCTAGGGTGTCCGTGATGTCGACTCGGAGCACCGGAACTGAGCAGAACTCGACCATTCGCTTGAGGGAGCGCCGCCCTTCGGCGCGACAGCGGGCCGAGTCCGAGCGGGCGCTGCAGCGCTTCGTGCGCCTCGAGTACTGGAACGGTTTCGCAGCAGGTGACGTGGTGCGGGTCGCGGGACACCCCTCCCGCGGCCGGCACTGGCGGTTCCGGGCACACGTGACGAACACGAGCAACGGCGCTTCGTGGGTCGAGCTCGCCCTTGTGGAGGGACCCGCTCCCTCGCGTCGTCCCGTTCCCGGGCTCGAGTTGGATGAAAGCGACGGGAACGAGCTCCGGGTGGAACGCATTCGCTCGTTCGACCCGGAACTCGTGTCGGCTCGGTGGAGCCTCCTCGGGGCAAGGCGGCCGAAGGCGCCGAGGCGCACGAAGGCCGAGTCACCCCCGGGTCAGGATGGACTCGACCTGTAGTACGCGCAGACCGATCGACCCGGCCGTCTCGGCCGTGCCGAGACTTCCCTCTCCCCCGACGACGCCGGACGGCGACGAGAGTGCCCAGTAGACGGACCATGTGACGGTCGCGCTCAGCCTCTGGCGCGTCCCGAAGGTCGAGTCCGCGAAGTCGAAGGTGCAGGCGGACTGCTGCGTCGAGGCGGGGAGGCCGGGATTGTAGGCGGCGCCCGGTCCGGCACACGTCTTGTCGAGGACCTCCGCTCCGAGCGTGGTGCCGTGCTCCGGGTCGTCCGCCGGGTTCGGGAAGTCCCAGGACGCGCTCCAGTGAACGCTCTCGGGGATTGCCCACACCGTCGCCACGTAGCCACCCGCCTCGGCGACGGCGTAGTACGTGTGCCAGATCCCTGAGCCGACCCAGAGCCATGTCGGGAAGTTGACCACCGTGGCGTCGGGGGTTCCGGCGAGCTCCGACGGTGAGGTGTGGAGCGTCGGCACCGGAAGGTGCGTCATGGCGAACGCTGCGTGCACGACCGGCGGGAGTGCCTGCGACGGCGGGTCAGGCACGTCGTCCCAGAAGAGCCAGATGATCTTCGGTGTCGTGTGCGGCGGGTAGGCAAGAGGAAGCACCGTGTCGACGTCACCGCCGTTCTGAGGCACCCCGGACGCGTTGGAACAGGCGATGAGGTCGAAATGCCCGTAGCTCGGTCCCCGTCGTGAACGAGCGAGAGCCCAGGCATCGACGCCCCAGATGCCGGGATGTCCACCCCCTTGCGGAGCGCTGAAGAAGCTCTTCGGGATGCTCGCCTCGCTGAGGCCCGTGTTGAGGGCCAGAAGTGTCGGACCGAGGTCGTGCCAGACGCAGACGACTCGTCCGCCCGACGCTCCGGGCACCCACGGCCCTGGGCCGGTAGGCGCGCCCTGCCACCAGGCTTCCGCCCATATGGCACCGCCGGTGAGACCGCCGCTACCTCCTCCGATGCCGGCTGCTGCGATGGCAGGAAAGGCGGCGAGTGCCACGGTGATACCGAAGACCGCTGCGGCCGAGACGCTCGATGCGGCTAGGAGCCTCCTTCGAAGTGGATGCATGGGCTCTCCTCGTTGAGGTTCTGGACTGTTGCGGTTGCCGTCTGCCACACGAGCCATCGCCCGCGCTCGTACAGCAGGACGGACCGATACGCCGTATAGCTCGCGCCGCCTCCGAGGCTCGCCGGCGCCGGGTGGCCGCTCGCCTTGAAGAGGCTCCCGGGATCCCAGCTGCAGGCCTCGAGACGTGCGAAGCGATGCCCCACGGAGAGCACATGGACGTTGCCCACTCTCCAGTGCGCCGGGCCGACGAGACCCTCGACGGCAAGAGAGGTGAGGAAGGCGATGGCATGCTGGTAGACGGGACCGTTCGGCACCAGCCACCTCACGTAGGCGGGAAGCGTCGGGTCGTCTGCGAGGGCAGCGGCGTAGAAACCTTCCTCCGAAGCCGTCCACGCCCGCGCGACCGCCTGCGCCTCCAGCGCCGGCGAGCGGGGGGAAGAACGCGGCACGCCCACCACCCGCGAGGCGGCTGAAGTCGAGGAGCGCCTGCTGTGAGCGGCAGTCCTGGACAGCTCGCTTCGGCCCGCCACCGCCGAGCAACCCGAGGCGACGGGCAGGATCGCCGAGAGGAGAAGGGCGCTCAGGAGCCACGCCGCCCGATGGGGGCGCAAGACGGCTTTGGCTTGAGTGGCGGCGGCGGGCCGGAAGCGAGCCATGCCGCCATGATGCGGTGCTCGCCTACCGGACTACCTACCGGCGTCGGGCCGCGTTCTACACAGATGTGGCCGCGTTATCCACCGTGACCGCCCGGAGGCGCGGAACGGCTCAGGATTCGGCTTCGTCGTCTTCCGAGGAGTAGGAGGCTGCCGGGATGCCCCCTCCCGACGTGGCGGTTGGGATGCCCCCTCCCGACGTGGCGGTTGGGATGCCCCCTCCCGACGTGGCGGTTGGGATGCCCCCTCCCGACGTGGCGGTTGGGATGCCCCCTCCCGACGTGGCGGTTGGGATGCCCCCTCCCGGGGCGGCCGCAGCCGGCGCTGCAGCTGCCGAGGCTCCCGATGCTTCCCCCTCTGCCTCGGCGTCGTCGTCGCCCGAGCCTGCGCCCGACGGGACGAACGACCCGGTGTCACCTGGAGTGCCGTCGGCCGGGGTGACCCTCACTTCGCCGTGTTGCGCCTCGAAGTCACGCAGGCGCGCCACGAGCGCCTCGATCCTCGCGTCCGCTCCGGCCCCCCCACGCCCCATACGCGTCGTGTAGACGATCCCTCCGAGCTCGAGCAGCAGTGCGTCGGAATGGCGCTTTGCCTGCATGCTCTCGAGCTTGCCCTGCCCAGCTTTCGCCCCCTCCTGTGCCTTCTCAGCGAGAACGGTCGCCTGAGCCTTCACCTTGTCCATGAACCCCATCGCAGCCTCCTTTCGCAAATTGAACGCTACTTCGGAGTCGCGGGCCCGTGCTCCGAGGAACCCCGTCGAGGCCCGTAGGCCTCTTCGGATCAGGGTCCAAATCCTCTAGTGACCAAGGCGCGCCGGACCGATGATGACGCTCAACTCAGCCGCCATGAGACCGGAGGTAAGTGATGGCAGGTGACCTCGGTGACATGTACGTCGAAGTCGACGTGCCAGGACGAGACAGGACTCCGGTTCGCTCATACCCGACAGGCCGCGTCTGCGCGTACCCAGGTTGCGGGGCGGTCCTGTCCATCTACAACTCGGACGACCGCTGCGCCGTGCACCAGAGAGTGCTCGCGGCACAGCGGGTTCCCCGGAGGCGGCGCCGCCGGACCGAACCGGTCGTGACTCTCGCCACGAAGACACACGTCGGCAAGGAGACCTCGACCGCCGCCTGAGGTGGCTCCACCACGGGGAGCGGGGAGCGAGGAGCTGGGAGCTGGGAGCTGGGAGCTGGGAGCTGGGAGCTTGGCCCAAGCCTCAGCCGAGCAGCCTCTTTGCGATGACGACTCGCTGTACCTGGTTGGTGCCTTCGTAGATCTGGGTGATCTTGGCATCGCGCATGAAGCGCTCGACCGGGAACTCGCGCGTGTACCCGTACCCGCCGAGGAGCTGGACGGCGTCGGTCGCCACCTGCATGGCGACGTCGGAGGCGAAGCACTTCGCCATCGCCCCGAGCGACGAGAGGTCGCCGAAAGGATCACCCGCGTCCACCGCGGCGCAGGCCCGGTAGACGAGCGTGCGCGCCGCCTCGATCCGCATGGCCATGTCTGCGACCATGAACCGGAGGCCCTGGAAATCTGCGACCGGGCGGCCGAACTGCTTGCGCTGCTTCAGGTAGCCGGCTGCGTAGTCGAGGGCTCCCTGCGCGATGCCGACGGCCTGCGCTCCGATCGTCGGCCGGGAGCGGTCGAGGGTGTGCATAGCTATATAGAAACCCTGCCCTTCCTCCCCGATCCTGTTCTCCACGGGCACCCTGATCTCGTCGAAGAGGACCTCGCCCGTGGGGCTCGCCCGGAGGCCCATCTTGTGCTCCAGCTTCGCGACCTTCACGCCCCAGTCCTTCTCCACGAGGAAGCACGAGATCCCGCGGTGCCCCGCCGCAGGATCAGTCTTGGCGAAGACGGTGTAGGTGTCCGAGATGCCGGCATTCGTGATCCAGTACTTGGTCCCGGAGATCACGTAGGCGTCGCCGTCCCTCACTGCTCTCGCGTGCATCGAGACGACGTCCGAACCGGCGTCGGCCTCCGACAGGCAGTAGCTCGCCTGCCCCTCACCCGATGCGACCCGCGGCAGGTACTTGTGCTTCATCTCCTCCGAACCGAAGTTCATGACGGGCAGCATGCCAAGCTTCGAGATGAGCACCGTGACGGCGGTCGAGGCGCAGCCGCGGGCGATCTCCTCGACCGCGATCGCCTGCGTGACGAGATCTGCACCCTGCCCGCCGTACTCGGCCGGGACCCCGAGCGCGGGTATCTCCAGCTCGCAACATGCCTTGAAGCTCTCCGAGGGGTACTCCTCGCGCTCGTCGTAGCCCGGCGCATTCGGGGCGATCCGCTCGGCGACGAAGTTCCGCAGCACGCGGCGGAACTCCCTCTGGTCGTCCGTCAGGTCGAAAACAGGCATGTAGAGAGTCTTGCGCCTCCGACGCCTGCGCGGATCACTTCGCTCGCGGCCGCCCTGCCCTCCGGCGGACTTCGCTCGCGGCCGCCCTGCCCTCCAGCGGAGACGCTCGCGACTCCGCAGGAGTCGACCTCCGCGGCCTGTTACTCCGGCACGCCGGCGAGGTCCCGCCAACCCTCCGGCTCGTCGGCCAGGATCTCGCGCACATCGCTCGGGCGCAGCCGCAGAGTCGAATCGGGCACCCACTCGGCCAGGTCGCGCTGCTGCCAGTAGTTGTGCGACACACCGGCGAAGTAGCGCTGCCTCGCCTCGACCACCTCTTCGGGCGCACCCTCGAGGAACCCGAAGAGGTTGAGCGCGACCTCGAGGTCAGCCCTCACCGGAGCACGCCCGAACAGGGCTGCCCGACGGAGGCCGATCATCACGGCTCCCGAGAGGACGTCCTCGGCGTGCTCGTTCTCCGCCAGCCTCAGCTCCGGCTTCAGCTCTTCGGCCAGGCGGAGCGCGTACCCCTGGTCGGGACCCGGGATGCCCGTGTTGGGCGGCCGGACCGAGGTCGGGTCCGGTCGGAAGTCCGCCGGGCGGTGCGGCTCCCAGGGAGCTGGAGTCGGCAGGGCCAGGACCTCGCGGACCTCCGCCCGCTCGAGGATCGGGGCGAACTTCGGCTGTGTCATCGCGGCAAACCCTAGCTGCGGCGCACGTCGGGCGACAGCTGCGGCGCACGTCAGTCGACGCGCTCCACCCAGTCCTTGTACTGACCCACCTCGCCACGCACAGCCTTGAAGAACTGCTCCTGCACGGCGCGGGTGATCTGGCCGGGCTTGCCGTCGCCGACGGAGCGGTCGTCCACCGAGGCGATCGGCACGATCTCGGCCGCGGTGCCGGTGAGGAAAGCCTCCTCGGCCATGTACAGGTCCGTGCGCCGCAGGAGGGTCTCCCGTACGCGCCCGAAGCCGAGGTCGTCGATGATGCGGCGCACGGAGTCGGCTGTGATGCCTTCGAGCGCGCCGACGGTCGAGCTCGGCGGCGTGAGCACCTCGCCCCGCTTCACGACGAAGAGGTTCTCGCCCGTGCCCTCCGACACGTAGCCCTCCGTCGTGAGCAGCAGCGCCTCGTCGTAGCCGGCGCGGACGGCCTCGACCTTGGCGAGCGACGAGTTGACGTACATGCCCGTGCCCTTGGCTGCGGTCGGGAGCGATCTCGGGTCGTGCCGCGCCCAGGAACAGACTTTGAGCCGCACGCCGTTGGCGATGCCCTCGTCGCCGAGATACGCGCCCCAGGGCCAGCAGGCGATCGCCACGTCGACCTTGCAGGGGATCGGGTTGAGGCCCATCTCGCCGTAGCCAAGGTACGCGAGCGGCCGGATGTAGCAGGCCTCGAGGCCGCTCTCCCGCACGACGTCCTTCGAGGCCTCGACGAGCTCTCCGAGCGAGTAAGGGATCTCGATCCCGAGCACGTGGGCGCTCGTGAAGAGCCGCTTGATGTGGTCGGTGAGGCGGAACACGGCCGGCCCGCCGCTCGCCGGATAGGCACGGATCCCCTCGAACACGCCGAGGCCGTAGTGCAAGCTGTGGGTGAGCACGTGGATGGTCGCCTTGTCCCAGTCGACGAGCTCGCCGTTCATCCAGATCTTCTTCGTCGGGGTGAGCGCCACTTACAACCTCCCTACGACGGCATCGCCGATCTCGGCGGTGCTCCACCTGTCTTTTCTACCTGCAATTCCGGCCTGCACATCGAGCACCGCACGCTCGATGTGCGAAGCGGCCTCCCCCTCTTCGAGGAAGTCGAGCATCATGGCGGCGGATCGGATGGCAGCGAGCGGGTTGGCGACACCCTTGCCGGCGATGTCGTGCGCCGCGCCGTGCACCGGCTCGAAGAGAGACGGGCCTGTCATCGCCGGGTTCAAGTTGGCGGAGGCCGCCAGGCCGATCCCGCCGCACAGCGCGCCCGCGAGGTCGGTGAGGATGTCGCCGAAGAGGTTGTCCGTGACTATGACGCCGTAGCTGGCAGCGCGCTCGACCATGTGGATGCAGGCGGCGTCGACGTGCTGGTAGGACGTCTCGACGCCCGGATGCTCGAGCCCGACCTCCTCGAACACCCTGCGCCAGAGATCGCCCGCGAAGGTGAGGACGTTCGTCTTGTGCACGAGGGTGACCCGGCGCCTCGGCGAGTCCTCGGCTAGGTCAAAGGCGAAACGGACACATCGCTCGACCCCCATCCTCGTGTTCACCGACCCCTGCGTGGCGATCTCGCCAGGCCGGCCCCGGCGGAGCACTCCGCCCTCGCCGGCATACGGCCCCTCGGTGTTCTCCCGCACGACCTTGAAGGACGCCCCCTCGGCGATCGATCCCGGCGCGCCGTCGAACGGCCTGAGGTTCACGTAGAGATCAAGGTCGAAGCGGAGCCGGAGCAAAAGGCCGCGCTCGAGCACTCCGGCCGGTACGGCCGTCGAGTCGACGGGAGGACCGATGGCGCCGAGGAGTACGGCGTCGAAACCGGAGAGCTCGGACATGAGATCGTCGCTCATGACGAACCCGTCGCGGAGGTAGCGAGCCGCGCCGAGCTCGTAGTGCTCGGTCTCGAGCGTGACACCGGCGGCCGCGACGACCTTCAGCGCCTCGGAGACGACTTCCGGCCCGATCCCGTCACCGGGGATCACCGCCACCCGGCAGCAGTCTTCCGTCACGATCAGATGCCGAGCAGCTTCTTCGCCTGCGCCCAGGTGAAGTACTCGGTCGGCGCCTTGCCGCAGTCGAGCACCAGGAGCTCCGTCTGGCTCGGGTTCCAGCCTGCGACCGATTTCGTCGAGCCGGCGCCCATCACGAAGTGGTACGCGCCGCCACAGTAGGCAGGGTTGCCCCAGTTCTGTGTGCGCTTATCCGAGAGGATGTTGTCCCGGTGCCCCCAGCAGCCCGGGTCGCCCGCCTTCGGGCAATCGAGGTTCGGGCTGTGCGGACCGTCGTCGTACATCCACCCGTAGTCCGAACCGAGGACGTTCACGTTGCCGCCGGCCCAGTTGCCGCCGAAGCCGGCTGCTGTGCCCCCGCCGCTGAGCGGGTAGGGGAGGCTCGGGAGCAGCGGGTCGACTCCCGCCCGCGCCGCCTTCCAGGCGATGGTGTTCAGCTGGCTCGTGAGTCCCTCGACAGGGGGGAGCCCGCGATTCGTCCGCTCGAGGTCCACGGTCACAAAGAGCTGCTCGGGAGGCGTGAGGCTGCGGAAGGCGGCGAGGTTGAACCGCATCGGCCCGACATGCTCCTTTGACCGGGCGTTGTCGATCGCCTTGAGGACGAGGCTGTCGCAGCCGACCGATGCGTCCGGACGCCTGTCGCACTTCTGGCTCTGGAAAAAATTCGGCATCGGGGGAAGCGACTTCGGCGGGTTGTTCGGCGGCACGATGCCGCTCTGGAGCGCCGCAGCCGCCACGGTCGCGCCGAGCAGCGAAGCGACGCCGAGAGACAGCGAGATGCCAGCGGTCGACAGCAGGCGCAAAGTCCGCGATGCCATAGCCGCCCCCTTTCAATTGCCAATTGCTTGGGCGTCGAGGTTACTACCTCGCTAGCGGACCCCTCTCCGCCAGGGGCTACCCTCGTTGCGTGACGGAAACGCAGTTGACAGCCGAGACTCACGCCCGGCTCCAAGCCGAGCTCGAGGAGCTGACGACGAAGGGCCGCGTCGACATCGCCCGCCAGATCGAGGCCGCGCGAGCTCTCGGTGACCTCTCCGAGAACGGCGACTACCACGCCGCGAAGGACGCCCAGGGCAAGATGGAGTCGCGGATCCGCCGCCTGCAGGCGATGCTCGGGTCGGCCGTCATCCTTGACGATGACGTGGCGGAGGCCGGCGTGGTGGCAGCCGGGGTCGTCGTCGAGATCCGCTACGAGGGAGACGACGACACCGAGCGCTATCTCGTCGGCTCCATCGAGGAGAAGCGGGAGGGCGTCGCCGTCATCTCGCCCGCCTCCCCGCTCGGACAGGCGCTGTTGGGGCGTGCCCCCGGCGACGTGGTCGAGTACGACGCACCGAGCGGAACGCTCCGTGCGGAGATCGTCACGGTCGGGGGTTGATGGGCGCTCGGGGAACGAAGAACCTGGCGGAGAAGCTCTGGGAGAGCCACCTCGTCAGGCGGGGAGAAGAAGAGGGCGAGCCCGACCTGCTCTACATCGACCTGCACCTCGTGCACGAGGTGACGTCACCGCAGGCCTTCGAGGGGCTCCGGCTCTCCGGCCGCCGCGTGCGCCGGCCGGACCTCACCGTCGCGACGGCGGACCACAACGTTCCGACGGCGGCCATCGCGGAGGGAATCGTTGACCCCGTCTCGCGCCGCCAGCTCGAGGCGCTCGAGGAGAACTGCGCGGAGTTCGGAGTCACGTGCTGGCCCATGGGCCACGTCAACCAGGGGATCGTGCACGTCATAAGCCCGGAGCAGGGGTTGACGCAGCCCGGCATGACGATCGTCTGCGGAGACAGCCACACGTCCACCCACGGCGCCTTCGGCGCCCTCGCCTTCGGCATCGGGACTTCGGAGGTGGAGCACGTGCTCGCGACCCAGACCCTCCCGCAGCAGCGCCCGAAGACGATGGCGGTGACGGTGGAGGGCGACCTGCCCGAGGGCGTGACGGCGAAGGACCTGGCGCTCGGGGTCGTCCACCGCCTCGGCACCACCGGCGGCGCCGGCTACCTCGTCGAGTACCGCGGATCGGCCGTCCGGGCGCTGTCGATGGAGGGTCGGATGACCCTCTGCAACATGTCGATCGAGGCCGGGGCCCGTGCCGGGATGGTCGCCCCGGACGACACGACCTTCGCCTACCTCGAGGAGCGCCCGCACGCTCCGAAGGGCACGGCCTTCGAGGAGGCCGTGGCACTCTGGCGCACCCTCCCGACCGACGACGGCGCCTGCTTCGACGCCGAGGTCGAGATGCGCGCGGGCGACCTCTTCCCGTTCGCCACCTGGGGCACGAACCCCTCCCAGGTGGCGCGGGTCGACGGCAGCGTCCCCGATCCGTCGGAGATGGAGAGAGCGAACGAGCGCGAGGCAGCCGAGAGGGCGCTCGCCTACATGGGCCTGCGGCCCGGAACGGCCATCCGCGACATCGCCGTCGACACAGTCTTCATCGGTTCTTGCACCAATTCGAGGCTCGAGGACCTGCGCCTCGCCGCAAGCGTGGTCGAGGGCAGGCGCGTGAGCGACGGCGTGAGGGCTCTCGTCGTGCCCGGATCGCGCCAGGTGAAGGTGGCGGCCGAACGGGAGGGGCTCGACGAGGTGTTCAAGAAGGCCGGATTCGAGTGGCGCGAGAGCGGGTGCTCGATGTGCCTCGCCATGAACCCGGACAAGCTGTCGCCCGGCGAGCGTTGCGCCTCGACCTCCAACCGGAACTTCGAAGGTCGCCAGGGCCGCGGCGGCCGGACGCATCTCGTGTCGCCTGCCGTGGCAGCGGCGACTGCCGTCGCCGGGCACTTCGCCGCGCCCGCCGACCTCGGCGCTCGGGCCGATGCGGGCGGCCCGGCCGGTCGCGTCGAAGGGGACCGCTGATGGAGCCGACGACGCTCATCGCGGGGAAGGCCGTGCCGCTCGACCGCTCCGACGTCGACACGGACCAGATCATCCCGAGCGACTGGCTAAAGCGGATCGAGCGGAGCGGCTTCGGTGCTGGCCTGTTCGCCGAGTGGCGCGACGAGCCCGGCTTCGTGCTGAACGCGCCCGAGCACGCCGGCGCGACGATCCTCGTAGCGGGGCCGAATTTCGGCACGGGCTCTTCCCGGGAGCACGCCGTCTGGGCACTCGTCGACTATGGCTTCAAAGCCGTCGTGAGCCCGAAGTTCGGGGACATCTTCCGCTCCAACTCCACCCGGTCCGGACTCGTACCCGCCGAAGTCGGCGCCGCGGAAGGCCGGCGGCTGCTCGACCTCGTGGCGGGCGATCCCTCGGCCGAGGTGGTCGTCGACGTCGAGCGGCGACTCATAGAGGTGCCGTCGGCGGGGTTGGAGATCCCCTTCCGGCTCGACGACGATGCTCGCCACCGGCTCCTCAACGGCCTCGACGACATAGGCGTGACGCTGGAACACGAGAGCGACATCGCCGCCTTCGAGGCCCGGCGGTCCGGGCTGCTGCCGCTCCTCCCGGCCGGGTCCGGCTGATCGGCCGGCACATTGCCAGTCGAGCCCGAGGCCTTCCGCCACGTCCTGCGCCACGTCCCGACGAGCGTGACGGTCGTCTCCGGGATGGTCGGCGGAGTCCCGATGGGCCTCTCGGTCGGGTCGTTCGTGCCGGTGTCGCTCGAACCCCCTCTCGTCGGCTTCTTCGTGGCCGAGACGTCTGCCACGTGGCCGAAGATCCTTCCCACCGAGACGTTCTGTGTGAGCGTGCTCGCCGAGGACCAGGCCCGGCTCTCGAGGCGCTTCGCCGTCTCGAGCACCGTGGCGGGCCAGTTCGCGGGTGCGGGCCTGCCCTGCTCGCCCGCCGGCCTGCCCGTGCTCGACGGTGCCGTCGCCTGGGTCGACTGCCGGCTGCACAATGCCCACGAAGCGGGCGATCACCTGCTCGTCCTCGGGCTCGTCGAGGATCTTGGGGTCGGGTCGGGCAGCGCGCCGCTGGTCCACCACCTCGGCGGTTACCGGCGGCCACACGATCTCGACCCGCTCGTGTGAGGGCGCGAGGAGCAGGGCGGTTTGACTGCGAGCCGTTTCTCGCCCACAATCATTGCTGGATGACTAAGAACATCTCTCTGCTCCTTACCTGACGGCAAGCGCCGACCGCGCTTGCCTTCGCCTCCTGCGCCTTCGGCCAGGAGGTTTTTTGTTCCCCGAACGAGGTTCTGATGACGAACGGCACACAAGCACGAGACACGAGACACGAGACGGCCGGCAAGAAGGACGGCAAGGTCGTCATCTTCGACACGACGCTTCGCGACGGCGAGCAGTCCCCCGGCATATCGCTCGACGCGGCGGAGAAGCTCGAGATAGCCGAGCAGCTCGCCCGCCTCGGCGTCGACTACATCGAGGCCGGCTTCCCCGTCGCGAGCGAGGGCGACTTCGAGGCGGTGCAGGCGATCGCCCGCGCTGTCGATGGACCTGTCATCGCGGCTCTCTCGCGCACCCACCTGTCGGACGTCGACCGCTGCTTCGAGGCGCTCCGCGACGCCGAGCGGCAGCGGATCCACGTCTTCATCTCGACGAGCCCGAGCCACATGGAGCACATGCTGAAGATGACCCCGGACCAGGTGCTCAACGAGGTCCGCCAGGGCGTCGGACGGGCGAGGGAGCACACGGCCGACGTCGAGTTCTCGCCGCAGGACGCCACCCGCACCCCGCTCGACTTCATGATCGAGGTGCTCGCGGCCGCCGTCGAGTCCGGTGCGACGACGCTGAACGTGCCCGACACCGTCGGCTTCGGAATCCCGTGGGAGTTCGGCGACCTCATCGCCTACGTGCGCCGGCAGGTGCCGGGCGACTACGTCATATCGACGCACTGCCACGACGACCTCGGCCTCGCAGTGGCGAACAGCCTCTCGGGCGTGCGGAACGGCGCCCGCCAGGTGGAGGTTTGCGTGAACGGCATCGGAGAGCGGGCGGGCAACGCGGCGCTCGAGGAGGTGGTCATGGCGCTCGAGGTGCGCCGCGACCAGTTTCTCGACCTACGGACGGGAGTGCGCACCGAAGAGCTGGCCCGCACCAGCCGGCTCGTCTCCCGGCTCACCGGCTACCAGGTGCAACGCAACAAGGCGGTCGTGGGCCGGAACGCCTTCGCCCACGAGTCGGGCATCCACCAGCACGGCGTCCTCGCGGAGCGGTCGACCTACGAGATCATCGACGCCGCCACCGTCGGCCAGGTGGGAAGCGAGATCGTCCTCGGCAAGCACTCGGGCCGCCACGCCTTCTCCGAGACGCTCGAGAAGCTCGGCATCGTGCTGCGCGGCGAGGCGCTCGACGCGGCGTTCCGCCGCTTCAAGGAGCTCGCCGATCGCAAGGTGCAGCTCACCGACGCCGACCTCGAGGCGATTGTGGCCGAGGAGGTCGGTACGGGGGTCGAGGAGGGTTTCGCCCTCGATGTGCTCGAGGTCCACGGAGGCACGTCGTCCACCCCCCGGGCTCGCGTCGTCGTGAGCCGCGACGGGCGGACGAGCGAGGCCAGCGCGGAGGGCGACGGGATGATCGACGCCGCCTGCTCGGCCATCCGCAAGGCGACCGGCATCGACGCGAGCCTCACCGACTTCAACGTCTCGTCGGTGACCGGAGGCATCGACGCCCTCGGCGACGTCGTCGTGCAGCTCTCGTCGGGCGGGGTGAAGGTGTCGGGCAGAGGCCTCTCGACCGACGTCGTCGAGGCGTCCGCCCGGGCATATCTCGCCGCGGCCAACCGGATCGTCCGGGCCAAGGCGGCTGCCACCAAGCGGTCCGAGGTCGGGCCCTAACATCTCGCAGGTGAGGCGACTCGCAGCACTTCTCGCCATCGTCACAGCCTCGGGCGTGCTCGCGGGCTGCACGACCTCGGGTGCGTCACCGAGCGGGCGGGCGAAGTCGGGCGCCGCGACGCCGCTCTCCGCGACACAGGCGAAGCGCATACTCCGGTCGGTCATGTCTACGAACAACAAGGCCAACTCGGCACTCGACACGCCGCTGCTCGCTAGCTACGAGGCGGGCTCCGCCTTCGCCATCGACGCGGCGGACTACAAGGCCTCGAGGCTCGCCCATGTGACGGGTTCAATCCCCTTCGGCGTGAAGCCGCTCCAGGTCGTCCTCGGCTCGGGCGGGAACAGCTTCCTCGTCGTCGGCGAGACCGTCCTTCTCGCCAAGCTGCCGAAGTCGCGGCTCGGGGCCTGCCCGAACTCCGACACCGTGCTCGCGTTCGAGAGGTCGAGGGCGGGGCGGTGGCAGATAGTGCTCGAACCGTCGGCCGACAGCGGCCGGTTCCCGACGCTCGCGACGGCGACGGGAGGGCTCGCCCGCTCAGTCCCGGCTGCTGCCTCGTCGGTTGCCCGCCGCCTGCCCGGCGAGGTCGCGACGGCGCTCGAGCACTACGAGGCAAGCGGCCAGGTCGGTTCGCTCTCGCGGAGCGACTTCACCGGCTCGTGCTGGCAGGTGCCGGACCCCCACGCTGAGGTGATCTCCGAACAGGCGGCCGGTTTCGACGCGCGGGAGCTCTACTCGCCGAGCGGCCGCACGCTCACATTCCCCATGCCGGGAGGAGACACGCTCGTCCTGTTCACTCTGGCGAGCTCCGAGTCGATCGTCGCCCCTGCGGGCGCGGCCGTCCGCTGGCGTCACGTGTCGGGAGCCCCTTGGATGAGCCTCCTCCCGGCCGGCCTCTACGGGCAGGTGGTCGAGAGCGGCCAGCTGGAGATCGCCGCGGTGATGAGCCCCGGCGGCGGCTACCGGCTCGTCGGGGCCTACTCGGGCATCACTTCGGTGACAGGGGTCAAGGCGAAGGCACAGGCGCCTGGCGGCCAACCGACGCTCACGTCCTCCGGTTAGGACGGCCTCGGGCCGCTCATGCCCCGGGCCGGGGAGACATCAGCGGGAGGTCAGGTGTGCCTCCGACCAGGGACCGGAGACCTGGTGCACCTCGAAGATGCCGGGTTCGCGCCTGAGCGCCTCGGCCACCTCGGAAGGCACCGCGACGTCGGTCGAGAGCAGCATGAGCGCCGTGCCGGCGTCCCCCTCGGTCTGGCCGACGGCCATCGACTGGATGCTCACGCCTGCGCCCCCGAGGGCCGAGCCGACCACGCCGACCATGCCCGGGCGGTCGTCGTTGCGCACGACTAGCAGGTGAGAGGCGAAAGGGAGCTCTACGCGGTGGTCGTCCACCATGACGATGCGCTGCGCTGCGGCCGCACCGACGAGCGTCGCGGCGGCTGCGTGCCGGCCGCTTCTCACGGTGACGAGGCTCACGTAGTCCCTCGTCGTCGACGTGGACGACTCCTTCACCGCGATCCCGCGCTCGCGGGCGAGAGAAGGGGCGTTCACGAAGGAGACGGTCTGCTCCGTGACGGTCGAGAAGACGCCTTTCTCGACCGCGATCGTGAGGATGCGGGTGTCCTCCCGCGCGAGCTCCCCCTCGTAGACCACCTCGAGCCCGGAGGGGAGTCCCTCGCAGAGCGACGTGAGCAGCCGTCCGAGGTTCTCGGCCAGGTTGAGGTAGGGCCGGATCGCCTCGGAGGCCTGCCCCGCTGACACGTTCACGGCGTAGGGGACGAACTCGCCGGCGAGGGCGAGGACGACCTGCTCCGCGATCTGGACACCGGCCTTGCCCTGCGCCTCGCGGGTGCTCGCCCCGAGGTGCGGGGTGACGACGACCCCCGCGAGGCCGAAGAGGGGCGAGGAGGTGCAGGGCTCGTTCGCGAAGACGTCGAGCGCCGCACCCGCGACACGCCCCGACGAGATGGCGTCGGTCAGGGCCTCCTCGTCGACGATGCCGCCGCGCGATGTGTTGACGATGCGCGCTCCGGGCTTCACCCTGGCGAGCATCTCCTTGCCGAAGAGGTTCTGGGTCTCCGGCGTCTTCGGCAGGTGGACCGTGATGAAGTCGGCCATCGAGACGAGGTTGTCGAGCGCGGTGAGGTCGACTCCCATCTGCTTCGCCTTCTCCGCGCTCACGTAGGGGTCGTAGGCGACGACTCTCATCCCGAAGGCGAGCGCGCGACCCGCCACGAGCGTGCCGATCCGACCGAGGCCGACGATGCCGAGCACCTTCGAGTGCAGCTCGACACCCTCGAACCTGGAGCGCTCCCACCTGCCCTCCACGAGCGCGGAGTGAGCCTGGGGGATGTTGCGCGCGGCGGCGAGGAGCAGGGCGAAGGTGTGCTCGGCGGCGGAGACGATGTTCGACTCCGGGGCGTTCACGACCATCACGCCGAGGGACGTCGCGGCCCTCACGTCGACGTTGTCGAGCCCGATGCCCGCCCGGCCGACGACGACGAGCTTCGACCCGGCGCGCAACACCTCCTCGGTGACTTTCGTTGCCGAGCGTATGACGAGGGCCTCATAGCCGTCTACGGCCTCGATCAGCTCTGCGGGCGAGAGGCCGAGACGCTCGTCCACGACGTGGCCGGCGCCGCTCATGAGCTCGATGCCCTGCGGCGCCAAGCGCTCGGTGAGGAGGATCCGCGCCATCACTTCCGGCCTATCACTCGGACGACTCGGCAACCAGTTCGGCGATCCTGTCGATCCCCTTCGCGATGTCGGCGTCGGAGAGTGCGTAGGAGAAGCGGCCGTACCCCGGCGCCCCGAACGCCTCGCCCGGCACGAAGGCGACCTTGGCGTACTCGAGCACCACCTCCGCCAGCTCGAGCGTCGTCTGCGGACGCCTCCCGGCGCAGTACTGCCGTCCGAGCAGGCGTTTCAGGTTGGGGAAGGCGTAGAACGCGCCCTCCGGCTCGAAGCAGCTGACGCCCTCTATGGCGGAGAGCTTCTCGTAGATGAGGCGCCTGCGGCGGTCGAAGACCTGGCGCATCTCGGCCACTGCGCTGAGGTCGCCCGAAACGGCGGCAAGGGTCGCCCTCTGGGCGACGTTGTTCACGTTCGAGGTCATGTGGGACTGGAGGTTGCTCGCCGCCTCGATGACGTCCGTGGGACCGATCATCCAGCCCACCCGCCAGCCGGTCATCGCATAGGTCTTGGCGACGCCGTTCACCACGACGCAGCGGTCGGCGAGGCCCGGCACGAGGACCGGCATCGAGTGCTGCTCGCAGCTGCCGTAGACGAGGTGCTCGTAGATCTCGTCGGCGACCACCCACCAACCCCGCTCCACGGCGAGGCGACCGATCGCAGCCATCACGGTCTTCTCGTAGACGGCTCCTGTCGGGTTCGACGGCGACACGAAGAGGAGGATCTTCGTGCGGTCGGTCGCCGCGCGCTCGAGCTGCTCGGGCGTAACCTGGAACCCGCTCGCCTCGTCCGTCTCGACAAACACGGGCACTCCTCCGGCGAGGCGGATCGCCTCCGGGTAGGTCGTCCAGTAGGGAGCGGCGACGATCACCTCGTCTCCGGGGTCGCAGAGCGTCTCGAACGTGTTCGACACCGCGTGCTTCCCCCCGTTCGTGACGAGCACCTGGGAGGCGGAGACCTCGAAGCCCGAGTCGCGGGCCGTCTTCTCGGCGATCGCCGCACGCAGCTCAGGCAGACCGGCCGTCGGCGTGTAGCGGTGGTTGCGGGGGTCGCGACAGGCGGCGACTGCGGCCTCCACGATCACCTGGGGCGTGGCGAAGTCGGGCTCTCCCGCCCCGAAACCCACCACGTCCTCCCCCGCCGCCCTGAGCGCCTTCGCCTTCGCGTCGATGGCGAGCGTGGCGGACGGCTCCACGGAGGCCACACGCTGCGAGATGCGGCTTTGATGCGGAGAGAAACGGGCGGGCTCGGCGACCATCCGTCCATGCTGGCACAGAGGAGCCCCGAGGCCCCAACATGGGGAGGTGCACGACATCGCGATACCCCAGGAGATGAAGCCCGGTGACGGGCGCTTCGGCGCCGGGCCCTCGAAGGTGCGCCCGGAGGCGCTCCGGGCCCTGGCCGATCCCGCCCGAGGCGCGAAGCTGCTCGGGACGAGCCACCGTCAGGCGCCGGTCCGCGAGCTCGTGGGGCGCGTCCGGAGCGGCGTCGCCGCGCTTTTCGGGCTGCCGGAAGGTTACGAGGTGGTCCTCGGCAACGGCGGCACGAGCGCCTTCTGGGACATGGCCGTCTTCTGCCTCGTCGAAGAGCGGTCCGCCCACGCGAGCTTCGGGGAGTTCTCGTCCCGTTTCGCCGAGAGAGCCGCCGCGGCGCCCTTCCTCGCCGAGCCCGTCGTGGCCTCCTCCGAGCTCGGGACGCACCCCGAGCTCCTCGCCGACGACCGCGTCGACGCCTACGCCCTCACGCACAACGAGACGTCGACGGGCGTGCAGATGGCCGTCGAGCGACCCCGGACGCCCTCCGGCGAGCCTGCTCCAGGCCTCGTCCTCGTGGACGCGACCTCGGCCGCCGGTGGTCTCGGGGTGGAGGCGGCGGAGTTCGACGCCTACTACTTCGCCCCGCAGAAGTGCTTCGGCTCCGACGGCGGGCTGTGGTGCGCCTGCCTGTCGCCCGCAGCGATCGAGCGGGTCGAGAGGCTGGCAGGCGGCGGGGCGCGTTTCGTCCCGGCGTTTCTCGACTTGAGAGCCGCGCTCCAGAGCTCGCGGGCCGACTACACCGTCAACACGCCGGCGATCGCCACCCTCTTCCTCTTCGCCGAGCAGCTCGAGTGGTTCAACTCGAACGGCGGCCTCGGCTTCTCCGCCGCGCGCTGCGACGCCTCGGCGGCCGCCGTCTACTCCTGGGCGGAGCGCTCGGATGTGGCGGAGCCGTTCGTGAAGCGGCCTGAGGACCGCAGCCACACAGTCGCCACGATCGACTTCCGCGACTCTCTCGACGCGGGCCGCCTTGCCGCCGTGCTGCGGCAAAACGGGATCGTCGACACCGACCCCTATCGCAAGCTCGGGCGCAACCAGCTGCGCATCGCCCTCTTCCCCTCGATCGACCCGGCGGACGTGGAGGCGCTCACCGCCTGCATCGACTACGTGGTCGAACGGCTCTAGGCCGCGGTGCGGTCGGTCGGGCGGTGCGGTCGGTCGGGCGCTGCGGTCGGGCGGTCGAGCGGTGCCGCGCCGCCCTCAGCCGCCGGAGACGTCCTCCAGGCGCTGCCGGCCCTTCGACACGAACGGCATCATCGCCCGCAGTTGCGCCCCGACCTGCTCGATGGGGTGGCTCCGGCCTTGTTCGCGCAGCGCCTTGAAGCGCGGCCGCCCGGCCGCGTTCTCGGCCACCCACTCCGCGGCGAAACGCCCGTCGCGTATCTCGGCGAGGATCGCCCGCATCTCGTCGCGTACGTGCTCGTCGATGACGCGCGGACCCCGCGTCATGTCCCCGTACTCAGCGGTGTCCGACACCGAGAAGCGCATGCCTGAGATGCCCTGCTCGTACATGAGGTCGACGATGAGCTTCAGCTCGTGCAGGCACTCGAAGTAGGCGGACTCGGGCTGGTAGCCCGCCTCGACGAGCGTCTCGAAGGCCGCCATCACGAGCGCTGACACGCCGCCGCACAACACGGCCTGCTCGCCGAAGAGGTCGGTCTCGGTCTCCTCCTCGAAGGTCGTCTCGAGCACGCCCGCCCTCGTGGCTCCGAGCGCGTCGGCGTACGAGAGGGCGAGCTGCATCGCCTTTCCCGAAGCATCCTCTGCCACCGCTATGAGAGACGGCACCCCTCCGCCCTCCTCGAACGTGCGGCGCACGAGGTGGCCTGGCCCCTTCGGGGCGACCATGGCGACGTCGCCGCCTGGCGGCGGGTTGACGAGGCCGAAGCGGATGTTGAAGCCGTGCGCGAAGAAGAGGGCGTCCCCCTCGGCCAGCTCGTCGGCGATCTCGCTCTCGTAGACGGCCCTCTGCTCGGTGTCGGGTAGCAGGACCATGACCAGGTCCGCCTCGCTCGCGGCCTGCCGGACCGATACGACCCGAAGTCCCGCAGCCTCCGCCTTGGCCTTCGAGGCCGAGCCTTCCCTCAAGCCCACCCGCACGTCGACACCGGAGTCACGCAGGTTGAGCGCATGGGCGTGGCCCTGCGAGCCGTAGCCGATGACGGCCACCTTGCGCGACCGCACGAGCGCCTTGTCCGCGTCGTCCGAGTAGTAAAGCGTTGCCATCTCCTACCTCCTCGAGCCGAGTTTGGGCAGCGCCACCCGGCCTGTTCTCTGTATCTCGACGATCCCGTACGGTCGCGTCAGCTCCTCGAAGTCGTCAAGCGCGCCGGGAGCTCCGGCGAGCATGACCGTCACCGCTTCGTGGCCGACGTCGATTATGCGGCCTCCGAACACTCCGACGAGCTCGAACACCTGGGCGCGCCCGGCCGCGCCGACCTCGACGGTCACGAGGAGGAGCTCGGCCTCCCTCGCCTCGTCGGGATGGAGCTCTGTGATCTCGACGACGTTCACCAGCTTGTCGAGCTGGGCCATCACCTGCTCCAAGGAAGTCGATTCGACGTCCACGACGATCGAGATGCGGCTGAAGCGGTCGTCGTCGGTCGGCGCGACGGCGAGCGAGAAGATGTTGTAACCCCGCCTGGAGAAGAGCCCGGCGACACGGGCGAGCACGCCGGCCTTGTTCTCGACGAGGACAGAGAGGAGGTGGTGCTTCGGCGGCGCGCCGACCGCCCGGAGAGACTCGATCGTGGTCATCTGCCTAGGCCCCCGCCCGCTGTGCCGGGTGCAGCACGATGTCGTCGTTGGAGGCGCCCGCCGGCACCATGGGGAAGACGTGCTCCAGCGGATCGGTGCGGAAGTCGATCACGACCGGGCGGTCGTCGATCTCGTTCGCCTTCTCTATGGCCGGCAGCACTTCGTCGCTCTGCTCGACCTTGAAGCCGGCGCAGCCCATCGCCTCCGCCCAGCCGACGTAGTCGGGCACGTCCGGCGAGAGGTAGACCTCGGAGTAGCGCTCCTCGTAGAAGAGGTGCTGCCACTGGCGAACCATGCCGAGGTAGGAGTTGTTGAGGAGCGCGATC
>JAJYVX010000250.1 GCA_021791795.1 Actinomycetes bacterium | reverse complement strand
GTCGTGACTGGCCAGCCCGCGGGCCGTTACCTGCGCCGGCCGACTTCTCCCGGCTAGCCGGCCTCCGGCCGGTTCGTCCGGGCGATGACATCACGGGCAGATCGGACGACGGCGGCGTCGACCATGCGTCCGCCCTCGTCGACCACGACGGCGCGGCCGAGCGCGGCGGAGTCGTCCAAGGACGACAAGAGTCGGCGAGCCTGTTCGACCTCTGCCTGGCTCGGCGTGAAGACGTCGTTGATCACCGGAATCTGTGCCGGGTGGATTGCGCTCCGTGCGCGAAACCCTGCGTCCGCCAGGCGACCCGTCGTCTCTCGCAGCTGATCGAGATCGCGGAAGTCCAACGACGTGGGTCCGATCGGTGCAGTCAGTGACCGTGCTGCACTGGCTATGACGACTTGGAGTCTCATCGCCGCAAGCTCGGTCGACATGGGTGCAATTCGGACGCCCAGCTCGGCGGCGAGATCGACTTCCCCGATGCCGAGCCGCACCACTCGCGGTGAAGCCGCCAAGGCGGTCACACAGACCAGCGCCTCGGCCGTCTCCACCAGTGGGACGATCCCAAAGGAGTCGCCGGTCAGGCCGAGCGCCTCTTCCCGGCCGTCGAGCAACCGGGCCACCTCCTCCACCGAGCTCGGAGTCGCCTTCGGCACGAACACGCCAGACAAGCGCGCCGAAGCGATGGCTCCGAGCTCGGCCGGCGCGCTGGAAGGGTTGATCCGGGCCCAGATCTCACATGACACCTCCGGGTCGGAGGCGAGCCAGTCCGCCAGGTCGGTCTTGGCGGCGGCCTTTCGCTCTATCACCACAGAGTCCTCGAGGTCGACGACGATGGCGTCGGCTCCGCTTGTCGTAGCTCCGTGGAGCCACTCCGGGCGGTCTCCTGGAACGTACAGATAGCTGCGAGGGCTCCGCCGCGTCACAGGGCTCCCTACGCAGAATGGATGCTCGACGAGTGTCCCATGGACGTGGACAGCGCATTGGTCACGCGCAGCAGGCGCTCCACCGAACTCAGGTAGACGGATTCGAAGCGCTCGGCCGGCCCGCAAAGGCTTATGACGGCGATAGGCCTCGCTTGATGATCGAAGATCGGAGCGGCGATCGACGAAGCGCCGATCTGTCGCTCACCGTTCGAATGAGCCCATCCTCGGTCGCGGATGAGACCCAGCTCGCGTTCGAGCTCTTCGCGGTCGGTGATCGTGCGGTCCGTCAGTGCGGTGAGATGGCGGAGGAGGTAGGCGGCGAGGTCTTCCTTCGGCAGGAAAGCGAGGAACGCCTTCGATGACGCGCCGGCGTGCAGGGGGAATGGCACACCGATCGAGACGGACATCATGACCTCGCGAAGCGGCGGAACCTGGTCGATGTACACGCGTGTGTCCCCCGTTCGGACCGACAGCGTCGCCGTTTCGTTGGTCTCGGCCGAAAGCTCATGGAGATGAGGAAGGGCGAGTTGCCTCACGTCCAGGCGTCCCAGATACCGGAGACCGAGGACCATTGCTTGCGTGCCGAGGCGATAGCGGTGCGTCTGCCCATCTAAGTCGATGAGGTGCCGGCTCCGAAGCGAGGCGAGTATCCGATGAACGGCCGTCTTCGACATGCCTAGCTCGTCCGACACTTCGGTGACGCCGAGGGTCTGGCGGGTGCTCTCGGCGAACAAAAGAAGCACGTCCGCCGCCCTCTCGACGGCGGCAATCGTCGACGACCGCTCTCTAGCCGCGCTCTCGCCGCTCCGAGCGGGCAGACGACCTCGTTGGTCTGTCGTGACCTGGGAACTATTCCGAGCCGCCACAGCCATCCCTCCCCATGAGTGGCCCAATATTAACAGTGTCGGAACGCCATTCCGCCCGGCGGAAAGTGCTCGGGTGCGGTGGATCACCGCCGGAGTCGAGGCGATGCCGCGCCGCCGGATAGCGGTCTTGTCCCACGTACAGGGTCCCCGACCTGTCACGCTCGCATGCCTTTGATCGTCCCGCTCCATCGGTCGGGCTACGAGACCGCCGATGAGGCTGACCGCGCGCCTTGTGGCCTACGCGGCGATCGTCGCTGCACTCGTGTCCAAGGTGTCGATGATGATCGCCGGCAGCTGGACGGCGACGGGTGACGACGCCACCGTCGCCCTCGGCCCGTACGACAGTCTCCTCGGCCGCGGACCCCTCGTCGGCCAGTATTCCGAGCTGAGGCTCCAACGGCCATCCCGTCTACGAACCAGGACCGCTTCAGTACTGGCTCATGGCGGTGCCCGTGCACAGCGCACCTCACTACGGACCTCGGCTCGGCGCCGCCTTCTCGTGTGCTGTGGCTGCGGTGCTCGCCGCGGAGGCATCAACTGCGGCTGCCGGCGTTCTGGGCGGCCTGTTCGCAGCCGCAGTCGTGGTGGGTGCGGTCGCTTGGCAGCCGCTCATCTGGGAGGACCCCACGTGGAACCCGTACATGGGTCCCATGTCCTTCCTCGCCGCCGTCGCGACAACTCTTGCCGTCCTTGACGGCCGCCGCGGCTGGTGACCCGTGGCGGTGGTGACCGCCTCAGTCGCCGCCCAGTGCCACCTCATGTTCGCCGTCGCCTCCGTCCTCCTCGTCGCCTTGGCAGGTGTCGTGGCAACGCGGCGGACGCGCCGGGCGAGAGGCTCGTGGCTTTGGGCGTCGATGGGGCTCGGCCTCGGGCTCGCCTGCTGGGCCGCTTCGCTCTTCCAGCAGCTCACTTCTTCCAACGGCAACCTCTCGGCCATCGTCTCGGCGGCCGGTGCCGAGCGCCGTCTCGGTCTGTCCTTCGGTCTGAAGGCACTCGCGGCCTCGACCTTTCCGCGGCCGGTCTGGTAGGTCCCGGCGCGTCACGAGCCTGGGTATGCCGGCATCCTCAACTCGTCGACAACTTTCGGCGTCCTCGTCTTCTGCTTCCTCGTCGCGGTGCTGGTCGTTGGTTGGCGGCGGCGGCGTGGTCTCGCATCTCTCGCCGCAGTCGCTCTAGGTCTAGCCCTTGCAGTGGCCGTCGTGGTCAGCTTCGCCGGGGTGCCGCCTGAGCGCAGCGCGAACATCGACCATCTCAAGGTGCGCTCTCTCCCATCGGTGCCCTCGTCTGGATGTCGTTTATCCGGTCGGTTGCAGCGGGAACCGCCCGAGTCGCGTCCCGCCTCCTTCGGCACGGGCTCCTCATCGGTGCTCGCCATGAGCTGACTGCTGCGGCCGCTTCGGTTTGCGTCGAGAGAAGTGGTGCACGGCGGGCCGGACTGCCGGCGTGGTCTGACAGGATTTGCTGCCGTCTCGGTCCTGTTGCTTGTGCGCACAGTGCTGGCCGGCCTCCGGTTCACTCCGATGGCCCGGGAGCAGCCGTCCTATGTGGCTGCCGTGGGCTCTGCGGCCAAGGTCATCGAGCGGTCCGTTCCTCCTGGATCTGTCGACCTCGGCTACAGCCCGCTCGGTCGAGAGAAGCAGGTCGGCCTATGAGCCTTCTCTTCCTCACCGGGGTCGCCTGGGAGCTCCAGCAGGCTGGATGGACCCCGTTGCTCCCGGGCGCGGAAGCGGTGCAGCTACGGCCCATGTACGACCCAGAGCTCCGTGTTCCAAGGGCGACCGTGGCGTCCGTCGGACCCGAGTTCGGCGCCTACCGGCCTGATTTCGGCCTCGAAGGCACCTTCTCACGACGCTGAGCAGGTCGATCGCCTCAAGACGTCGTAGCGCTGACGGAGAATGTAGGGG
>JAJYVX010000249.1 GCA_021791795.1 Actinomycetes bacterium | reverse complement strand
GACGAGGCCGACGCCGAAGAGCTGATGGCCGAGATCGAGGGCGAACGAGGCGAGGTCGGAACGGTCGGGCTCGACGCGGACGACGTTTCGCGTCCCGACCGAGTCTCTCACCGCGTCCATCGCCGCTTCGGCACTCGAGAGCAACGTGGCCGGGCTCTCGCCGGTGGCGGGAGAGAGCATGGCAAAGCCGATCGTGGTCCGCACGAAATAGCAGACGCCGTCGAGCTCGATCTCGTCGTCGAGCGCGGCGGTGAGTGCCCGGACGGCCGAGGCGGCACCGGCGCGGCCGCCGATGTCGTCGAGCAGGATCGCGAAGCCGTCGCGCCTCACCCGTGCGACGACGTCGGTCGAACGGACCGCCCCGAGGACTCGCTGGGCGACCGAGACGAGCAACCGGCTCTCGAGCCGCCCGCCCGCTTCGGGCTCTGTCGGAGTGCGTCCGTCGAAGTCGACGAGGATGACCGCGAGGGCGGCCGCCTCCGGTCCTCGGTGCCGCATGGCACGACCGACCAGTCCGAGGAAGTCGGACCGATCGACCAGGCCGGTCACCGAGTCGAAGCGCATCGCCTCGAGCCTCCGCTCGCGGTCACGCTCGTCATCTTCCTCGACCGCGCAGGCAAGCAGCCTGCCTTGGCCGAGGTGCTCCCACCACCACCTCATTCGTCCGCCGCTTGCCTCGCCGGAGAGCCGGCACTCCATACGACCCCTCTCGCCCGTTCGCACGGCCTGGCGGAGGCGTTCGGTCAGCTCCTCGCGGTCCTGCGGATCGAGCACGGCGAGGTAGCCGTGCCCGAGCGAGGAGGTGGCGTCGAGACCGCTCGCCTCGCCCCAGGCTCGGTTCACCGCCGTCGCCCGTGCGTCTTCGTCGATCACGACCGCCGCCACCGGAAGGACCTCGAGGGCGAGCACGTCGCTCCCGGTCCCCCAGATCCCGACCGCACCGGTACCTCCCGCGACCGGCTGCGTATCAGCCATCTGCCGCCTCTCTCCCTGCCCCCATTTCGCCGCCGAACCCGACGACACGTCTCGTATTGAAGATGACCCGAAGGGCCGACAAGGGGAGGGATCGGGAGGGTTGCCCAATGCGCCCCGCGTGGTGGCTTCCTCAGGTCCTCACCGAGTTCTGGGGTGAGGATGACCGCCAAGGACCAGGGCGGTGCAGCTACGTCGCTGCCGTAACGATGCAGTCTAAGAGGTGCCTCTCGACCGCCGCAAGCAGACATTTGTTGCAATTCCGTCTCGCCGAAGCCCCCCGGCAGCCCCCGCCGGCGTCCCTACCTGGCGTCCTCTCTGACGGCGCTCAGCCCGCCACTGAGGGCACCGCCCGGGCCGGCGGTTCGACCGTGCTCGTGCGGTCGCGACACCCGGCAAGAGGAAAAGAGGTCGTCGACTCGCGTCTGTCCGACTGTCGAATGCCTCTCTCCCACCCGGTTCCGGGCTAGGGTCGGCGACGTGTGCGACACGATGGTCCAGGTGTCGGCCACCGGCGTGCTGTTCGCCAAGAACAGCGACCGGGACCCGAACGAGTCCCAGCTTCTCGAGTGGCACCCGGCGGCCCGTCACGCCCCGGGGAGCCGCGTCGCCTGCACCCACGTCGAGGTGGACCAGGTCCAAGAGACCAACGCCGTCGTCCTGTCCCGGCCCTGGTGGATGTGGGGGGCGGAGATGGGCGCGAACGAGCACGGCGTCGTCATCGGCAACGAGGCCGTCTTCACGAACGAGCCGGCCGGTGAGCCTGCCCTGCTCGGGATGGACCTCCTTCGGCTCGCCCTCGAGCGAGCCTCGGACGCGGACGGTGCCGTCGCGGTGATCGTCGACCTGCTCGAGCGCCACGGCCAGGGCGGCCCGTGCAGCTACGAGCGGCCTTCGTTCACCTACGACAACAGCTTCCTCGTCGCCGATCCGGACGGCGCCGTCGTCGTCGAGACGGCCGGCCGCCGGTATGCCACCGAGCGGGTCACTTCGCGCGCCCGGTCGATCTCGAACGGGCTCACGATCGAGCCGTTCGCCTCCGAGCACCGTGACAAGACCCGCGAGCAGGTGACCGCCTGCCGGCTCCGGCGCACCCGGACCGAGACATCGGCCCGACAGGCGGCCGGCCCGGCGGAGATGATCGCCGCCCTCCGCGATCACGGTGGCGATGGCGGTTGCGGTGGTGGCCCGCGGGTCTCGCCGATCAACGGCGCCTTGAAGGCGCCCTGCGTGCACGCCGGCGGTGTCCTCGTGTCGACCCAGACCACCGCCTCTTTCGTCGCCGATCTGAGCGAGGGGGTCGCCCTGTGGGCCACAGGGACCTCGGCGCCGTGCACCTCGATCTTCAAGCCCGTCGGCGTCGACGAGCCCATCGAGCTCGGCCCGGCGCCGACGAACCGGTACCAGCACGAGTCGCTCTGGTGGCGCCACGAGCGCCTCCACCGGGCGACGATGGCCGACTGGGCGGCGCTGCTCCCTCGCTACCGCCACGCACGGGACCGCACCGAGACCGCCTGGCTTGCCGATCCCCCCTCTTCGGCCGAGGCCTTCGCTGCGGCTCGCGACCTCGAGGCCGCCTGGCTCGACGACGTCTCGGAGGTCGCGAGCGAGCGTCGGCCGATATGGCTGAGACGCCTGTGGCGCTCGCTCGACCGCAAAGCCGACATGTTGGGGCTCCGGTGAGCGGGGCGTCGGCCGTCGTCGTCGGGGCAGGCCTCGCCGGACTGGCAGCCGCCCGCAAGCTCCAGGCGGCGGGCGTCGAGGTCACCGTGCTCGAGGCGCGGGCGAGGGTCGGCGGGCGGACAGAGGGCGGGCGGCTCAAAGACGGGACGCCGCTCGAGCTCGGCGGGCAATGGATCGGTCCGACCCAGACGCGGATGTACGCCCTCGCCGCCGAGCTCGGGCTCGAGATCTTCCCCACCTACAACGAAGGGCAGCACGTCGTCCAGCTGGGCGGTTCGACGAGCCGAATGGCCTCGAAGAGAGGGGCGATCCCCCGCCTCAACCCGTTCGTGCTCGCCGATCTCTTCCAGGGCCTGACACGCTTCACCAAGCTCGCCAACCGCGTCCCGCTCGACGCGCCGTGGTCGGCGCCCGGCGCTCGCGAGCTCGACGGCCAGACCTTTGAGACCTGGATCCGCCGGAACCTACGGACGACCACGGCACGCACGTACTTCCGCATCGTGGCCGAGGCCGTCTTCTCGGCCGACAGCACCGACTTCTCGATGCTGCACGCTCTGTTCTACGCGCATTCGGGGACCGACCTCGAGGGGCTCATCTCCGTCGACCGCGGGGCCCAGCAGGACCGCATCGTCGGCGGCTCGATCACCTTCAGCGAGAAGATGGCCGCCGCGCTCGGTGAGGTGGTCCGCCTCGAGAGCCCCGTCCGCCGCATCGACCAGGGCGACGCCGGCGTGCGGGTGACGATGCGCTCCGGCGACCTCGTCGAGGCGGACCGGGTGATCGTGACGCTTCCACCGACGCTCGCCGGCCGGCTCGAGTACGGGCCGGCACTCCCGTCGTGGCGCGATCAGCTGACCCAGCGGCTCCCGGCCGGTTCGGTCATCAAGGCCTATGCCGCCTACGACGAACCGTTCTGGCGCGCAGACGGCCTCACCGGTCAGGCCGCCTCCGACGTCGGGCCCGTCAAGGTGACCTTCGACAACTCGCCTCCTTCGGGCCGGCCCGGAGTGCTGTTGGGCTTCGTCGAGGGCAACGACGGACGGGAGCTCGCTCGGTGGGGCGAAACCGAGC
>JAJYVX010000248.1 GCA_021791795.1 Actinomycetes bacterium | reverse complement strand
AACCGTTCCTGAGCGCGTTCGGGTACTCGAGGTAGGGCGCTTTCGCGAGCAAGTAGTCGGCGCAGGTGTCGGCGTTCTTCCGGGCCGACGCGTCGAGGCCGAGCGCCGTCGCCTTGCGCCGGATCGCGGCCGCGACGATCGTTGCCTTGCCGCGGAGCACCTCGAGGGCCTTGTCCTGCACCCACTTCTCGGCGGTGGGGTCGCTCTCGGCATGAAAGCTCCATGCTGCCTTCCAGAGGTACTCAAAGAAGGGGACAGACTGCAGCATCTCCGCTGGGTTCTTCCCTGCCCCGTGCGGATCGTCGAGGTGACGCACCCGTTGCTCGGCCAGAGGTTGGAGGCTCGTGGCTTCCGGAGGCTCGGGGGAGAGCTGGGCTTGGTCGTGTCGTTGCCGGACGGCTCGTCGACCCCGATCCCAGCAGTCGCGACCGATCTGTGCGCGCCCGAGGCAGATGCCGAGCGAGCGACTGCGACGGCTGAGCTGACCCTGGTCGACACCCCACGCCCGTACTACATCGTACGCGGTCGACGACCGCCCGGCTGGCACACACCATCGACCCCGAGTGCACCGCCCTCGTCCGCGGGCTGGCGGAGCGGTGGGCGGTCTCCTTCGCTGCCTTGGGTGCGGTGGGCTTCACCTCAGGACCCGCCGGCCTCGTGCCACAGCAGGCGCTGGCCATGCGCGGCCACCCACCGAGATCTTCCTCCCGGCTCGCCCATCTGCAAGACTTGCGGATGGGGGAGGTCCGCGCCTCTCCCCGGGACCCGAACGCGAGGGCCTCCGTTACCTGGGCTGCATGAAGGAGCCGCTCCGCACCATGGCTGAACGCGAGGGGATCATCCCGGACAACGGACCGCCGCCCCGCTACGGCTACTCGCCGGGTATTCGATACGGCGAGACACTCTATGTCTCGGGCCAAGTTCCCGTCGATCCCGCTACGGGCAACCGTCCCGTAGCCTTCGCCGATCAGGTGCAGCTTTGTCTCGAGAACGTTCGGAGAGTCGCCGCAGCCGCAGGGGCTCGACTCGAGGACGCTCTCCGCGTGGGCGTATTCCTCAGCGATCTCACTCATTTCGAGGAGATGGATGCCATCTTTCGCACCTTCTTCGGCGAGCCATTGCCGGCGCGTACCACGGTCCAAGTCGGCCTCAACGGCGTCGACATCGAGATCGACGCGATCATTGCCGTCCCCTCACCCCTCCGCTGAGGCTGTCCGTTGACGGCAATAACGGACGAAGACCTCGTCGGTCTCGACCTTGCGGCAGGAGCGATCGTGCTGCCCGCGATGGTGCTTCGGGCCGAGGCGGTCCGCCACAACCTCGAGGTCATGGCCGACCTCGCCGCTAGAGAGGGACTCAAGCTCGCACCGCACGGCAAGACGACGATGTGCCCGGAGCTCTTCGAGTGGCAGCTCGAGGCGGGCGCGTGGGGGATCACCGTCGCGAACGTGACGCAAGCGCAGGTCGCAGTCGATGCCGGCGCACGCAGGGTGCTGATCGCGAACGAAGTGCTCGGGGTGACCGACGCTAGATGGTTGGCAAGCGCCGCGAGCTCCGTCGAGGTCTACAGCCTGGTGGACTCCGTAGCAGGAGTCGAGCTGCTCGACGCCGGCCTTCGCAAGGCTGAGTGTGAGCGACCAGTCTCGGTTCTCGTCGAGGTGGGAGTCGACGGGGCGCGAGCAGGCGTCCGGTCGCGTGCCACTGCTCGCGACGTGGCCCGCGCCGTCCAGGCGGCGACGTGCCTAGAGCTCGTCGGTGTCGAGGGCTACGAAGGATCTGTCGGATCTGACCGGTCCCCAGGGGATCTGGCTGCCGTCGACCGGTACCTCGACAGTGTCCGCGCGGTGGCAGTCGATCTCGCCGACGCCGGCGCCTTTCACGCCGGCCGGCCAGTCCTCGTCAGCGCCGGGGGAAGCAAGTACTTCGACAGGGTCATCTCCGCACTCGGACGTACTACCGACTTCGGCGGCCACGAGACCTCGCTCGTGCTGCGATCCGGCTGCTACCTCGTCCATGATCACGGCATCTACGCCCGAAGCTCTCCGTTCGGCGATGAGGCTCCTCCCTCCGAGCGCCTTCGACCAGCTATCCAGATCTGGGCGGAGGTGCTCTCCCGTCCTGAACCCGCCCTCGCCATCGTCGGTCTCGGACGACGGGATGCCTCTTTCGACAGCGACTTGCCCGTAGCGCTCGCGACCGTCCCCAATGGGTCGCGCGCACCACTCGGCGGTCCCGCCGGCCGACTCGTGAAGCTCGACGATCAGCACGGCTACTTAGCCCTCAATCCTGCGATCACCGAGCTAGGGGTCGGCGACCGGATCGTGTTCGGTATCTCGCATCCCTGCACGACCTTCGACAAGTGGCGGCGCATTCTGCTTGTCAACGACGAGCACGAGGTGATCCGGGTCCTACACACGAGGTTCCATTAGGTGTCGACCGACGAGTTTGACCTCGTCATCTCGGCTGGTCGGGTCATCGATCCCTCGACAGGGATCGATGAACACCTAGACGTCGGTATCGCCGGCGACCGGATCGCCGCTCTCACGGCGTCGCCGTTCGCCGAGCGGGCCAAGAAAGTGATCGATGCCAAGGGGTGCCTGGTCGTCCCGGGACTTGTCGACTTGCACACCCACATCTTCGCCGGCGGGAGCTACTGGGGAGTCGATCCCGCTCCGGTCGCCTGGAGGACAGGGGTGACGACCTGGGTCGATGCGGGATCGGCTGGCGTCTATAACTTACCCACTTTCGAAGATGCCGTAGCCCGGCAACGCCCTCTCGGGGTCTGCGCGTTCCTCAACATCAGTGGAATCGGTCTGGTGGGCCAGACAGGCGAGCTCGCCGTGAGCGAGCATCTCGATCCGGCGCTCTGCGCGGCGACGATCAGCGGTCATAGAGACCTGCTGGTCGGCGTCAAGTGCCGCATCGACCACCGATCCACCGCAGGCACCGGACTCGACGCGCTCCACTGCTCGACCAGGGCGGCACGAGAGGCGGGGGTCCCCCTCATGGTGCACATCGGACAGGGTCCGACAGCGTTGGCGGACATCCTCGCCGCGCTCGACAGCGGTGACATCGTGACGCACTGCACAACCGGGCAGAGCATGAGCCTCGTAGACGAGGATGGTCGTGTTCGGGCGAGCGTCTGGGACGCACGAGCGCGAGGGGTGCTCTTTGACGTCGGGCACGGATCGGGTGCGTTCTCCTTCGCGGTCGCGGAGGCCCTCCTCCAGGAGGGATTCGCTCCGGACACCATCTCGAGCGACCTCCACCAGCTGAGTGTGGTCGGACCGGCGTTCGACCTGCCGACGACAATGTCCAAGTTCCTCGCCCTCGGCCTGCCGTTGGCCGACGTCGTCGCAGCGGCCACGTGGCGACCGGCAAAGGCGATAGGCCGCGAACATGACTGTGGCGTCATCGCCCAAGGGCGCCGCGCCGATGTTGCCGTGCTGCGACTCCGCCACGACGAGATCCGGCTCTACGATACTTACATTCAGGAGCGGCTGAGCTCCGACTGGCTGGAGTGTGAGGCCACGGTGGTCGGCGGCGTTGTGCTGCCCCCAGTGGTGGCGGACCGGCCCGCGTCGTGGATCGCTCTATCTCCTGCGCAGCAGCGGCTCGTCGACGAGACGGCCGAGGTCGCCGATCGGCGGCCCTGGGCGACCCGGTTCACCGCCAGAGACGACTTCGTGGCGCGAGAGATCGCCGGGCCGCCGGCGTTTGCGCGGCGAGGC
>JAJYVX010000039.1 GCA_021791795.1 Actinomycetes bacterium | reverse complement strand
GGCGGCGACTTGCTGACCGCACGCGCCGTGACACAGGCCCATCGGCGGCCGAAGGGCCGAGAGGAGTGACACAGCCGCCTGATAGAACCAAACGTGAAGTGGGTCCTCGTCGAAACGTGAAGACCTCGCAAGTGGGCGAGGGGGGACTTGAACCCCCACGTCCTTGCGGACACAGGAACCTGAATCCTGCGCGTCTACCTATTCCGCCACTCGCCCAGAGCAGCGACGATAGCCGCGATGCGGCGCCCGGCTTTCCGACAGAGGACAGACGAGTAGCGATCTGACTGCGCGCCACGGAGCGAGCGGCACTGGCCGGTATCCTCAGGGTCGACATGGGACTAGAGCAGTTCGAGCGTCGCCTCGAGCGCATGGTCGAGGGCGCCTTCGCCAAGGCGTTCAGAGGTCAGTTGCAGCCGGTCGAGCTGGGCCGGCGGCTTACGCGCGATATGGACCTCCAACGCACGGTGGGGGTGCGGGAAGTCATCGCTCCCAACCAGTTCGACGTGTATCTGGCGACGGCCGACTACGAGCGCTTCGAGAGTTTCGGAGAGGTTCTCAACAAGGAGCTCGTGGAGGCCGTTCGTGAGCACGCGTCCACGGAGCGTTATGTCTTCCTGGGGCCGATCGAGATAGTGATCCACGAGGACCTCGATCTCTCGACGAGCACGTTCGCGATCGAGAGCAGCGTGGTCGAGGGGGCAGGCAGGCCTAGCGAGTGGCTGGTCCTGCCGGACGGCCGCAGGGTAGGCATCGGTGACGAGATAATCACGATCGGCCGGCTGCCGGAATGCGGAGTCGTGCTCGACGACCCGAACGTGTCAAGGCGTCACGCGCAGCTGCGCAGGGAGGCTGGCAGGATAGTCCTCGTTGCCCTCGGGTCCACGCACGGGACGAAGGTGAACGGAGTCGTCGTGAGGGAGCACGCGTTGGAGCCCGGCGACGTCATCGGCGTCGGGGCCACCTTGCTGAGGTTCGAGCCGGCCTGACCGGAGAGCATCCATGCCACATGCCTTGCTCCACCTTCTCAGGTACTTCCTCTTGGGCCTCGTGTGGCTCTTCTTCCTCTACGCGGCCCGCATGGTGCTCGTCGAGCTGAGGCGTTCCCGAAACGAGCGGTTGAGCGCCGCGGCGGCACCGCCCGTCGCCACCGACAAGGCGGTGCATCTGAGGTTGAAGGTCGTCGACCCGCCACAGCGCCGTGGTCGTGTCTACGACCTGGGCGAGGAGGTCACGGTCGGTAGGTCGCCGGGATGTGCAGTCTCGCTGGAGGACGACAGCTTCATCTCGTCGGTGCATGCCCGCGTCTACCGCCGGAGCGGTGAGCTCTGGCTCGAAGACCTCGGCTCTACGAACGGCACGTGGCTGAACGACGAGCGGGTCGACGGGCCCTCCCGGCTGCAGAGGGGCGACCGGGTGAAGGTGGGTAGCACGACGCTCGAGGTGGCCCGTTGACGACCCTGCGGGCCGCGGCCGAGACGCACACCGGATACGTGCGATCGGCTAACCAGGACCAAGCGGTGGTGAGCGGTGACCTGGTCGCCGTCGCCGACGGCATGGGCGGGCACCGCGGCGGCGAGGTGGCGGCCCGCTTGGCGATAGAGGAGCTCGTCGCGGCCTTCACTCGTGACCGCAGCGCTGCGGGGTTGGCCAACGCCGTCCGGCGAGCGAACCGCGCCATATGGCGGCGGAGCCGAGTCGACCGCAAGCTCCACGGGATGGGCACGACGCTCACAGCGGCTGCGCTGGTCGAGGGGACAGGCCCGGACGCGAGCGGGCCCGCTCACGTGATGCTCGTGAACATCGGCGACTCGAGGGCCTACCGGCTGGCTGAGGATGGAGCGAGCATCGAACAGCTCACCGAGGACCACTCGGTCGTAGAGGAGATGGTGCGCCAAGGCGAACTGACGCCGGCCGAGGCAGCCGTACATCCGCACAGGCATGTGCTCACGAAGGCTCTCGGCATCGATCCCGACGCCGACCCCGACGAGTGGGACCTCGAGCTCGCCCTCGGCAGCAGGTTCCTCCTTTGCAGCGACGGCCTCACCAACGAGGTGCCCGAGGACGAGATCGCAGACGTCCTCCGCGCGGAGCAGGATCCGGGGGACGCCGCTCGGGAGCTTGTCGGTCGTGCCCTCGGTCACGGCGGCACGGACAACGTGACCGTCGTCGTGATCGACGTGGACACCGGAGACGCCGGAGCGGCCCCGTTGCAGCTCGTGCCGCCGCGGCCAAGCGAGCCCGAGACGGGTGCCGATCGCGGGAGCGACGTGACCCAGGCGATACCGGTGGCTGCGCCACCTGCTGCGCCACAAGCTGCGCCGACCGGGAGGGGAGCCGCAGGGGCTGCAGGAGGCGGCCGATCAGACGCTCCTCCAGGCGACGCCACCGGCGCGGAGTCGCCGGACGCGGCAACGAAGGCGATGTCCGCAGCGGAGCTGGCGGCGGCTGGCGCCGCCGCCGCTACGGGCGCCGCCGCCGCTACGGGCGCCGCCGCCGCTACGGGCGCCGCCGCCGCTACGGGCGCCGGCCTGGTCGCTCCAGGAGAGCCTGGCGCGCCGCCCACAAGACCTTCCCGGAACATCGGTGCCATCGGCAATGGCGCGGACCCGATTTCAGGGCAGTTCCACCTCGCCGATGCCGATGGCGGACCGATGCGGACCACCGGGCGCCACCGCCCGGTCGTCCTCGTGCCTGAACGGGGAAGGAAGAGGTCGTTCACCGACAGGATCGTCACGTTCCGTGTCGCGATCTTCGTGCTCGTGCTCGTCGCTCTCATCGCCGGCGGCATCGGAGTCGTGATCTGGTTCAACCAGTCCTCCTACTACGTCGGTGTCGCAGGTGATCAGGTGGCCATCTACCAGGGTCGGCCCGGTGGGATGCTCTGGTTCAAGCCCTCACTCGTCGAGAGAAGCCCGCTCCACACGAAAGACGTTCTCCCGGCGACCCTTCGGCAGCTGCGGTCAGGCGTGAGCGAGTCGTCTCTACAGGCGGCTCGCAAGCTCATCGACTACCTCGGCCGGGAGCACAGCTTCCTGTACATAGCCGGGGAGCCGCCGACCTCTGTTCCTGGCACGATGCCGCCGGCATCCACGCTCGCACCGCCGTCGAGCTCCTCGAGCACTACCACGACCACCGTGCCCGTCACGTCGACCACTGCCGCGCCCACAACGACGTCGACCTCGTCTACTACTACGACGACGTCTTCGACGGTGACGACTACGACTGTGAAGAAGAGCGGGTGAGGGCCAAGAGATGAACCCGAGGATCCGGTGGGTGGGCGCTGTGCTCATGCTGTGCTTCGTTCTGCTCTTCCTTCAGCTCAACAGCATCCAGGTGCGGCAAGCCTCGAGGCTCGCCTCCAACCCGATGATCACGTCGGTCGCGAACTCGACTCCCCTGTGGAACCTCCCCCGTGGCAAGATCGTCACGTCCGACGGGTACGTGATCGCCTACTCGAAGCGGATCAAGAAGAGCCCCTACTACGAGCGCGTATATCCGTCACAGACGGCGGAGGCGTTCGCACCGATCACGGGCGCGTTCGACAACGTCCTGCAGTCGAACCTGTTCGGTGTGGAGAGCTCGTACAACAGCTACCTCCAGCAGCACGAGTCGCCGGTGAACACCCTCGGCCAGCTGCTCAGCCAGCACACCGAGACCGACAGCATCCAGCTGACGATCTCGAAACAGCTGCAGCTCGAGGCGTACGACACGCTGAAGGCGGCGAACGAGCCGGGCTCGGCCATGGTGATCGTCGATCCACACACGGGAAAGATCCTCGCCATGGCCGAGTATCCGAGCTTCGACCCGAACATGCTTACAGCGCCGAGGAGCGTCAAGCAGATCAACGACTACTACAAGCAGATCACGTCGCTGCCGGGGGACCAGATCCCCTACCCGAACATCGCCACCTACCGGCCACTTGCTCCCGGCTCGACGTTCAAGGTCGTCACCACCTCGGCGATCTTCGACCACGACCCCGCCATTGCCAACCAGAGCTTTCCCACCGAGGGCTACTACTCGTTTCCCAACTCCGGAAAGCCACCGATTCGCATCCACAACTACGGGTATCCGCCTGAGCTGTGCCCCGTCAACGGGAACACACTGGCTCAAGCGCTCGCAATGTCCTGCGACACCGCGTACAGCAAGATCGGCGTACAGCTCGGCCCGACGAACCTCGCCCTCGAGGCGCGGAGCTTCGGCTTCGACTCCCGTCCGCCGGTCGACCTGCCGGCGAGCGAGGTTGCCGTGAGCAACTTCCCGTCCCCGACCCAGATCAACGCCACGCCGTACATGGGCTACTCGGCCATCGGCCAGTTCGACGACACGGCCACGGCGCTGCAGATGGCGCTCGTCGTCGCGGCCATTGCCAACAACGGGGTTATCATGCGGCCCTATCTCGTCTCTCAAGCGGTGAGCAGTTACGGGACGATCGAGTACAAAGCGCACCCGCAGGTCTGGCGCCGGGCCACCTCGGCTTCCACTGCCGCGCAGGTCCGCAAGCTCATGCTGGGGGTGACCCAGAACCCGCTCGGCACCGCGTACGGCGTCTTCCAGCAGTACGGTCAGGGACTCCCGACCTTCGCCGCGAAGACGGGAACGGCCGAGCCGCAGAAGAACGTCTGCGGCACTTACAACTGGCTCGTCTCATTCGGTCCGGCGGACTCCGGCCAGACGCCGAGCATCGCCGGAGCGGCCGTGGTGCCGATCCCGAGCAACTCGGCGTCCTGCATCTCCAACCCGACCGGTGCGTCGGTCGCGGGTCCCGTCCTGATCCCGACGCTGCGCGCCGCGCTTGCGATCAACCCATGACGCGGCACCGGCTTCGAGGCAGCTCCGACCGGCCCGAACCGACAGTTCCACGCGTCCGGACAGCGGCCCCGGCGAATAGGCTCTCTCGCAAATGAGCCGGAACCCGAGCTCGGCCGAACCACCGCCGCCGCCCGTGTACAACGGCCGCTACGAACTGAGCCAACAGATCGCACGGGGCGGGACCGCCCAGGTCTACCGGGCGAGGGACCTGCTGCTCGACCGCCCAGTCGCTCTCAAGGTGCTCTTCCCGGAGCTGTCCACCGACAGCTCGTTCGTCGAGCGGTTCCGCCGTGAAGCACAGGCCGCTGCCAACCTCTCCCATCCGAACATCGTCCCGGTGTTCGACTGGGGAGAGTCCGACAGGACGTACTTCATCGTCATGGAGTACGTCGACGGCGAGCCCCTCTCGGCGATCATCAGGCGGAGCGCCCCGCTCCCGCCCGTGCGGGCCGCCGCCATCGCGGCCGACATAGCGAAGGCTCTCAGCTACGCCCATCGCCGGGGAGTCGTGCACCGCGACGTGAAGCCCGGCAACGTCCTCATAACCCGTGACGGTCTCGTCAAAGTCGCCGACTTCGGCATCGCACGGGCGGTCGGCGCGGACGACAACGTCACACAGACCGGGCTCGTCATGGGGACGGCCACCTATTTCTCCCCCGAGCAGGCGCAAGGGCTCGGGGTCGACGGGCGGAGCGACGTCTACTCGCTCGGCGTAGTGCTCTACGAGATGGTGACGAGCAAGCCGCCTTTCCATGCCGACACGCCGGTCGCGATCGCCTACAAGCACGTCTCCGAGGCACCCGTCCCGCCGCGGCAGCTGGAACCGAGCGTGCCGGATGCCCTCGAGGCCGTCGTCCTCCAGGCGATGGCGAAGAATCCCGCCGACCGGTACGCCACGGCGGAGGACATGCACGCGGACCTGGCCCGTTTCGTCCAGGGAATGCCGGTCCACGCCCTCTCTCCGGCATTCGTGGGTGGTGCAGGCCTCGGCGCTGCGGCGACCCAGGTTCTGTCCTACAGCCCAACGACCGTGCTCCCCTCGGCTGCCGGCGCTGCCGGCTTGGCCGAGGGCACGGCCACGAGCGTTCAGCCGCGCACAGAAGCCGCCGGCGGCCCGCCGGGCGGTCGGCCGCCGATGCCGAAGCGCCGCTGGATCCCGTGGGCGACCGCCGGCGTCCTGCTGCTCGTCGCGCTGCTCCTGCTCGTCTACTACGGGGGGCGCCAGCTTGGGTACTTCGGCGCGACCGGGTACGTACGGGTTCCTGGCGTGGTCAACTTCCCGCTGAACGATGCCGAGGCCACCCTGAAGGGCGAAGGGCTGAAGGTCCAGACCGTTCCGGAGCACAGCTCGAAGAAGAAGGGCGAGGTGCTGAGGGAGAACCCGGATGCCGGATCGCAGGTGAGACCGCACTCCGTCGTGACGCTCTACTACTCGGCGGGACTGGCGCCGATCGCCGTGCCGCAGGAGATCGGCCAGAACTACCTGAAGGCCGAGGCCGACCTCCAGACGAGGAACTTCAGGGTGAAGCTTGTGAAGGTTGCCGCCGGTCCGGGCCAGACGATAGGGCAGGTGGAGAACCAGTCACCCCCGTACGGGACCATGCGGACGCCCGGCTCGTTCGTGACTCTCTACTACTACGAGAACCCGACCGTGCCCAACAACCTCATCGGGAAGTCGCTCAATTACGTCACCGGAAAGCTCCAGGCGGCTCATCTCACCGTCGGGACGGTGACGCACCAGCTGTCCTCGACCATCGGCAACGGAAACGTGATCTCGACCAACCCGGCACCGGGCTCGCCCGTCTCACCGGGTCAAGCCGTCGACATCGTCGTGTCGGAAGGCGCGGGTGTGACCGTGCCGGACGTGAAGGGCGACCCCGAGACGCAGGCGAGGCAGGCGCTCACGAATGCCTTCTTCGTCGTCTCCGTGGTCACCCAGAACGGTCCCGCGGCCGAGGAGAACCTCGTCATCTCCCAAAGCCCGGCCGGCAACACCCAGGCGCCGAAGGGATCGACCGTCACCATCACGATCGACATCGGCAACATCGCACTGAGCCCGCATGCGCTGCCGAAGGGCCGCGTCGCTCAGCCCTACCCCAACGAGCAACTGGGCGCCTCCGGCGGCTCCGGCGGGTACTCGTTCAGCTGGAGCGGCAGCACGCCGCCGGGATTGACGCTGTCACCGAGCGGTCTCATCACGGGCACCCCGACCCAGTCCGGGAGCTACTCGTTCACCGTGACGGCCACTGACTCGGACCAGAACACCGGGACGCAGAACTACACGCTCGTCGTAAAGAAGGCCTCCGGCGCGACCGGGCCGACCGGGCCGGGTGGCGCGACGCGGCCCACAGGCGCGACCTCAGCGGCGGGGTTCGTTGCGGCTAAGGCCGAGCGTTCGCCGCTTCCGCCGACTCGACGAAGTTAGCGAGCAGGGCCTTCCCGGTCTCACCCGTAAGTATCGACTCGGGATGGAATTGGACGCCCTCTATCGGGAGAGAGCGGTGCTTGAGGCCCATGACGAGGCCGTCAGCGGTCCAGGCGGTGATCTCGAGCACGTCCGGCACGGAGGAGCGCTCGACGATGAGGGAGTGGTAGCGGGTTGCCTGGAAGGGGCTCGGCAGGCCCCGGAAGACGCCCTCTCCGGTGTGCTCGATAGGTGAGGCTTTGCCGTGGACGATCTCCGGAGCCCGATCCACCCTGGCCCCGAAGACCTCGCCGAGGCACTGGTGGCCGAGGCAGACGCCGAGCACCGGCACCCCGGCCGAGCCTAAGCGGAGGATCGCCTCGTTGCTGATCCCCGCCGAAGTGGGTAGTCCCGGGCCGGGGGAGACGAGCAGCGCATCGGGCGAGAGTGAGAAAAGATGTCCGACGGTGACGGCGTCGTTGCGCACGACGACAGGCTCGGCGCCGAGCGCGCCCAGGTACTGCACCAGGTTGTAGACGAAACTGTCGTAGTTGTCGACGACCGCGACACGCACGCTCACGCCGGTTCCTCCTGGGCCGGAGGCATTCGGCCGCGAGCCGGCCCCCCGAGAGAGTAGTGGTCGAGGTGTGACTATCCTTTCCGCCGGTGCCGAAAAGCGATCAACGCAGCCGTGCCCGGCGGGGGCAGCAGGGTGGCCGGCGCAGCGGGTCAGGCTCCGGCAGGGTCACGCCGAAGGGAGCAAAGGGCGGACGTGAGAAGGATCCCGGCGTCGCGTCGGGCCGCTACACCCCGCCCATCCCGAAGGACATGCGGAGGAGCCCGCCATGGTTCGGACCAGTGCTGCTCTTCCTTCTCGTGGCCGGTCTCTTGATCATCGTGCTCAACTACGTGGGCGTGCTCCCGGGAGGGATCCACAACTACTACCTGATCGTCGGCATCGTCGCGATGGTCGCCGGGCTCGTCATGGCGACCTTCTACAGGTAGCGGGGCCTCAGCCGAGTCTCTCGATCACGAGGGCGTTGGCGAGCCCGCCACCCTCGCACATCGTCTGGAGTCCGTAGCGACCGCCGGTGCGCTCGAGCTCGTTGACGAGGGTGGCGAAGAGCTTCGTCCCCGACGCGCCGAGCGGGTGGCCGAGGGCTATCGCCCCACCGTTCACGTTCACCCGCTCCATGTCCGGGTGGAGCTCCTTCTCCCAGGCGAGGACGACGGAGGCGAATGCCTCGTTGATCTCGATGAGGTCGATCTCCTCTAGGCCCAGCTTCGTGCGCTCGAGCACCTTGCGCGTGGCCGGGATCGGGCCCGTGAGCATCGTGACCGGGTCCACGCCGACGACGGCGAAACCGACGAGCCGCGCCCTCGGCCGCAGACCCAGCTCGGTCGCCTTCTCTTCCGACATGAGCAGCGTCGCCGAGGCGCCGTCGGTGATCTGGGACGAGTTGCCGGCGGTCACCTTGCCGTTCTCCTTGAAGGCGGACTTCAGGCTGCCGAGAGTCTCGGGCGTCGTGCCCGGCCGCAGGCCCTCGTCGATTGAGAGGGTGTCGCCGGTCGGGTTGCCTTCCTGGTCTCTCACCTCGACCGGGACCATCTCGTGCTCGAAGCGCCCCTCTTCGGTCGCCCTTAGGGCGTGGGCCTGCGAGCGGGCGCCGTATCGGTCGAGGTCGTCCCGGCTCAGGTTCCACTGGTCGGCGATCATCTCGGCCGAGATGCCCTGGGGGACGAGCCCACCGAGTGGCTCGTAGCGTTTGCGCACCTCGGGGCCGAAGGGGAATCCGACGCCGGACCCGATCGAGGCGCCCATGGGTACCCGGGTCATCGTCTCGACACCGGCAGCGATGGCGACGTCGTAGGCGCCTGCCATTATCCCCTGAGCAGCGAAGTGGAGCGCCTGCTGGGAGGAGCCGCATTGGCGGTCGACCGTGGTGGCAGGGACCGCCTCGGGCCATCCGGCTGCGAGGACGGCATTGCGGCCGACGTTGACGGACTGGTCGCCGACCTGCATGACACAGCCCATCACTACGTCGTCGACGAGGGCGGGATCGAGATCGTTGCGTTCTGCCAGGGCCTTCAGCGTCTCGGCGGCGAGATCTGCAGCGTGCCAGCCGGAGAGCTTTCCGTTCCGCTTGCCACCCGGGGTTCTCACTGCATCGACGACGACTGCGGTGGGCATGGGTTCTCCTTCTCCAGCTGCTCTGCGCTGCCTCCGACCGCCGCGTCTAAGTGACGGTCGAGTAAGGAGAGTAGTGCCGGTGCTCTTCGGACGGTTCCGGAAGTAGCGTCGTTCTATGACTTCCGCAAAGATCGGTCCGGGCGCAGCGGGGGCAGCAAACGGCGCCTTGTCGGAGGCGGACTCGGAGGCTCCACCCCGTGACATGAGCAGGTGGCTCGGTGACGGCGGGATGGAGGTGCTCTCGGCTCTCGGCGTGTCTTTCGACGACTACGGGATCGAGGACGACGACGACGCCGGCTGGGCGAGCGCCGTGTGGGAACCGGGCGCGCTCGCCTGCAACCCGCACGGGACGGTCCAGGCAGGCGTGCATGCCGTCGTGCTCGACGCGGCGATGAACTTCGCCGTGAACGCCGGCCTCCGGGGCCGGGACCGCACCAAGGCGACCATCGAGATGAAGACGGAGATGATGCGACCAGCTGCGCTCGGCGATCGTCTGGCCGTGCGAGGAGCCGTCGTGAGGGAGACCCGCCAGATCGCCTTTGCCGAAGCGAGGATCGAGAACGCCGACGGCGACCTCGTCAGCCGGGCCACGGGGACCTTCCTGCTGCACAGGGAGTAGAGAGGTCCGGCGGCCTTGGGCCGCCGGGCGATCTCTTCTTGTCTGGCGTCTGGCATCTGGCGCCCGCCAGCGGCCGGGGTGCGCCCCGCTGCCCTGCCTAACCCGCCCCGCCGCCCGCTGCACCCGCCTCGAGGGCGTCCCGCAGCCGGCTTGACCGGGCAGCGCACAGCTCGGAGACGCCGGCCTCGAGCAGTCCCTCGATGACGAGCCTGCTGCCGCCCACAACTCCGAGCCCCCGCACCGCGACACCGGCCCCGGCCGCAGCCGCCCGAACCGCGGCCGGATCCTGCACCGCCAGGACTACCCGTGAGGGCGCCTCGCCGAACAGAGCCGCCGCTGTCTCGATGCCGCTCGCTGTTGCTCCCACGCCGGACGCGCAACACATCTCTGCGAGGCAGACGGCAAGGCCGCCGTCGCTCACGTCGTGCACGCCCTCCACGAGCCCGCCCGACACGAGAGACCGCACGAGCTCGCAGACACGGGCGTGCAGATGGAGGTCGAGCTCGGGGAGGTCGCCGCCCCTCTCGCCCAGGATCTCGACGGCGAGGCGGGAGCCACCGAGCCGCGGCGCCGGCGAGTCGCCGGCTGCGGCTGTCGGGCTGGGGTCCGGCCCGACGAGGAGGAGCGACCGCCCCGCCCGGAAACCGATGCCCGGCGGGCGCCGGTCCAGCCTCTCGATGAGGCCGACCATCCCGAGGACCGGTGTCGGGTCGATGTCTTCGCCGCCGCTCTCGTTGTAGAGCGAGACGTTGCCTCCGATGACCGGGATGCCGAGCGCGGCGCACGCCTCGGAGATGCCGTCGATCGCCTCGGACAGCTGCCACATCACGACCGGGTGCTCCGGGTTGCCGAAGTTCATGCAGTCGACGACGGCGATCGGCGCGGCACCCGCACACGAGACGTTGAGGGCGGACTCGGCGACCGTGAGAGCGGCGCCCGCCCGTGGGTCGACGGCGCACCAGGCGGGGTTGGCGTCACAGCTGAGGGCGAGACCCTTCCCCGTCCACGGCACTCCCGGCGCCGCGAGCTTGAGCACGGTCGCGTCACCAGCCCCGGGACCGAAGACGGTGTTGAGGAAGAGCTGGTGGTCGTACTGCCGGTAGACGAACGCGGGCTCGAACAGGAGCCGTTCGAGGCCGTGGCGCAGGTCGAAGGGATAGGGCCCCGGCTTCGTCGCGCGAAGGACGCCCGGTCCTGCCAACCGCCGCTCGGCCTGGTCGGCTGGAGGCCGGAGCGGGCGGCGGTACAAGGGCGCCTCGTCGGCGAGCGAGCGGGCCGGGACCGCCGCCACGACCTCGCCGCCTTCGGCTGTCCGCACGACGAGCCGACCCTCCTCGGGGCCTGCCTCCGTCACCCGACCTATCACGGTCGCCCGCACCTCGTGCCTGGCACAGATGGAGAGCACCTGCGAGAGCGAGGCGGGTTCCACGACGGCGAGCATCCTCTCCTGGCTCTCGCTCGTCATGATCTCGACAGGCGTCATCCCAGGCTCGCGCAGGGGAACCGCAGAGACGTCGATCTCCATGCCGAGGCCCGCCCGGGCCGCCGTCTCGGAGGTGGCGCAGGCGAGCCCCGCGCCGCCGAGGTCCTGAATGCCGACGACGAGTCCCTGGTCGAGTAGGTCCAAAGACGCCTCGATGAGCCGCTTCTCCTCGAACGGGTCGCCGACCTGCACGCTCGGTCGTTTCGCTGAATCCGTCGTCGTGTCGCCGCCGGCCGTCTCCGAGGCAAAACCCGCCGAAGCGAGCACGCTCACCCCACCGATCCCGTCACGCCCGGTGAGGGATCCGAGCAGCACGACGAGGTTGCCGACGCCCGACGCGCGCCCCAGCACAAGGCGGTCCCGAGGCATGACTCCGAGACAGAAGACGTTGACGAGGGGGTTGCCCCGGTAACAAGCAGAGAACGTGAGCTGTCCCCCGACTGTGGGGACCCCGACCGAGTTGCCGTAGCCGGAGATGCCGCGTACCACGCCGTCCAAGAGGAAGCGGCTTCTATCCTCGTCAAGCGGACCGAAGAACAGCGGGTCCATGAGCGCAATCGGCCTTGCCCCCATCGTGAAGACGTCGCGGAGTATGCCGCCGACTCCTGTCGCCGCACCCTGGTAAGGCTCCACGGCAGAGGGGTGGTTGTGACTCTCGATCCTCATCGCCACGGCTATGCCGTCTCCGACGTCGACGACGCCGGCGTTCTCGCCCGGCCCGACGAGCACATGAGCACCCGAGGACGGCAGTCGTCGCAGATGAATGCGGGACGACTTGTAGGAGCAATGCTCGCTCCACATCACTGAGTACATGGCCAGCTCGACGTCGCTAGGCTGTCTACCGAGAACTACTTCGATTTGTTTGTACTCATCATCGGTGAGCCCGAGCTCACGGTGCAGCGTCGTCAAAGTGACTTCCGGGCGGTCATATCGATGCAGTTTCCATAATGTGAGAGACCTGGTTTGCATTCGGCCAGACGAAAGAGGACACTTGATCTATGCCCCCTAGAAGAAGACGAGCCAAAGGTGGCCTGAGCAGCGAGCACAAGGATGCCTTGGCTGCAGGGCGCCGACAGGGAAATACGGTTCGCCGCTACCTCGTTGCACTCGAACAACACAAACCGCGGCGAGGGCGACAAGTGAGCCAAGACACCCTTGAGACGCGCCTTGCCGACGTGCAGGCCAAGATAGATGAATCCGACCCGTTGCAGAGAGTGCACCTCATACAGGAGCGGCGCAACCTCGAACAGAGGGTTGCCGCGCTGGCCGAGCAGTCCGAGGACGACTTGCCGGCTCTCGAGGAGGCGTTCATAGAGGTGGCGGCTGAGTACGGCGAGCGTAAGGGTATTGACTACGGGACGTGGCGCGAGGCCGGTGTCCCGGCTGACGTGCTGCAGCGTGCCGGCATTCATTGGAGTCGTCGCTAGCTCGCCTTGACGCGACCAGGTTCAAGTCTCGTCTCGGCAGCGGGAGTTCCACTCTCCTCCGAGACCAGTGACGCGGCGCTAACGAACGAAGCGAGGAGGCGATTGCCGTCCTCTCCGCCCAAGAGCGGGTCGCTCGCTCGCTCGGGGTGCGGCATGAGGCCGACAACGTTCCCTCGCTCGTTCGTGACGCCGGCGATGCTGCCCATTGAGCCATTCGGGTTGTACGCGTACGTAAGTATCACTTGCCCGCGGTCGAAGAGGCGGGACATCGTCCCCCGGTCGCATGTGAAGTTGCCTTCAAAGTGATTTATCGGTAGTTCCAGTCGCGTGCCCACGTGAGACCCTGCGGTGAGCACAGACCTTGGCGAAGCGACCTCACACTCGACGGTCGTGCACAAGAAGCGAAGGCCGGCGTTCCTCCGGAGCGCGCCGGGGAGCAGTCCGGCTTCCGTGAGGACCTGGAAGCCATTGCAGATGCCGAGGACGGGGAGTCCCTTCGCAGCATGGTCCCGGACGGCGCCCATCACCGGTGAGAAGCGTGCGATGGCGCCCGGCCGCAGGTAGTCGCCGTGGGCGAACCCACCGGGCACGACTACGGCGACGAAATCAGCGAGAGAGCGTTCGCCGTGCCAGACGAGCTGGGCGTCGGCACCGTTGTGCCTCAGCGCGAGCACGACGTCGTGCTCGCAGTTCGATCCGGGAAAGACGACCACGCCTATGCGCGGCCCCGTAGAGGGCGTCAACCGGCTGTTCCCGGCTCACCAACCCGGACGTCGGCTCTCTCGATCACAGGGTTGGCGAGGAGGGTCGCAGAGAGCCGGTCGCTCGTCTCTCTTGCAGCCGCGGCGTCGGGTGCCTCCACTTCGAAGCGGAACATCTTGCCGACCCGCATGTGCTCCACGCCCTCGAAGCCGAGGAGCGGCAAGGCACGTTCGATCGTCTGGCCCTCCGGGTCCGAGATCCCTTCGAGGCCGCTCACTTCGACCGTGACGGCGAACTTCACGCGACTCCCCACCAGTCGGCGAACCGCCTCCCGCTCACTTTTTCGTAGGCGGTCACGTACCGGTCGCGTGTGGCTTCGATCACCCCGACCGGCAGGGGCGGCGGTTCGGATGCCTTGTCCCAGCCGGTCGCCTCGGCCCAGTCCCGTACCGGCTGCTTGTCGAAGGAGGGCGGCGTGCGGCCGGGCTCCCACTCCTCGGCGAGCCAGAACCTGCTCGAGTCCGGGGTGAGGATCTCGTCGCAGACCGCGAGCTCGCCGTCCACGAAGCCGAGCTCGAACTTCGTGTCCGCCACGATCAAGCCCCGTGCGAGCGCCTGCTCGGCCCCTCTCGAATAGGCGGCGAGGCTGATCTCACGGGCACGAGCGGCGATCTCGGGGCCGACGAGCTTCGCCGCGTCTTCGAAGGAGATGTTCTCGTCGTGGCCCTCGGTGGCCTTGGTCGACGGCGTGAAGACAGGTTCGGGCAATCGCTCGGACTCGACCATTCCCGGAGGAAGCGCCGTGCCGTGCATCGTCTGGGTCGCCTTGTACTCCTTCCAGGCAGAGCCGGAGAGGTAGCCGCGCACGATGCACTCGAGTGGGAGCATCTCGGCGCGGCGGACGAGCATGGCCCGGCCGGCAAGGTCTTCGACGTCTTGAGCTCCGTCAGGGAAGAGGCTCGGGTCGGTGGTGACGAGATGCGTCGGCGCGATGCCGGAGAAGAGCTCCGACCAGTACTGCGTCACAGCTGTGAGAACGCGTCCCTTGTCAGGCACGGGCTCGTGGAAGACCCGGTCGAAGGCGGAGATGCGATCCGACGCGACCATGAGCAGGAGTCCGTCTCCGGCGTCGTAGACGTCGCGTACCTTTCCCGAGTAGATGTGTCGGAGCGTCATTCGGCTATTTCCTCCAATGCGTCGATGGTCCTTCTTGCCCGGGCGAGCGATCGCGTGAGGTCGAACGCCTCGTCGAGCGCGCCGGAGAGCTTCGACGGCCCTAGGAGCGCTACCACGTCCGCGTCCTTCTCCAAGACGGAGCGGAACGAGACCCTCTCCTCGTGAGCGATCCCGGCATCACGCTGCACGATCCTGTACGCCGAGTCTCGGCTGAGCCCGGCACGGACGAGAGCGAGGAGCACGGGTTGCGAGAACACGAGGCCGTGCGAAAGCTCCGTCAGGTTCTCGAGCATGCGGTCCGGTCGCACGACGAGGCCGTCGACGAGGCGAGCCGCCCTTCGCAGCGAGTAGTAGGCGACGAGGCTCGCGTCGGGGAGGATGACCCGCTCTACCGAGCTGTGCGAGATGTCGCGTTCGTGCCACAAGGCGACGTCCTCGAAGCCCGACAGCAGGTAGCCGCGGAGCAGCCGGGCGAGACCTGTGAGCCGCTCCGCCGTGATCGGGTTGCGTTTGTGCGGCATGGCCGATGAGCCCTTCTGCCCCTCCCTGAACGGCTCTGCTGCCTCTCCGACCTCGGAGCGCTGCAGGTGGCGCACCTCGAGCGCGACGGCCTCCACGGTGGTGCCGGCTGCGGCGCAGGCATAGAGGTACTCGGCGTGCCTGTCCCGGGAGATCACCTGGGTGGCCGGCACGGGCCGGAGCCCGAGCGCGGCACAGACGTGCTCCTCCACGTACGGATCGACGTTCGAGTACGTCCCGACGGCGCCGGAGAGCTTGCCGACCGAGATCTGCTCGGCGGCGCGGCGCAACCGGTCGCGGTCGCGCGCCGCCTGCAGGCAGAAGAGCGCCAGCACGTTCCCGAACGTCGTCGGCTCGGCGTGCATCCCGTGGGTCCGCCCGACCATCGGCGTGTCCGCCTGCTCCACCGCACGGTGCCGGAGCGCTCTCACGAAGTCCGACGAGGCTTCGACGAGCAGCCCGGCGGCGGCCTTGAGGCTGGCCGACAGCGCCGTGTCGACCACGTCCGAGGATGTGAGGCCGTGGTGGATCCAGTTGCCCTCCGGCGGGCCGATCCGAGCCTGGGTGACGTCGACGAATGCGGCCACGTCGTGATCCGTCACGAGCTCGCGCTCGGCCACGGCACGGACGAAGTCCGCGTCGACACGCGGTGCCCGCTCCCTGCAGGAGCGGGCGTGCTCCGCCGGTATCGCACCCAGCCCGGCCCATGCCTCGACGGCGAGCAGCTCGACGTCGAGCCAGAGCGCGAGCCTCGCCCCGTCGGAGAAGAGAGCGGCCATCTCGGGGAGCGAGTAGCGCTCGATCAACCGAGCTCACCCTTCGCCGCCGCCTCGGCGATGTCGTGCCGAACGACCTTGCCCTCGAACTCGACCAGCCCGACCGCTTCGTAGGCGCGCTCGCGGGCCGATGCGAGATCGCGCCCGAGAGCAGTCACGCAGAGCACCCTTCCGCCCGCCGTCACGAGCGTGCCGTCGTCGCGGAGCCTCGTCCCGGCGTGGAACACCGTCACGCCCTCGAGGGTACCCGCACGCTCGACGCCCGATACTGGACCACCGAGAACCGGTGCGGACGGGTAACCGGGGGCCGCGGCGACGACACAGACGGCCGCCTCGTCCCGGAACGTTGCTTCGCCTGCGGCCGGGCGGAGGTCGCCTTCGGCGGCACAGGCGAGCAGCCGGGTGAGGTCGCCCGACATGCGGGCGAGCACGACCTCGGTTTCCGGATCGCCGAAACGGACGTTGAATTCGACGAGGCGCGGACCGTCAGCCGTGAGCATCAGACCGGCGTAGAGGAGCCCCCGGTAGTCGACACCCGACCGGTGGAGAAAGGAGAGGGCGGGCGAGACGATGCGGTCCATCACGTCGTCGACCAGAGCCTCGCCGACGCCGGGCAGCGGGGAGCAGGCGCCCATGCCCCCGGTGTTGGGTCCGGTGTCGCCGTCACCGACGCGCTTGTAGTCCTGGGCCGGGGCGAGGGGCACGGATCGTCTCCCGTCGCACACGGCGAACAGGGAGAGCTCGGGCCCCGACATCGCTTCTTCGATGACGACCCGCTCTCCGGCCGCGCCGAAGCTCGACCCGGAGAGCTTCGCCGTGACGTCCGAGATCGCCTCTTCGACGTCCGGGGTGACGAGGACGCCCTTTCCCGCCGCGAGGCCGTCCGTCTTCACGACATACGGCCCGGGCAGTGCCCGCAGGAAGCGGACGGCGGGCCAGAGCTCGTCGAAGGCGGCCCAGCGAGCTGTCGGTATGCCGGCTTCGGAGCAGAGTTGCTTCATCGCCATCTTCGAGCCCTCGAGCCTGGCGCCGTCCCGCCCCGGCCCGAACACGAGGCACCCGCTTGCGCGGAGGTCGTCCGCCATGCCGTCCACGAGGGGAGCCTCGGGACCGATGACGTAGAGGTCCGCCTCGACGAGCGGCGCGGGGCGGTCCTCAGAGGTGAGAGTGAAGCCCTCGGCGGTCTTCCCGCGGATCCCGGGATTGCCGGGCGTCACGAGGACGTCGGCGGAGCGGCCGAGCGCGAGCGCGAGCGCGTGCTCCCGGGCTCCCGAGCCCACTATGCACACCCTATGGGCGGTCACGCCGCGAAGGACACGTACTGTTGCCGGCCCGGCCCGACACTTGCGAAGCTCACCGGCACGCCCGCCTCGCTCGACACGAGCTCGAGGTAAGCGCGGGCCGCGGCGGGTAGCTCGTCGGCGGACGTGGCGTCCGTCAGGTCGCTGCGCCAGCCGGGTAGCTCCTCGTAGATCGGCTCGACCTTGTGCAGCACAGACTGGTGGTACGGCATGTGGTCGAAGCGGCGGCCGTCGGCCTCGTAGGCCATGCAGACCTTGATCCGGTCGAAGGCGGAAAGCACGTCGAGCTTCGTGATGGCGAGCTCGGAGATGGAGTTCAGCCTTACGGCCTGCCTGATCATCACGAGGTCGAGCCAGCCGGTGCGCCGTCGCCGGCCTGTGTTCGTCCCGTACTCGTGGCCGCGCTCGACGAGGATGTCAGCCATCTCCCCGTGGAGCTCGGTCGGGAAAGGGCCGGAGCCGACCCGTGTGGTGTACGCCTTCACGATGCCGACCACCCGCGAGATGTCGCGGGGACCTATGCCGGTACCCACGCAGGCTCCTCCCGCCGTCGGGTTGGACGACGTCACGAACGGATACGTGCCGTGGTCGAGGTCGAGGAAGGTCGCCTGGGCGCCTTCGAGCATGACCTGCTCTCCCGTGTCGAGGGCCTCGTGCACGAGAGCGACGGCGTCGCCGAGCATCGGTGCCACCCGCGGCGCCAGCTCTCCCAGGTAGAGGTCGGCGATCTCACCGGCGTCGAGAGGAAGCCGGTTGTAGACACGGGAGAGCAGGGCGTTCTTCTCGCGGAGGACGACGTCGAGCTTCTCGCGGAATATCTTCGGGTCGAGGAGGTCCTGCGCTCTGAGCCCGATGCGGGAGGCTTTGTCGGCATAGGCAGGGCCGATGCCCCGTTTCGTGGTCCCGAGCTTGTTGTGGCCGAGGAATCGTTCGGTCATCCGGTCGATCTCGTAGTGGTACGGCATGATGAGGTGCGCGTTGCCGGACACGACGAGCCGGGAAGTGTCGATGCCCCGGCGTTCCAGCATCTCGCACTCCTCGAGCAGGACGGCCGGATCGACCACGACGCCGTTGCCGATCACGGGGGTCGTATGGCTGTAGAGGACCCCACTCGGCACGAGCTGCAAGGCGAAGGTCTCGCCGTCCACGACGATCGTGTGACCGGCGTTGTGACCCCCTTGGTAACGGACGACGAGGCGGACGTCCTTCGCAAGGAGATCGGTGAGCTTGCCCTTGCCCTCGTCACCCCACTGGGTTCCGACCACCACGGTCGCGGGCACGGAGGCAGCCTAGGCGACGTGCCCCGCGAGCGCAGGGTCAAACGGGTGCGTCGAGGGTGGATCAGCCGAGGGTGAGCTCGGCGCCGGCCACGTCGACCGTCACTGTCTCGCCGTCGGAGAATTTGCCCTCGAGCAGGGCCACGGCGAGCCTGTCGCCGATCTCACGCTGGATGACGCGCCGGAGCGGTCTCGCGCCGAAGCTCGGGTCGTAGCCGCGGTTGCCGAGCCACTGCTTCGCGGGGTCGGTCACCACGAGGGCGAGGCGTCGCTCGGCGAGGCGTCGCTCGAGAGAGCGGAGCTGGATGTCGACGATCGTCGACAAGTCGTCGCGGGTGAGCGACCGGAAGCGGACGATCTCGTCGATCCGGTTCACGAACTCCGGCTTGAAGAAGGCGATCGGCTCCCCCTTCAGGTTCGATGTCATGATGAGCACGGCGTTCGTGAAGTCGACGGTGCGGCCCTGCCCATCCGTCAGGCGTCCGTCGTCGAGGACCTGCAGCAGCACGTTGAAGACGTCGGGATGCGCCTTCTCGATCTCGTCCAGGAGGACTACCGAGTACGGCCGCCGCCTTACAGCCTCTGTCAGCTGCCCGCCCTCGTCGTAGCCGACGTACCCGGGCGGCGCTCCGACGAGCCTCGAGACCGTGTGCCGCTCCTGGTACTCGCCCATGTCGATGCGCACCATGGCGCGCTCGTCGTCGAAGAGGATCTCCGCCAGCGTCCGGGCGAGCTCGGTCTTGCCCACGCCCGTCGGCCCGAGGAAGAGGAAGGAGCCGATGGGCCGATTTGGATCGGACAGCCCGGCCCGGCTGCGGCGGATGGCGTTGGCGACGGCGGTCACCGCCTCTTCCTGGCCGACGACCCTTGCCCGCATGAGATCCTCGAGATGGACCAGCTTCGCGACCTCGCCCTCGACGAGCCGAGACACCGGGATGCCCGTCCAGCGCGACACGACCTCGGCCACGTCCTCGGCGTCGACCTCCTCTTTCAGCATCTTCTCGCCCGCCTGCAGCTCGGCGAGCGGCGCCGTCGCCGCTTCGATGCGGTGGTCGAGGTCCGGGAGGCGCCCGTAGCGGATCTCGGCAGACCGCTCGAGATCGCCGGTCCGCTCGAAGCCCTCCATCTCCCCCCTCGCGGCTTCGACCTCGCTCTTCAGCTGGCGGATGGCGGCTATGGCGTGCTTCTCGGACTGCCAGTGCGCCGTCATGGCGGTCAACTGCTCCCGGAGGTTGGCGATCTCCTGCTCGAGGCGCTGCAGCCGCTCCTTTGAGGCTGCGTCCTCCTCCTTCTGCAGGGCTACCTCTTCGATCTCGAGCTGGCGCAGGCGGCGGTTCACGACGTCGAGCTCGGTCGGCATCGAGTCGATCTCGATGCGCAGCCGGCTCGCCGCCTCGTCGATGAGGTCGATCGCCTTGTCCGGCAGGAAGCGCCCGGTGACGTAGCGGTCCGAGAGCACGGCTGCGGCCACGAGGGAGGCGTCCTGGATGCGCACCCCGTGGTGGACCTCGTAGCGCTCCTTCAACCCTCGGAGGATGGCGACGGTGTCCTCGACCGACGGCGGGTTGACGAGCACCGGCTGGAAGCGCCGTTCCAGTGCCGCGTCCTTTTCTATGTGCTTGCGGTACTCGTCGAGGGTCGTCGCGCCGATGAGTCGCAGCTCGCCGCGGGCGAGCATGGGCTTGATCATGTTGCCAGCGTCCATGGCGCCTTCGGCGGCGCCGGCGCCGACGATGGTGTGCAGCTCGTCGACGAACGTGACGATCTCGCCCTCGGCGT
>JAJYVX010000247.1:1217-3749 GCA_021791795.1 Actinomycetes bacterium | reverse complement strand
GACCTGGTCGTCGTGAACGACGGCACGCCTGATGCGCTCGCAGGTGAGATGGAAGAGGTCCTGGCGTTTTGCAGCGGCATCGGCGGCGCGTGATGCCGACCCTTGCCGGCTCGACGGTCGACCTCCCGCCGCCTCCCGCCCACGACCGCCAGCTCGAGCTGGCTCGCCGTGCACGAGACGGCGACCGGGCGGCGTTCGACGAGATGTTCGTCTCGAACCTGCGCCTGGTCCTGCACTGGGCCCGGTCCTATCAGGACCGCGGCGTCGAGCTCGACGATCTCGTCCAGGAGGGCATCTTCGGGCTGCGCACGGCCATCGAGAAGTTCAACCCCGACGCCGGCTACCGATTCTCCACCTACGCGACCTGGTGGATCCGCCGCGCCATGCAGCTTGCCGTCGCCGCCTACGGGCGCACGATCCGGATCCCCAGAGAGGTCCTCGAAGCCGAGGCGGCAGCTGAGCGGTTCGGCGAGGAGCGTCCGTTCACGTCGCGGGTGACCGCCAGCCTGGACGCGTCGTACACCGAGTCGGGCGACTCGGTGCTCTCCAACGTGATTGCTGACGACGCACCGGGCACCGACGAGCTGGCCGAGCAGAGGGTGCGAGACGGCGATCTCAGAGCCGCTGTCGGTCGCTTGCCCGGTGTGCTTCCAGACCTCGTCCGTCTCCGCTTCGGCCTGGACGGCGCGCCGCCGATGTCTCAAAGCGCGGTCGCCGAGGTGCTCGGCATCAGCCAGAACACGTTGCGTCGTCTCGAGCGAGAGGCTATGGAGCTCCTTCGCCAGGACGCAGCCTTGGCGATGGAGTCGTCATGACGGTCGTCGAGCTCCGGCCCCATCCGGCGAAGTTCTCCGATGCGATCCTCGAGGTGCTGCAGAGCACTCTCGATGCAGAGTCGCGCCGGCACCAGCGCCATCTCCGCGTCCTCGACCCGATGGCCGGGACCGGGAAGATCCACGAGCTCGCAGGTGCGACAACGCTCGGGGTGGAGCTCGAGCCCGAGTGGGCCGCCTACCACTCCCGGACCGTGGTCGCCGACGCGACGGCGCTGCCGTTCTCCGACCATGCTTTCGACGCTGCGATCACCAGCCCGGCCTACGGGAACCGGATGGCAGACGCCCACGAGGCGAAGGACGTCTACAAGACGGGGCCGAGGGCCGGCCAGCTCACCGACCGGATCACCTACCGCCACAAGCTCGGCCGCAAGCTCTCGCCCAACAACGGCGGCGGTCTCCAGTGGGGGGCCAAGTACCAGGAGCTGCACCTTCGGATCCTGGCCGAGATGGTGCGGGTCACCGCACCCGGCGGCCTCGTGGTCGTCAACGTCTCGAACCACATCCGCAACCACCGGGAGGTGGACGTCGCCGGTTGGTGGCGAGAGGCGATGGTACGGACCGGCCTGCTTGTGCCCGAGCAGGACGTCACCGTGCCCACGCCGCGGATGCGTTACGGCCAGAATCATGGTGCCCGGGTGGAGCACGAGTGGGTCTTCGTGATGCGTCGTCGGGACGAGACCGTTTGCCGCCCTCAGGTGCGGTGATGGAACCTGTGGCGAAGTCGATCAACGAGCAGTTGGCGCAGTTCTCGGTCGTGCGCGAGCACGTCCACGACGTGAAGGGCCTCGTCCTGTACTTCCCGCGCACCGGGCTCGTGATGGTGCCTTACAAGATAACACGGGGCGGCTGGAAATGCGTGGTGGTCGTCGGCAACGAGACCTATCCGCGTGGTGGCTACGACCTGTTCGTCTCCGACGAGGAGATCAAGCGGGCGCCGGTCGACACCAGAGGTGGTGCGCGGTGACGGGCACTGACGTCTTCGTACAGGAACGCTGTGCTAAGTGCGGGTACGACATCTTCCAGCGCGGCGACGGGGAATGGGACCTCGTTCACGTCGAGTGGAAGCCGACGCGGGTGTGCATCCACGGTGACGCGTTCGACACGAGCGGTCATCTTCCGGTCGGATCGCTCCAAGGGATGCGCGTGGCGGGGACCGTCGGCGCCCAGTGTTTCGTCGGGGTGATCATCGGGTCCTCTTCGAGGCCGAAACAACCGGGTTCGGTCGACGTAAGGACGGAACAGGCGGTTCGTGGTCCGACCGGAAGGTCCTACGACTTCGTTCACATCGTCGACGTGAACACGCTCCGGTTCCTGGAATCACCGACGCCGGCTGCCGAGGAAGAGCCCGATGGGCGCTGACCTCGTTCCCGCCGGTCCCGACCCCTTGGCGCGCGCCCGGGCCATTGCCCAGGCGTCCATCGAGCTGGCCGAGCTCGAGGTGAAGGCACGCGAGCTGACCGAGGAAGAGGAGGCGCTCGACGCCGAGCACAGCACGGCGCTCCTCCCTCAAAGCAGCTCGTCGCTCGCCGCGGTCGAGACCCGGCTCCAGCACACGCGCAGCGTGGCGCTGCGGACGCGCATGGCGCTCGACGCCAAACGTAAGGAGATGGAGGCGCTCTTCGACGCCCAGATGCAAGAGGCGCTCGCCATCCGTCGTCCGCTCGAGGAGAAGTTGAAGCGCCTGGAGGAGGGACTG
>JAJYVX010000247.1:0-1200 GCA_021791795.1 Actinomycetes bacterium | reverse complement strand
TCAGCCTCTACGCCGGCGACGAGGAGCGGGTCGTCCAGCTCCAAGACGGCGAGCCCGCTCCCCCCGACACGCCGATCATCGTCCGTCAGCTCGTGCTGGCGATGGACGAGGAGTGCGCGGTCGCCACCGAGGAGGGCGGGATCGACGCCCGCTCGATCGAGGAGTTCGACAGCTGGCTGCTCGAGGATCCGGCACATCTCGAGCAGGTCTTCCCCGAGGACAAGGGCGTCGTCGCGCTCGTCCCCCGCTGGAGCGAGAAGGACTACGGCGACCCGTGGACGAGCTCCGCTATGGAGGAGGAGAACAAGCAGACTTACCTTTTGATCCGCAACGGAGAGTGCCTCTACCGGTACGTGACGAACTTCGTTGCCGGGCCGCGCCTCGTCCCGACTGCGTCCGAGTTCACCGACTGCTTCGTCCGCCGGGAGCGCAACTGGGACACCGGCGAGCACGAGCGGGTCGAGCTCGAGCCTGGCACGCTGCAGTGGACGAAAGCCGAGGAGAAGGCCGACGCCATCCGCCGGCACTACATGCGGGTTGGACTGATCCTCCAGGGCCTCTGCGACCGCACCCCGGTCTTCCGCCCGATCGCCCGACCAGTGAGCTTCCTCGGCATCGACGACTACGACGTTGGGCGCATCGTCATCGTGACGGACGCCGAGCGCGTGCTCACCGACGGCGCAGAGCCGTTCTCCGCCTGGCAGGAACGGCTGATGCGCAAGGTGCGCCCCGGCATGCGGATCATCGGCGCCTTCAACACCTATGGCACCAAGGACGAGTGGGACGTCTGGCCAACCAGCGCCGAGCGTCCGAAGTCCTTCGTCCCTCACACGGTCACCGAGCGCCTCCCCGGCGGGAAGCTCAAGATCCTCTACGACCGGACCGACCACGTGTGGCGCAAGCCCTCTCGGGCGACCGGGTGGCGCTACGACGACGGGCCCGCCAAGGTCCGGGCCTCGTGCACGTTCCAGGCAACCTCCGAGCTCGTCATCCCCTTCGACCTCGCCCAGGTGGAGGACATGGAGCGCTTCCTTCGCTCTCGCCTCGAGCGGCGCAGGTACCTGCGGATGTTCCCGCTCTTGAAGGCCGCCGTCCGGGCGAAGCATGACGAGCAGGCGGCCGAGGCCCCGTTCCGCCAGATGCTTGCCGGTGTGCTGGCCCGGGAGAACGCCGTGTCGGTCGCAGACGCCGAGGATGCCG